>NZ_JMLO01000009.1:0-197714 GCF_000686785.1 Rhodococcus sp. UNC363MFTsu5.1
GGCCCCACCAACCTGTCAAACCTGGTGCTGCTCTGCCGCTTCCACCACACCACCATCCACCGCGGCGACTGGACCGTGACCATCAGCAAAGACGATGGCCACCCCTGGTTCACCCCACCCGCCTGGGTCGACCCCCACCGACAACCACTGCCGGCACACAACCGGCGCAACCAACTCCCCTTCGCCGCCTGAGGCGAAACCAACGGGCACCGCGATGGCCCGGGGTCGTGGTTGGGCTCTGCTACTCGGCCTTCGCTGCCGAACCGCCTCCGTTCCCGCCCTTCACCGGGAACAAGCTGCGTGCGATCACCAGCAAGATGCCGATCACCTCGATCACCGACGCCGCCAGCCAGGCGGTCATCACCTGGGAACTGGCGTCGGCCCTGTTCGAGAAGATGTACACACCGAAGAAGATGTTCGAGGCAACCAACTGCGCGCCGACGAAGGCAATCGCCCAGTACGCGAGGCGCTTGCGCAGACGGATGTCCTGCTGCCGGTTCTCCGCCTTCAACGTCTGGATGCGCAGCTTCTGGGCCTCCAGGGCGGTCCGGGTGTCCTGCTCCGCATCGGAGCTCTCACTCGAGTCGCCGTCGGGAGCCTCACCCCCGGCTCGGCCCGCAGGTCGGGCCCGCTTCGCCTCGTCTTCCAGCTCTTCGGCGCGCTGGAGTTTCTCGAGTACCGACGCCTGCCACACCCGGGTCGGCTCGTCCTCGCCGGACGGCTGCGTCGTTGCGCCGCTCCCCGACAGGCCGTCTACCTCCGCGCTCATTTCAGCAGCCCCAGGTTGGCGAGTCGGTAATTCATCGCCGGTGTCGAGACATTGAATTTTCTCCGGAGTTCGTCGACGGATGATCCCTTCGCCCACCACTTCTTGGCGATGGCGGCAGGCATCAGCAGTTCAGCAGCGAAGCTGTTCGCCCAGACCTCATGGGGATCCGCTCCAGCCGACGCGAGTTCGGCGCGCTCATCGACGAACCCCATCGGCTCCTTGTCCCCCTGACGCTGCGCAAAATGGCCCAACTCATGGGCGACGGTGAACCGCTGTCGAACGGGACTGTCCGACTTGTTCACGTAGATTTCGACCGGGCCCCCGTGCTCCTCCCGCACGATGAAGCCGGCCAGCGAGTCGTCGAGGTGCACTCGGTGAACGTCGATGCCAAGGCTTTTCGCGATCTCGAACGGGTTGACCGGAAAGTGGATGACGTTGTCCTCGTCGTTCCAGTGGTTGATGCGCATCCGTCGCGCCTCGGTTTTCGGATTCACCGACTCACCCCTCTCGACCCGCCGCAGATACAGCGCACCTCGCCGAGCAAGTATGCCCGGCGGAACACCGTCGGGCTCAGCTGGCCATCTACGGGAGTCGCCCCTCACCCGAATACGGGTGAGGGGCGACCGTGTACACCGCTCCGCTACGTGTGCCTGCGGCTCACGTGATCTCGATGCGGGTCACAGGGTCTCGATCACCGACTGCCCGGCCGGGGTGCGCAGCGCCTTCGTCGTCTCCACGCCCGAGTTCGGATTCAGCTTGTCGACGGTACGGAACTGGAAGCGCGCCTCGGACGCGTCGACCTCGAGAACCCCGTAGCCGTGATCGACCATGTTGGCGTGCCGCAGGTGCGGGTTCTTGGCGCGCCTGCTCGCCTCTTCGGCCCGCGCCGCGCCCGTGTCACTGCTGCCGGTGGCTCCGCCGTCCCCGGTGTTGGCGGAGGTGACCGACGGGACGACGAACTCGACGCCCGCGCGCCGGGCGCCGGGCGCGTTCCCCTGGGCACCGCTCGGCGTGCCAGGCGCAAACCCGGTGTCCCACAGTTCGCCCGCCCATCCGTCGTGGTCGTCACCGGTCACCAGGACCAGGTTGTCCACCGATTGGGCCGCAGTGGACAGGATCTCGGTCCTCTCGGCGCCATAGCCGTCCCAGGTGTCCATGTAGGCGCGGGCGCCGTCGTCCGCCACCACCATGCCCATCATCATGTTGGCGTTCGCGATCACCTTCCATCGCGCATCCGATCCGGTCAGCCCGTTGAGCAGCCATTGCTTCTGCGTCGCTCCGAGCATGGTCCGGCTGGCCGCATCGGCCTCGGCGCAGACGACGAGTTCGGCGTCGTCGCAGGCCTGCTTGTCGCGGTACTGCCTGGTGTCCGGCGCGAACAGCTCCACCGTCTTGCCCACGCGCAGCGAGCGGTAGGTGCGTGTCGGGTCGTTGGCGAAACGGGGAACCGGCATGTGCTCGAACCACGACTGCCACGCCCACTGCTTCTTCTGTTGGAACCCGACCGCGGCGTCGATGTCGGAGACCACCGGGAAGGTCCAGCCTTCCTTGCTGTAGTTGTTGCGGAACTCGTGGTCGTCCCAGATCGGGATGAAGGCGTGCTCGCTGTGCATCAGCCGCAGATCCGCGTCGGTGCGGTACTGGCGGTACTTGTCCCGCATGCCGTCGATGGTCTGCGGGAACGCATTGGTCGCGACACCACGGACGCCCGGCTTGGTGAACTCGTACACGTAGTCGCCCAGGCACACGACGAAGTCGAGGTCCTCCGCGGCGAGATGCCGGTGCGCCGCGTAGTAGCCCTCCTCGAAGCCCTGGCAGGTGAACCAACCGATGCGGACCGGCTCGTTGGAGTCGGCGGGCCGCAGCGTCCGGAACCGACCGACCGGCGACTCGCCCCCGTTGCCCCGGAACTGGTAGTAGTAGGTCTCACCCGGCGCCAGGCCGTTCACATCGAAATGCACTGTGCCGTCGGCATCTTCACGCACCTGAACCCGTTCGGCGAGAACCGGGCTGGACAGGTCCTCACGCTTCGAGACGATCAACGCCAACTCGCCGCCCGTGGCGCTGCTCCCGGCACTCCCACTGCCGAGGCTGCCCGTCCCGATGCTGCCGGTACTGACGCTGCCGGTACCCCCCGCCGCGCCGACGCGCGTCCACAATGTCGCGCCGTCGGTGCGCGGCACCCCTGCCATCACGCCGTTGCCGAACTCGGGGTTGCGGATCAGTCCCGCCCCGCCGTCGGGGGCCTGGCGCAGGACGGGGGTGGCGTTCGCGGCGGCGGGCAGCAGGCTCGCGCCACCGAGTACGGACAGGCCGGCCAGGAAAGCGCGGCGGGAGACATTGGTGGGCGGAAAGGACACAAGCCACCTCAGGTGCGGTAGGGACAAATTCCAGATGACCCTAGACGTCCATGATCTGTTCCGCAGTTATTTCCCCACTGTTCACCGAATACCCTCGATCCGCCCAGGAGAGGTGGGCGTGGGGCTGCTGCCCGACGCGGAGATTCGCCCTCGGGCCCGACCCGCTGCCGGTAACCTCGGCCCGCGCGATGGCGACATCGCCGCTGGATATCGGTTCGACATGACATGAGGAGTGGGGACATGGGTTCGATCGAGATCATGAATTGGCTACAGGCGGGGGCGAATGCCGGCGATCCGATCAGGGGTCCGCTCTTCGTCGCGGCGTTCGTCGTCCGCGGGCTGTACGCCGTGTTCTTCGAGGGTGCCGTGATCTGACGGACCCGAGAGAGTGCGCCGGGCCATGTGGTTTGGCGCAAGCCTGAAACGTGAATGGCCCCGCCTGAGGCGGGGCCATTCACGTTCACGTTGTGAGGCCTGGCGCCCTAGCTCGTCGGAACCGCGGCTTCCGGCAACGGCCGGACGGTGAGGATTTGCTGCGCACAGCCGACGGGACCTTGGACGTCGTGCAGGACCGTGCTCGTCAGCCCCTGCCCCGTCGGGCCGAAGGTGACGGTGGTATCGAGCCCGGTCCACCCACCCTCGGGCTGGCGGTACAGGTGGATGGTCAGGTCCAGGTTCGGGAACATCCACTTGGTCGGGTCCTGTAGCACTCCGATGCCGTTCGCGGTGTCGACCAGGGCGAGGAATGAGGCCAGGCTGCCGGACCGCTCGCCCGCCACCAGATCCACCGATGTCGACGCCCAGGCCGTGGCGCGCCCCGCGCTCGGCATGCCGACCTGCCGGATGTCGAGCGAGGCGACGTAGCCGCCGGGCCACACCGAGCCCATCGGCCAGGGCGAGGCGGACTCGGGGCTCGCCAGCGTGGCGGGTTCTCCCCCGGCGACGGCGGTGGTGTCCAGGTCGGCCAGGTACCAGGCCCTGGCGGTGACCACGGCACGGCCCGCGATGACCACCGTCGCCTGGACCAGTTCGATGGTCCGGCCGGGCCGGACGATCTCGACGTGAACGTCGAACTCCTCGAGAGCGATTCGGCCGAGGATGTCGAAGCTGATGCGCCCCATCGGCAGGGCGGGACGCCCCTCGCTCGCGCGCGTCCGCTCGATCTCGTGGACGACCAACCCTGCCACCGGGCTGAAGTGCTGCTCGTCGGCCGCCCACGCACCGATCGCGTGCGGGGTCGGGACGAACCGATGGTCGGAGACCCGCTCGAAGTAGCCGGCCCCGTGTCCTGTCGCCTCGGTCATCGGACGCACCTTTCGCCATTTATCGACCCTAGGGTCGAACTTTAGCCTATTAAGTCGGTTAATCGCCCTTCTGGTTGGATTTAGCTGATCCTCATCCCCGCTCCCGCCCACGTCACGGCAGGTCTTCCCGCCCCGGACGCCCGATATGATCGGGCGATGACTTCGACCGTGGAGGGGGAACCCGCCGCCCAGGCGGGACGCGCCGCCCGCCGTCGCGATCGTCGTAAGGCGGAGATGATCTCCGCCGCGCTCGAGATCCTCTCCAGCAGCGGATATCAGGGCATGCGGTTCGAGGATGTGGCCGAGCGCACCGACATCGCGAAAGCGACTCTGTACCACTACTTTCCGAGCAAGGACGCGCTGGTCGCCGAGGCGCTGGAGAAGCTCACCACCGACGTGCTGACCAGCCTCGGCGAGGCCCTCGACGGGGCCGCCGACCGATCCGCGACCGACCAGCTGCGCACACTGATCGCCGAGCAGCTGCACATCCTCACCGTGCGTTACCCCGAAGTCGGGAAGGTGTTCTCGTTCCCCGCTCCGTGGCCACCGGAGCACGGCGAGCTGATCAAGACGATGCGCCGACGCCACGACCAGCTCTTCCGCCGCGTCGTCGACCTCGGTGTCGAGGCGGGCGAGTTCGACTGCCCCGACCCGTCCGTTGCCCTGCACTGCCTGCACGGCATCCTCAACCACGCCTCGATCTGGCTGCGCCCCGAGGCCGACCCCGACGGGCGGTCCCGCGACGCCGTGGTCGAGGAGTCCATGCGCCTGTTCGTGCGCGCCTGACCCACCGCATCTGACACGACGAACGGGCGGTTCCCGGGAAACGCACTCGGCGTTTGCTCCGGGAACCGCCCGTTCGTCGATATCTACGACACCGGCCGGGCGAGGAAGATCGCCCGGCTCGGCGACGCCCCGATCACGGGTGCCGGTGGCTCACCTGAGAGAGCGGCAATAGAGGGCATCCGGGTGGCCGCCGCGATTGTTCGACCAGGAGAAGGCGATCCCGGCGGCGTATTCGTCAGCATCGCATTGCGCCTTACGGTAGCCGCTCGCGTAGTCGCCGCCCTCACCCGACGCGGGGCGGGTGTCCTGGTGGTCGCCCCACAGGGTGCGGCCGGCGCCGGCCAGCGGGATGCGACCCGGTGCGCAGAGGATCGCCGACATGCCGTCGCCGCGCACGCTGTAGCCGATCATGAACTGCCCCTCGGAGCACTGATACTTGGTGAAGCCAGTGGCCCAGTCGGTGGTCACCTGTTCCTTTGTGACCACAGTCGCCTCGGTGCCGGGCCTCCACAGATCGCCCTCGGTCGCGTCGGTGCACAGCCCGCGCTTGCCCCCGCTGGCGATACCGACCAGACGCTGATCGTCAGGGCAGGCCAGCTTGCGGGCACCGGGGTCCCAGTCGTTGGAGGCGCGCAGCGAGGCGTTGTCGTCGCGGTGTTCCCCATAGAGCATGGACCAACTGCGAACCGGATCGGTCTGTCCCGTCATGCCGCCCGCGGTCAAGAGCCGGCGAATGTGCGCACCGCGCCAGTCGTCGGAGTCGAGGACGCTGCGCCTGCTGCCGTCGGTGTCATAGCGCAGCAGGCCCCAATCGTTGCCCTTGTCCTCATGCTGGAAGCCGACAATGGGCCAGTAGGCGAAGTCCAGGTCCCGCTCGGTCAGGTAGTCGACCATGTTGTCGAACCAGGCCTTGTCCGCACCTTCGGCGCCCTTGCCGATGCCGAACTCACTTACCCACACCGGTGCGGTGAAATGCTGGTCCGGTGTCGTGGCCACATAGCCGGCCAGCTCATCCATCGCCCGGAACTGTTCCTCGCGTGACATGTCGCGGAAGCGGGGGTCGTGGGTTTCGCCCATCCCCGACGCGCCGGTGTGGTTCGGCCCGATGAAGCCGTAGAAGTGGGCCGCGTAGACCAGCTTGTGCGAGCGCACCAGCGTTGTCGATATCGTCTTCACCGGCTTCAGGATCGGGCGTTCGTGCGGGGTGATGTCCGTCGGGACGCCCTGCCAGTTGAGGCCCTCGATCATAATGAGCAGATTCGGGTTGGCGTCCTTGAGGATCCGGTTGCCCGCCAGTTCGGAGGCGGCTTCCCAGTCTTGATTGTCGCCCCACCCCCAGTTCGGGTCGTGCCAGGTGGTGCGCCGCACCTCGTTGCGCAGGTCGGCGCCGACGACGCCCGGATCGTTCTTGTACCGCTCGGCCAGGAACACCCAGTCGTTCACCCATGCCTCGGTGCTCTGACCCGAATTCCAGAATTCGTTGCCGTCCAGGCCACAGCACCACCGAGAGGACGTGGTGTGATTGTTGAGAATGACGGCCAGGCCTGCGCCGGTCAGCGCATGGACCGCATTGTCGTACACCTCGAGCGGCGTCAGTCCGTTCAGTGCCGGGTTGGCGGTCAGCCCCTTCACCGGCCGGGTGTCGCGGATCATCTGGTTGGAGAATGGCAGCCGGATGCTGTTCAGCCCGAGGGCCTTGAAGTCGTGGATGATCGTCTCCATCGGCACCCGGTCCAGTCCGAGTGGTGCGCGATGCCCCACCTCCCCGGCGTTGTTGTTGGCCGGGTCGTCGTCGTCTCCGCTGCCGTTCCAGGTGCCGCTGGATCCGTGCCAGTTTCCGGACTTCAGCTTGACCCGGTTTCCACTCGAGTCGACGATGTAGCGACCGCTGGTGCTCAGCGGGCCGCGCAGGTTACCCGTCACGGGACCGCCGGGACCGCCAGGATCGACGGGACCGCCGGGACCGCCGGGATCGACGGGGCCGCTCGACGAGCCGGAGTCCGAGCTGCCGAAACCGCCCGGCGCCGCTCCCGCCGCCGGAGCGAGCTGGATTGCCGGGGCGATGAGCAATCCGACTGCCAAGAGGAGTGCGGCCGGCGCCCTCACCGGACACCGCCATCGAAGCCATCGTCACGAATGGCCACCGGCACAGCGGGGCCTCCAACCGAAGGGGTCAACTCGTTCTCCTCATCTCGGGGCGCGAATGCGGCGCGACGCCTCTACTGCAGGTTGTTGCTCCCATGACCTGCAAGGACGCGGCGATTGCGGCCTGAAGGTACGCGGATGTCGTACGTCAACATGAGCGCTACGTGAGGTGTGGGTCACCTCGCGCCGCGGTAGCCTAGGGCGCTCGGTCCGAGATGTCTCAAAATGTTTAACACTTCAATCCGGTCGATTGACAAGCCGTAATTGTCAATTGATACCCCGGCGCCGCGCCCGGTCGCCGATGGCGATGGGATGATGGCCAGCGTGCCGATGCCCTCACCGCTGCCCGTCAAGGACGGGGTCGGACCGACGCGGCTGCGCGTCCCGGCGTCCGGGCCGTGGGCGACGATCGTCGAGTACGTCGTCGCGAGGTTCGACCACCTGGACTCCGGCGACCTGTACCGGCGGTTCGACGCCGGCGAGATCGTGGGCACCGACGGCCACCCGATCGATCGCGGCACGGCGCTCGGTGCGCACACGTTCGTCTGGTACCACCGCGATCTGCCGGTGGAGGACCCGGTGCCGTTCCACGAGGAGATCCTGCACGTCGACGACGACCTCGTCGTGATCGACAAGCCGCACTTCCTCCCGACCACCCCGAGCGGGCGCTACCTGCGAGAGTCGGCACTCGTCCGGTTGCGGGTCCGCCTCGACAACCCGGACCTGGCGCCGATCCATCGACTCGACCGCGGAACCGCAGGCGTGGTGATGTTCTCGGCCCGCCCCGCGACGCGCGGCGCGTACCAGTCGCTGTTCGAGAAGCGGAGGGTCGCGAAGGTCTACGAGGCGGTGTCGACACGACCGCACGCGTGGGACCCGGACGCACCGGCGCTCGCCGGGCGCGCCGTCCCCCTCGTCTACCGCAACCACATCGAGTCTCGGCGCGGCGAGTTACGGGTCGTCGTCGACGACGTCCGTGAGCCCAACGCCGAGACGGCGGTCGAGGTGCGCGGAACAGGCGTGAGCGCCTCCGGACGTGCTGTGCTGCACACGGTCCTGCGTCCGCACACCGGACGGATGCACCAGTTGCGGGTGCATCTGGCGGCACTCGGCGTCGGGATCCTGGGCGACCGGCGTTACCCCGACCTGCTGCCCGAGGCGCCGGACGATCATTCCCTCCCGCTCCAACTGCTCGCGCGGGAACTGGAATTCACCGATCCGCTGTCGGGGACGCCGCGGCGGTTCGTCACCCGCAGGACGTTGAGCGAGGCGCCCGTTTCGGGGCGCTGAGCGGGCCGTTACGCAGGCTCTCGCATCACGCCGACGTGACGCACCTTCCCGGAAAGGCCTGGCAGCTCCTGCACGGGCGACCAGGTGCTCAGCCCATCTGTGCTGTCGGAATAGAGGTATTTTCCTTCGGTGTAGGCGTCCAGGTACATCCGCCAGGCACCGTTCGGCAACTGGACCACGGCCGGGCCCTCGACCGGTGAACCCCAATTTCCGGGCGGGACGAACGAATAGGGTCCCGTCACCGACGACGCGACAGCATGCTCGATGACCTTCTTCGTCTCGTTCTTGGTGAACGCATGGTAGGTCGATCCCACTTTGACCACGGTGGTGTCGATGTGGTCCGCGCCGATCCCGTCGAGCGGGACGGGCAGGCTCCAGAATCGGAGTGACGGGTCCAGCGCCGTCATCAGATACGGCACGAATCCTCCACCGGTCGACATCGACAGGATGACGTTGACGCGGTCGCCGTCCACGAACCATTCGGGCGCCCAGGCCTTGGTGGTGAATGGCGACAGTGATGGTCCGTCGCTGAACCCGGCCGACCCCGAGGAGCCCGGCGGGCTCGCCGAGCCGGTGCCGTCCCCGGTGCCCGGCAGGAAGGCGCAGCAGAACGGGACCGGCCACGAGGCCAGGTACGTCCAGTTGATCCGGTCACTGCTGCGCGCGAAGCCGATGTTCGCCCCGTCGACTGTCGTGTAGGTGAGGTAGTAGGCCCCGTCGGTGTGCCGGAAGATGCTCGAGTCGCGCACCACCCCTGACGGGGGCCGATACGCCGACAGTCGGAGGGGCTGGAAATGAGTGGCGTCCGCCGACTCGTACACATCCAGGTCGCGGTCGCTGACGTTGCTGAACGCCACCATCGTGTATTGCCAGTCTGGCGGCGGTGCGGCGCCACTGCTCCCCGAGGCCGCAACCAGCAGGCCCGCGACAACGAGCATCACCATCGATATGGCCGACAAGGTGGTTCGCTTGGTGAGCGTCACGGGTGCAGTATCCACGCCGAGCATGCGCCGCACGCGTGGCTTGGGCAGTAGGTGCACCGGATCGTTACCGACGGCTGTCGTGGAACGCGGAACGGGCGCTAGCTGCGCGAGTCGGTGCTCGTCCGATAGCGGGTCCGCCTCGACAATCCGGATCTGACGCCGTTCCACCGACTCGACCGCGCGACCCGACAGAGGATCGTCGTGACGGCAGGAAGCGCCGCTTCCCGTGGCAGCATCCTTGCTCCGGCGCCAACAAACTTGCGTAGCGTAATACGAATCATCAAGTGCCACAGATGAACCCAACCCGAATCCGCCTCCGCATTCGGGCCACCACGCTACGGTGTCCGCGGGGTCGAATCGCCCTCCCGGCAGCGGAATCGGAAGCGTCGTCGGGCGTCACAGAATGGAGAGGGTTCAACCGTGCCTCGTGTCACGAATCGTCGTATCGCATCCACCATCGCCGCCACCGTCCTGGTGGCCGCCGGCCTTGTCACCGGCGCCGGTACCGCCTCTGCAGCCGACACATCCACTGACGGGTCGGTGGCGGGTGGGTTCACCTGCCGCAAGTTCATGGTGTACCCGGAAGTGCCCATGATCTGCGACGTGTTCGGACATAGGTTCTACCTCCCGCTGTGGCTGTCGTAGGACGAGCGGGAGCGGGACCGACGACGAACGGGCGGTTTCCGGGACGCGCACTCGGCGTTTGTCCCGGAAACCGCCCGTTCGCGGTGTGGATCTAGACGTTGAAGCGGAACTCCACCACGTCACCGTCGACCATCACGTAGTCCTTGCCCTCCATGCGCACCTTTCCGGCGGCCTTGGCGGCGGCCATGGAGCCGGCGGCGACCAGGTCGTCGAAGGAGACGATCTCGGCCTTGATGAAGCCGCGCTCGAAGTCGGTGTGGATGACGCCGGCCGCCTGCGGGGCGGTGTCGCCCTTGTGGATGGTCCAGGCCCGCGACTCCTTGGGACCCGCGGTCAGGTAGGTCTGCAGCCCGAGGGTGTGGAAGCCGGTCCTGGCGAGCGCGTGCAGGCCGGGCTCGGACTGACCGATCGAGTCGAGCATCTCCTGACGGTCCTCCTCGTCCAGCTCGAGCAGCTCCTGCTCGACCTTCGCGTCGAGGAACACCGCGTCCGCCGGGGCGACAGACGCGCGCAGCTCGGCGACCTTCGCCTCGTCGGTGAGCACGGCCTCGTCGGCGTTGAAGACGTAGAGGAAGGGCTTGGTGGTGAGCAGGCTCAGCTCGCGGAGCAGACCGAAGTCGAGCTTGTCCTTGACGCTGAACAGGGTCTTGCCCTCGTCGAGGAACGCCTGAGCCTTGAGCGCCTCCTCGTGCAGCGGCTTGAGCTCCTTGTTCTTCTTCGCTTCCTTCTCCAGGCGCGGGAGGGCCTTCTCCAGCGTCTGCATGTCGGCGATGACGAGCTCGGTCTCGATCACCTCGATGTCCGAGGCGGGGTCGACGCGACCGTCGACGTGCACCACGTCATCGTCGGCGAACACGCGAACGACCTGGCAGATGGCGTCGGCCTCGCGGATGTTGGCCAGGAACTTGTTGCCGAGGCCCGCGCCCTCGGAGGCACCCTTCACGATGCCTGCGATGTCGACGAAGGACACGGTCGCGGGCAGCAGCCGCTCGGAACCGAAGATCTCGGCGAGCTTGGCCAGCCGGGGATCGGGCAGCTCGACCAGGCCGACGTTGGGCTCGATGGTCGCGAACGGGTAGTTCGCGGCCAGCACGTCGTTGTTGGTCAGCGCGTTGAAGAGGGTGGACTTGCCGACGTTGGGCAGTCCGACGATTCCGAGGGTAAGGCTCACGGTCTCCAGAGTCTACGGACCGGTGCAGGCGCCTCGCACACACCGGTCCGTAGACCTGCAGATCAGTACCCGCTGGTGCTGTCCTCGATGCCGCTGATCGCGGCGGCGATGATCACCCCGTAGAGGATGAAGAACAGCACCCCGAGGCCGATTGCCAGCCCCAGCGAGATCTTCCCGAGCTGCTTGGCACGGTCGGAGGCGTACTGCGCACCCTGGTAGTCGCCGAGCGCCCACCTCGGGTACACCGAGGACGAGTGGTTGAACGCGGCGAACGCCAGCGGCCAGAAGAAGACGACCGCGGCCACCGCCCAGCCGGCGTTCGACGGCGGCGGCGCGGGCACCGCACCCGGAACCGGAGGCCCGTACTGCACGGGGGCCTGCATCGGCTGCGGGGCTTGCGCGGGCTGCGGATAGGACGGGTACGCGGGCGCCCCGTAGGACGGCGCCGTCGCGGTCGTGGGCGCGCTAGCAAACTCGGTCTCGGACATGGTCCCCCCTGAAGATCATTCGGATACAGCGCAAGCACCCTATCCGAGCAGAGTGTCGCCGGAGCATGCCCTGTTCGCGGACCCCACCCACGGCAGACAAACGGGTAGCCCACGGCCGTGACATGCCCTGGTCTGACGCTCACAATGAGAAGAGCGCACTCCGAGGGCTCACCGGAACGGCGCGGTGCGCCACAGCCGCCACCAGGAGGAAAACCATGACCAGAAATCGACTCCGCGCAGCGATAGTGGCCGCGGCTACGGTTCCGATGATCGCGTTCGGCCCGGCGATCGCCGCCGCCGGACCGGCATCGCCGGTCCCCACACCCGTTTCGCCCGCAGCCCTCAATCCACAGCAGGGCCCATGGGGTGCCGCACTGACCTGCTCGCCCTTGGCCTTCATTCCGTTCGCGGGGCCGCTCGCCATAGCCTGCTGGGTCTGAGGCGGCGCTACCCTCGCTTGCGCGCGACCGTCACGGCCCACGTCGCGTCCGCCCGCCATGGCCGCAGGTCCCACGTCGCGAAGCGCTGCTCGAGTACCAGTCCTGCGGCCTCCAGGTCCGCGTCGAACTCCCGGACCGAGTACCGGTAGTCGGTGGCGAAGCCGGTGACCAACACCCCGCCATCGACCAGGTGCGCGGCAAGCCGTTGCAGCACAGTCCTTTCCGTTCCCGGCTCGAGGAAGATCAGCACGTTCCCTGCCGCGACGATCGCGTCGAACACCTCTCCCGGCAGGTCGAGCTCGGCGAGGTCCGCCCGATAGACGGTCAACTCCCGGTGTGCCCGCGCCGCCTCGACCAACACCGGATCGAGGTCGACCGCCGTCACATGGTGTCCGCGCCTGGCCAATTCGACGCCGACACGCCCGGTGCCACATCCGGCGTCGAGTACCCGCGAGCCCGGCGCGATGACGGCATCGACCATCCGGGCCTCCCCGTGCAGATCCACGCCCTGCGCCGCCAACTCCTCGAAACGCCGGATATAGGCGCGTGATTGCTCTTCGTCACGTTCGTTCTCCCAGCGCGTCACATTGTTCAGACTATGTTCAGATGGCCCGTCGGCCCCAGCGAAACTCATTCGCGCCGCGTACGCTCTGTGAGCACGCCGAGGACCGGATCATGTGGTCCCCGTGTGGATCAGCACTACAAGCGCTTCACCGACGATCACCTCTGAAAGGGGAACAACGTGGCGGACACCTTGCAGGCCGGTTCGAGCCTCACGGCCGGACAGTCGATCACCTCCAACAACGGCGCGTACACGCTGACGCTGCAGGACGACGGCAACCTCGTGCTCAGCGAGGGCGGCAACGCTGTGTGGGCCAGCAAGACCAACGGCAAGAGCGCAGTCAAGGCCGATCTGCAGGACGACGGCAACTTCGTGCTGTACACCGAGGGCAACGACGCCGTGTGGGCCTCCCAGACCGCAGGCAACTCCGACGTCAAGCTGGTCGTCCAGGACGACCGCAACGTGGTGCTGTACGCGGGCGACAAGGCCGTCTGGGCATCGGACACCGCCGTCGAGACCCCGGCCGAGCCGGAGCCCGAGCCCGCCCCGGTCGCCCCGGCCGCCGCCGAGGCTCCCCCGGCTCCCCCGGCCCCGCGCACCCACACCGTCGCCCCCGGCGACACCCTCTGGGACCTCGCCACCCACTTCTACGGCGACGGCAACCAGTACCAGCGCATCGCCGATGCCAACGGCATCCCGAACCCGGACGCCATCAACGTCGGCCAGGTTCTGACCATCCCGGCGTAGCACACCCGCTCCACCCGACACGGCGGCCCCGGACTCGTTTCCGGGGCCGCCGTGTCGTTTTCGGCGCCCCGCACGGCCGGGTGCGAGACTCGATCGACCCGACCGGCGATGGACGTGACACGAAAAGGATGCACCGTGGTGAGATGGCTGATCGTTGTCGGAGTGTGGCTGGCCGGACTGGCGGCGCTGGCACTCGCCCTCGGCATCGGATCCGGATGGTGGATTCTCGCCGTGATCGCCCTTGCGCTCGCGTGCCTCGGCACCTGGGATCTGATCCAGCGTCGACACAGCATCCTGCGCAACTACCCCATCCTCGGGCACGCCCGGTTCCTGCTCGAGAAGATTCGTCCCGAGATCCAGCAGTACTTCATCGAATCATCCACCGATGGAACGCCGTTCGACCGTGAGACCCGCAACCTCGTGTACGAGCGGGCCAAGGGAACCAAGGACGACGAGCCCTTCGGCACCGAACGGGACGTGCACGCGCCCGGATACGAGTTCATGGCCCACTCGCTGCGGGCACGGCACGCCCCCGAGGCGACCCCGACGGTCCGGCTCGGCGGGCCGGATTGCACTCAGCCGTACGACATCGCGCTGCTGAACGTCTCCGCGATGAGCTTCGGCTCGCTGTCCGCCAACGCGGTCGAGGCGATGAACGCGGGCGCCGCACGCGGCGGATTCGCCCACGATACCGGCGAGGGCGGCATAAGCCCGTACCACCGCAAGCACGGCGGCGACCTGATCTGGGAGATCGGCTCCGGGTACTTCGGGTGCCGCACCCCGGACGGGCGGTTCGATCCGGAGATCTTCGCCGCGAAGGCGGTCGACCCCCAGGTCAAGGCGATCTCGATCAAGCTGTCCCAGGGCGCCAAGCCCGGCCTCGGCGGCGTGCTGCCCGGAGCGAAGGTCAGCCAGGAGATCGCCGACACCCGCGGAGTCCCGGTGGGGGTCACCGTGATCTCGCCGCCCGCGCACAGCGCCTTCGACACCCCCCTCGAGCTGATCGAGTTCGTCTCGACGCTGCGCGCACTGTCCGGAGGCAAGCCCGTCGGGTTCAAGCTCTGCGTGGGCTCGCGGGCGGAGTTCCTCGGCATCTGCAAGGCCATGCTGGAGACCGGTACCGCGCCGGACTTCATCATCGTGGACGGCTCGGAGGGCGGAACCGGCGCCGCCCCCGTCGAATTCGAGGACCACATGGGCATGCCGCTGACCGAGGGCCTGATGCTCGTGCACAACGCGCTGGTCGGAACCGGCCTGCGGGATCGGATCAGGATCGGCGCCTCCGGCAAGGTCGCCAGCGGCAGCGACATCGTCAAGCGCATCATCCAGGGCGCCGACTTCACCCTCGCGGCCCGGGCGATGCTGTTCGCGGTCGGCTGCATCCAGGCCCAGGCCTGCCACACCAACCACTGCCCGGTCGGGGTCGCGACACAGGACCGCGCCCGCTCGAGATCGATCGACGTGCCGGACAAGTCCGCCCGGGTGTACCGATTCCAGAAGTCGACGGTGGCCAGCGCGAAGCAGCTGATCGCCTCGATGGGCCTGGACGGCTTCGACGAGCTGCGCCCGTCCATGCTCAACCGCCGCGTCGACGCGATCACCACGAAAACCTATGCGGATCTTTATGAATGGCTGCAGTCGGGCGAGCTGCTCGAGGACCCGCCCGCCGGCTGGTTGAACGACTGGATCGACGCGGACGCCGCCCGGTTCTGACCGGGCGGCCGCGCCGCGGCGTCAATCCGCGAAGTTCCGCTCGATCCAGTCGATGGTCTGCATGCCGAACAGGTCGGTCCCCCACCCATACGGGTCGGCGAACAACCGCTTCACGTCGCAGTCGCTCGGCGCGTAGGTGACGTCGGTACCGCCCGCCTGGTAGCGGGCCGCGAGATCACGCGAATCCTGTGCGGGTACAAGGGACATGGGCGAATCGTCCTTGCTGCACGAGGAGATCAGCACCTTGGACCTCGGCGCCTGGCCGCCGAGCCGGTTGTCGTCGTAGACGTGCTGGAACTCGGGGATGTCCGCGGGACTCTGGCCGCTGCTGAACAGCAGCCGGAGCGGCACGAACGGCGCCGTGAAGTAGGACGGCATCTGGCACTGGACACGGTACTCGTCGGCCAGCGCCCTGCCGACCGGGTTGAGCTTGTCGTCGATCCGCATCTCCGGGTACCAGGGCTCGAGTCCGAGCAGGGTCGCGAAGGCGAACCCCGACCCGACCGAGCCGTCCGCGGTCCGCATGAAGTTCCGCTGATCGATCACCATGCCCTCGAGGACAGTGGATTTGACGTTCAGCTCGGGCGCGTAGCCCGCCTGCATCTCCGCCGCGGAGGCCGCTCCGACGCCGCCGCCCGCGACACCGAACAGTGCGATGGGGGCCTGCGGGCCGAGCCCCGTCGCGCCGCCAGAGGTGGCCGCGCGCAGCGCGTCGAGCTGGGCGTGGCCGGCGAACTTCGCCGCGAAGACGCCGTGCGGATCTGGGTCGGCGTCGTTGCCGACATCGGAGATCACCACGGCGTACCCCTTGCCGAACATCAGCGCCAGCGGGCCGAGCGCGGACCACGACGCTCCGTCGAGCGGATCACCGCCCGTCCACTGGGTGCTGGGGTGACAGTTGGCGCCGACGCTGTCGTTGGCCTCCTGGTACCCGATGACCTTCTTCTCCGAAGCGGGTTCGCCGTCGACGGGGATCATCACGATCCCCGTGCTGATCGTCGGGGTCACCCCGTCGTTCCCCGTCGTGACGTACATGATCTTGTACGCCTCGAGGTTGGCCGGCCTGAAGCCGGTGAACATCACGTCGACGCGCTTGGCCTTGAGGAGGGTGCCCGGCTTCTCGGTGCCGGTGAGCGCCGGCTCGGCGTAGAACGGATCGTTCGGCCGCAGCGCGCCGAGGATCTCGCTCCTGGTGCCGAACTCCCCACCCTCGAACGCGCCCTCGACGAATTCGTTGAACACCTCACCCTGCAGTGCCGGTGTGTCGACCGCTACGGGCGGCGGGGGTGCTGGTGCTTGTGCCGCACCGACACCCGGCGACAGGATCGCGAGGCCCACGGCCGCGGCGGCGGCCAAGCCCGAGCGCGCCCGGCCGGTGCTGGGGCGATGGTGGCGCGGATCGGTCGCCATCAGGACACCGTCACTTTCGTGTTCTGGAGGGCCGATTGCAGGATCTGCGGAACGTTCATCAGCGGCCGATGGCTCTCGATCTGGATCTCGTACGGGGTGCGGAGCTCCGCCTCGAGCCGCGGCCAGTCGTATTCGACCGTCCCCTTGTACCTGGGCAGCAACTGGGTGGTGATGTAGTCCCACCGCTGTTCGTAGACGGACCAGTTCCAGTTCGGCAGCGGCATGGTCAGGGTGGTCGTCCTGCCGTCGGGCAGGGTGGTCGTGATCTCGATGGGATGAAACGAACGCGGCGGCAGCACACCTGCGACCGAGGGCGCCCCGGCGACCGTGGACAGATAGGTGACGGCCTCGCCGACGTCGCCCTTGTAGGCCCGCACGGCGTCCCACTGATCCCTGATGATCACGCCCTGTTCGCGGCGCAGCAGCGCCACGTTGCCCCGGGCGATCCCGTCCGCGTCCGCCGAGGCGATGTCGCGCCACGCGTCCATCACGTCCTGCCCGAACAGCCCAGCCGCGCGCATCTCCTCGAGGGCGGGCAGTCCCCCGATGACGTACGCCCGGTGCATCGGCATCAGGTCCGAGAAGATGTTCTTCTGCATCACCAGGATCATGCCCAGGATGTAGTGCAGGTCGTCGCCGGTGACCGTGGCCCCGGCACCGGCCAACGCGCGCAACCCCTTCGGGAGCCGGTCGACGATCTGCGGTCCCGCCACCTCGGTCGCCGTCGCGACGATGGCGCGCGTGGTCTGCTGCAGCTGCGGGAGGTCGTAGACGTTGGTGATCAGCTCGAAATCGATGAGCCCGCCGCCGAAGTCGGCGCCGACCTGGCCTGCCATGCCCGCCCACTGCAACTCGGGATGGGAGAGCTGCAGGTGCTCGTAGTACCGGTACGACCGGATCAGGTTCTCCCTGTTCGCCTGCACACCGGTGCGGGGGTCCCACCCGGCCAGGTCGATGCCTGCCTCGGCGGTGACCTCGGCGAGCCAGTACTGGTCCAGCAACGCCGCATACGAGGTCGGCGCCGCGCCGGACGCCCTGGCCTGGTCGAGCAACCGCGCGAGCACGCCACGATCGGTCGGCAGCGACGGGTTCACCCCGCCGGGTCCGTGCGCGGCGTCGCGGTTGACCAGCGGCAGGTTCAGGTAGGGGTCCGCCTCGGACGCGGCGGCGGGCGTGCTCGGCCCCGCCACCGCCAGGCCCAGCACGACGGCGGCCAGCGCGGGCAGGCACCTCCGGAGCACGGAAGACCGCGACGGCGCGCGGGTGATGCGAGCACTCATGGGCCCCCCGGAGTCGGAACATACCGCGAAGAAGGTTTTCCGAGACTAGTTCACGTTTCCCGAGGCTTCGGGCACTTTCGGCGGACCTGTTCCTGCGCTCACCGCATGCAGCCGACCGCTGGTCGACAACCCCGGCACGTGCCATTTCGGCGACATAGGGTGATGGACGCCACACCCCCGCACCCATGAGGAGGTCACACATGGCGACTGCCACCACCCCCGGCACGCCCCCTTCCGACCAGTACATCGAGTACCTGCGCACCGATCCGGACCTGCCCCCTGTCGGCATCATCGACAAGACCCCGATCACCCCCGCGAAGAAGGCCGTCTTCGCGGCCATCGGCGTGCTCGGCGCGGTCGCGTGGTCGATGATCGCCATCGTGCGGGGCGAGCAGATCAGCTCGGTCTGGTTCGTCATCGCCGCGGTCTGTACCTACCTGATCGCCTACCGCTTCTACGCCCGGCTCGTCGAGAGCAAGATCGTCAAGCCGCGTGACGACCGCGCCACCCCGGCCGAGGTCCTCGAGAACGGCAAGGACTACATGCCGACGGACCGGCGGGTGCTCTTCGGACACCACTTCGCCGCGATCGCCGGGGCCGGTCCCCTGGTCGGCCCCGTGCTGGCGGCCCAGATGGGCTACCTACCGGGCACCATGTGGATCATCATCGGCGTCGTGTTCGCGGGCGCGGTCCAGGACTTCCTGGTGCTGTGGATCTCCTCCAAGCGGCGCGGCCGCAGCCTCGGTCAGATGGCCCGCGAGGAGCTCGGCGCCGTCGGCGGCGTCGCGGCGCTGATCGGCGTCTTCGTCATCATGATCATCATCATCGCGGTGCTCGCGCTTGTGGTCGTCAACGCACTCGCGGAGAGCCCGTGGGGTGTGTTCTCCATCGCGATGACCATCCCGATCGCGTTGTTCATGGGCGTGTACCTGCGCTTCCTCCGCCCAGGCAAGGTCTCCGAGGTCTCCCTGATCGGCGTCGCCCTGCTCCTGCTCGCCATCGTCTCCGGCGGCTGGGTCGCCGAAACCGGTTGGGGCGCCGACTGGTTCACCCTCTCGAAGGTCACCCTCGCGTGGCTGATGATCGCCTACGGGTTCGCGGCCTCGGTGCTTCCGGTGTGGCTGCTGCTCGCGCCGCGCGACTACCTGTCCACGTTCATGAAGATCGGCACCATCGCGCTGCTCGCCGCCGGGATCCTGGTGGCCCAGCCTGCGATCCAGATGCCGGCCATGACCGAGTTCGCGAAGAACGGCGAGGGCCCGGCGTTCGCGGGTGCGTTGTTCCCGTTCCTGTTCATCACCATCGCCTGCGGCGCGCTGTCCGGTTTCCACGCCCTCATCGCCTCCGGGACCACCCCGAAGCTGCTGGAGAAGGAGCGGCAGACCCGGATGATCGGCTACGGCGGCATGCTCACCGAGTCGTTCGTCGCGATCATGGCGCTGATCACCGCGTGCATCCTCGATCAGCACCTGTATTTCGCGCTCAACGCGCCCGCCGCGCTGACCGGCGGCACCGCGGAGAGCGCACCGGCGTACCTCAACGGGCTCGGCCTGCCCGGCGCCGACATCACGACCGAGCAGCTGAACCAGGCCGCCGAGGCGGTCGGCGAGGAGTCGATCGTCTCGCGCACCGGCGGCGCCCCGACGCTGGCCTTCGGCATGTCGGAGGTGATGCACCAGTTCATCGGCGGCGAGAGCCTCAAGTCGTTCTGGTACCACTTCGCGATCATGTTCGAGGCGCTATTCATCCTCACCACGGTGGACGCGGGCACCCGCGTCGCCCGGTTCATGCTCTCGGACTCGCTCGGCAACTTCGGCGGCGCCGCCCGCAAGTTCAAGGACCCGTCGTGGCGGCCCGGCGCCTGGATCTGCTCGCTGGCAGTGGTCGGCCTGTGGGGCGGCGTGCTGCTGATGGGCGTCACCGACCCGCTCGGCGGAATCAACACGCTGTTCCCGCTGTTCGGCATCGCCAACCAGTTGCTCGCCGCGATCGCGCTGACCGTGGTGCTGGTCGTGGTCATGAAGAAGGGGCTGTTCAAGTGGGCATGGATCCCGGCGCTGCCGCTGCTGTGGGATCTGACCGTCACCATGACGGCCTCATGGCAGAAGATCTTCTCCGACATCCCCGCGATCGGGTACTGGGCGCAGCACAACGCTTTCCAGGACGCGAAGGACGCGGGCAAGACCTCGTTCGGGACCGCGAAGACGCCGGAGGCGATGGATGCGGTCATCCGCAACACCTTCATCCAGGGCACCCTCTCGATCGTGTTCGCGGTGCTGGTGCTGATCGTGGCGGCGGTCGGGCTGTATGTGTGCGTCAAGGCCTACCGGGCGGGCGGGCTGCCCGACACCGAGGTACCGCCGGTGCCGTCGAAACTGTTCGGCCCGGCCGGGTTCATCCCGACCCCGGCCGAGCGCGCCGTGCAGCACGAGTGGGACCAGCTGATCGCCGAGGGCAAGGTCCGCGCCCCTGGCGCGGCGCACACGGTCGGGGGTCATTGATGGATCGACTCGTCCGCGCGCTGCGCGGGGCCAGGTGGTGGATCACCTCGGTGATGGGTGATCACGACTACGAACGGTTCGCCGCGCACCACCGGCTCGCGCATCCCGGCACCCCCGTGCCGACCGAACGCGAGTACTGGCGCGGCCGGTTCGCGGACTCCGACCGCAACCCCGGCGCCCGCTGCTGCTGACGCCGAGCGTGCAGTTGTCGGTGCGCGTCCCGGGCCGACGCGACCGCAGGTGCACGCTCGGCGGCGGCCGGTCCCGCGATTCGGACAATCGTCCAGTTCCGGGCGCGAGCGGAAGCGGCGACACCTAGGATCCGAGGGTCTCCCTCAGTGAACGGAATGTGTCGGATGTCTTCGAAACGCCTTGCCTGGATCGCGACCCTCGCCCTTGGTCTGCTGGTCATCGTCCAGGCGGCCGCGGATCCGAGCGGCCTGCTGAGCCTGCTCGGCTGGACCGGCGCCGACCTGTGGCCGATCCGGGCGCCATGGCAGATCGCGCCGTTCGTCGTCTACCTGCCGGTGCTGCTCGGCGTCACGTGGTGGGCGGTGCGGTCGATCGCCGGATCCCGCCGGCTGTTCGCCGCCACCACCGCTTCCGTTGTGCTCGCCGTGCTGCTGGCGAAGTTCGCGATGTCCTTGGTGGCGGTGGGTGACCTCGGGACCGCGGCGTGGGGCAGCGGATTCGCCCTCGCCAAGGCGATTCCGGCGGGACTGATCGTCGCGGGCGTCGTCGCGTTCGCGGGCCGCCGCCGCGACATCGCGGACGCACCGGACGAGGCGCCGTCGGTGTGGGCAGGCGCGCTGCTCTTCGGCGCCATCGCCCCGCTCCTGGCTGGACAGTGGTGGGCGGGCGCCCCCTACGACCGGTGGATGCCCGCGCCCAACGTCCTCAACGGAGCGGTCGCCACCGTCGGCGGGATCGTCGTGCTCGTCCTCGGTGCCATCGGCTGCCAGCGGGCGCTCGGTCGCCGGGTGGCGGGCGGGACCGCCGCCACCTTCCTCGCCGGATGGTTCGCGGCGATGGGCGCGGGCGCGCTGCTCGCCCTCGCCGCGTCGATCGTCGGAATGTTCTCCGACGACGGCTTCGCGGGTGACCTCTGGCCGCTGATGGCCGGGTACATCCGGCTCGCGGACGGCGTTGCCTACGGCGCCTGCACGGGTTGGATCGTCGGGCTCGCGGCCGTCTGGTCACGGCGGCAGGCCACCCAGCCATCGCCGATCCCTCGCCCGGCCCTGCGGGCCGGCGCGGTGGGGCTGGCCGTCGTCGCAGTGACCGTCCCGTTCCTGGTCCGCCCCGACGCGCAGCCCGCATCGCCCGCGCCCCTCGCATCCGCCGAGGCGGGAACCCTTCTGCCCCTTCGTGTCTCGGGCGAGGTCATCGCCGACGCGGCGGGCCGCGAGGTTCTGCTGCGGGGCGTCAACGTCAACCAGCTCGTCGACTTCTACGCGCCGCGACCCGAGGTCCCCTCGACCCTGCCGCTGACCGAGCAGGACTTCGCGGGCATCGCCGACCACGGGTTCAACGTGGTCCGGCTCGCGTTGTCCTGGTCGGCCCTCGAGCCGGAACGCGGCCGCTACGACGAGGCCTATGTCGACCAGATCCGGGTCGCCGTCGCGCAGGCCAAGGCGCACGGCCTCTACACCGTGCTCGACATGCACCAGGACGGCTGGTCGAACGCCCCGTCACCGGACGACGTCAGCTGCAGGCCCGGCACCTCACCCATGTGGGGCTACGACGGTGCGCCGGAGTGGGCCACGATCACCGACGGTGCGCCGCGCTGCCAGTTCACCGGCCGCGACATCTCGCCCGCCGGCGGCCGCGCGTTCAACAACTTCTACTACGACACCGACGACGTGCAGGAGCACCTGGTCCAGGCCTGGGCGATGCTCGCGGGCGAGTTCAAGGACGAGCCCACCGTCGCCGGGTACGACCTGCTGAACGAGCCGAACTTCGGCGAGTCCGCGCCGCTCACCTCGTCGCTGCTGCTCGGCCGCTTCTACGACCGGACGATCGACGCCATCCGCGCCGCGGGCGCCGAGCAGATCGTGTTCTTCGAGCCGAGCATCCTCTGGTCCGGCCTCGGCTTCGACAGCGGCCCGCCGGCCGGCTTCACCGACGACCGCAACATCGTGTTCGCCCCACACCTGTACGCCGAGTCCATCACCATGGACGCCTCGCTCGGCCTGCCGACGATCGTCAGCATCGAGCGGGGCTTCACCCTCGCCGACCGGGTGGCCGCCAAGTACGGCGTCCCGGTGTGGAGTGGCGAGTGGGGTTACTGGGGCGACGGCATCGCCGAGAATGCCGCCCGGTACGCGAAGGAGGAGGACGCGCACGTCCAGGGCGGCGCCTACTGGGTGTGGAAGCAGGCCTGCGGGGACCCGCAGAACGGCATCCAGGAACTCGGCAACGGACTGATGCCGGTGCTGTGCAGCACCGGGGAGGACGCCCCGCGCAACACCGCGCTGCTCGACCAGCTCACCCGCGCCTACCCACGATTCTCACCCGGGCGGATCACGCACCTGGCGGGCGAGGGTGACCGGCTGGACCTGACCGGCACGGCGGGCGACGGCAGCTGCCGACTCGAGGTCTGGTTCCCGCGCCGCGTCGACGCGGGCGCCTCGGCCGTCGACACGGTCGGGATCGAGGACATCACGTTCACCCCGCTCGGCGAGGGCTCGCTGATGACCGGGTGCGCCACCGGGGACTACGAGGTCCGCACCGGCGCCTGACCGTCGAGTGTGCACCTGCTGGCGCTTGCCCTCGGGCGATGCGACAGCAGGTGCACACTCGGCACCCGACGGTGATGTCCGATTTCCGCTAGCGCGGCCGCGGGCGCGCTGCCACAGTGGTGACTGTGACCGCACCGCATCTCGACTTCGACCGCTGCTACCGCGCCGTGTCCTCCCGCGACGCCCGCTTCGACGGGCAGTTCATCACCGCGGTGCGGACCACGGGCATCTACTGCAGGCCCTCGTGCCCGGCGATCACGCCGAAGCCGGGCAACGTCAGCTTCCTGCCGACCGCGGCGGCCGCCCAGCAGGCCGGGTACCGCGCCTGCCGGCGGTGCCTGCCCGACGCCGCCCCCGGCTCACCGCTGTGGAACGTGCGCTCGGATCTCGCCGCCCGCGCCATGCGGCTGATCTCCGACGGGGCCGTCGAACGCGGCGGGGTGGAATCGCTGTCCGCCTCGCTCGGGTACTCGTCGCGGCACCTCACCAGGGCGCTGACGGCGGAACTCGGCGCAGGACCGCTCGCCCTCGCCAGGGCGCACCGCGCACACACGGCCCGGCTGCTGATCCAGACCACGGCGATGTCGATGTCGGACATCGCGTTCGCCGCCGGGTTCTCGAGCATCCGGCAGTTCAACGACACGGTCCGCGAGGTGTTCGCGGTGACCCCCTCGACGATGCGCACCGAGGCCACCAAACGCGCCGACGCCCCGCCCGCGAAGGGCACGGTGTCGCTGCGACTGCCCTTCCGGAAACCACTCGACGCGGGCTGGCTGAACTGGTTCCTCTCTGGGCACGCCGTCGCGGGCATGGAGCGCTGGTCGGACGGCGAGTACCGCCGAACGCTCCGGCTCCCCCGCGGCTGCGGGGTGGTCGCACTGCGCGTCCTGCCCGACTATGTGCGGGCGGAGCTCACGCTGCGCGACATGCGCGACCTCGCGCCCGCCGTCGCCCGGCTCCGACATCTCCTTGACCTGGACGCGGACCCCGAGGCGGTGGACGGCGCCCTCGCGGCCGATCCCGCGCTGGCGACGGGTGTCCGCGCGGCCCCCGGCATCCGGGTGCCCGGCAGCATCGACGCGGACGAACTCCTGTTGCGCACGATGATCGGGCAACAGATCTCGCTGGCCGCGGCGTCCACCCAGACCGCCCGGCTGGTGGCCGCGCTCGGCGCCCCGGTCGTCGACCCGCACCTGACCCACAGCTTCCCCGGCACCGACACGATCGCCGCACGCGGCCGCGAGGTGCTCACCGGTCCCGCCCGGCGAATCGACGCCGTCATCGGGGTCGCCGAGGCACTCGCCACCGGCGCCCTGACCCTGCACGCCGGCCGGACCGCGGAGGATCTGCGCGCGGATCTGTTGTCGTACAAGGGCATCGGACCATGGACGGCCGACTACGTGGTGATGCGCACCCTCGCGGACCCCGACGTGCTGCTCGACACGGACCTCGTCGTCCGCCAGGGCGCGCAGGCGATGGGCGCCGACCTGGCCGACTCCTCGCGCTGGACACCCTGGCGCTCCTACGCATCAATGCACTTGTGGCGCACCGCACTTGCCGCGCGCGGTGCGCTCAGTCTCACATCGACCCCCGATACGGAGGATAAGAAATGATCGCCCAGCACGCCACCATCACGACCCCGATAGGCCCGTTCACCGCCCTCGTCGACGGCGACGGCGCGGTCCTGGCATCGGGGTGGACGGACGACCCCGAGGAGCTGCGCGCGCTGATCCACCCGAGCCTGCGCCCGACCGGACTCACCCGCCTCTGCGACCTCGGCGCCGTCACCCGAGCCGTCGCCGACTACCACCGCGGCGACCTGGCCAGCATCGATTCGATCGCCGTCCGGCAGCAGTCGGGCGAATTCCTGGTGCATGCCTGGGATGTGCTGCGCACCGTGCCCGCGGGCGAGAAGATCACCTACACCGAGTTCGCCGGCCGCTCGGGACGCCCCGCCGCGGTACGCGGCGCGGCGTCGGCCTGCGCCCGCAATGCGGCCGCGCTGTTCGTGCCCTGCCACCGCGTGCTCCGGACCGACGGATCGCTCGGGGGGTTCCGCTGGGGACTGCCCGCCAAACGCTGGCTACTCGGCCACGAGGAGCGCTGACGGTAGATTCGTCCTTCGATGCCACCAGGAAGGACCATCGTGAGCGATCAGCCCAGCACCTCGACGACCGGGACCCGGCGATTCCGAGACCGCGGCGAGATACTCGGCCTCGGCGGGATGTGGCTCGCCAAGTGGGCCCTGTGCCTCGTGCTCATCGCCGCCGGGGGCTGGGTGGTGTGGAACATCCTCGGCTACCTCTGGGTGGGTGTGCTCCCCGTGCTGCTGGCCATCGTGGTCTCCACCGTGCTGTGGCCGCCGACTCGGGCGATGGCCGCTCGCGGCGTGCCTCAGGCCGCGGCGGCCGGTATCACCATCGCCGCCTTCCTCGCGGTCCTGGCAGGCATCGTGGCGCTCATCGTGCCGTCGGTCGTCGACCAGTCACCGGAACTGGCGAACAAGGCCAGCCAGGGCATCACCCAGGTACAGGACTGGATCAAGGGCCCGCCGATCAACCTGCAGGACGACCAGATCGACTCCGCCGTCCAGGCGGTCATCCACAAGCTGCAGGCCAGCGCGCAGGCCATCGCCAGCGGCGTCTTCAGCGGGGTCAGCGCCGCGGGCTCGGCGCTGGTGACGCTGGTGCTGGTGCTGGTGCTCTCGTTCTTCTTCATCAAGGACGGTCCCCGGTTCATCCCGTGGCTGCACGGGGTGACCGGCGGCCGCGCCGGGCGCCACTTCGAGGCGGTGTCCATCCGGATCTGGGACACCCTCGGCGGATTCATCCGGACCCAGGCGCTGGTCAGCTTCGTCGACGCGTTCTTCATCGGCCTCGGCCTGGTGGTGCTCGGGGTGCCACTGGCCCCGGTGCTCGCCGTGCTCACCTTCATCGGCGGTTTCATCCCGATCGTCGGCGCGTTCGTGGCCGGTGCCCTCGCGGTACTCGTCGCACTGGTCGCGAAGGGCTGGACCACCGCCCTGATCATCCTGATCATCGTCATCGCGGTGCAGCAACTCGAGGGAAATGTGCTCCAGCCGGTGCTGCAGAGCCGCACGATGAAGCTGCACGCGGTGATCGTGCTGCTGGCCGTGACCGTCGGCGGCTCGCTGTTCGGCATCATCGGCGCGTTCCTCGCGGTCCCGGTGGCCGCGGTGGCCGCGGTGGTGATCCGGTACATCGGCGAGCAGGTGGACCTCAAGCTCGAGGAGGGCGCAGGCACCGCGTCGGAGGAGGCGTCGGCGCCGCCCGAGGCGACCACGGAGTCCGTGGACACCGGCCTCGCCACGGCCGACTGACCGTCCGTCGTCGGCGTCAGCCCGCGACGACCTCCACGCTCGACCCCGCCCGACCACGGATCACGTGCAGCCGGCTGGGGATCCGCTGACGCATCTCGTCGACGTGGCTCACGATGCCGACCACCCGGCCGCCCGCGCGGAGTTCGTCGAGAACGCCCATCACCGACTCCAGGGTCTCCGCGTCCAGGGTGCCGAACCCCTCGTCGATGAACATGGTGTCGAGCACCAGCCCGCCCGACTCCGCGGCGACGACGTCGGCGAGGCCAAGCGCGAGCGACAACGACGCCAGGAACGACTCCCCGCCCGAGAGGGTCTTCGCCGAGCGCACCACCCCGGTGTAGTCGTCGCGGATGTCCAGGCCGAGCCCGCCGCGCTTGCCGCGTGGCCCGGCGCCGTCCGCGTGCACGAACTCGTAACGGCCACCGGACATTCGGCGCAGCCTGGTGGAGGCGGCGATCGCGACCTCCTCGAGCCTGGCGGCGAGCACATAGGACCGCAGCGACATCTTGCGGGCATTCTGTCCGCGCCCGGCGATCACCTCCGCCAGGCCCGCCAGTTCCGCGTGGCGCTGCTGCATCGGGGCCAGTGCCCCGACCTCCTTCGCCAGCTGGGCGACCAGCCGTTCGAGGTCCGCCAGCCTGCGGTCGGCCTCCGACGCGACGGCAATGGCCGAGTTCACCACCGCGTTCGCGCGCTCGACCTCGGCCTCGGCGACCGACGGGTCGACGGCGTCCATCCCGGCGACGGCGGCCACCTCCGCCTCCGCCAGGACCGATTCGGCCCGCACCCGCTGGTCCCGTGCCTGCGCGAGTGCGGCCTCGACAGCCGCCACCCGGCGCTCGTCCCTTGTGGCCGCGACCGCCTCGTCCACCGAGTCGAACCCGGCCTCGGTCGCGGACCGGACTACCTTCGCGGACAACGCCTCCGCGGTCTCCTGCGCGGCGGTGACCTGCGCACGCAGGTCCCGCAGTCGCGACACCGCTGCCGCGAGCGCATCGAGCCGGTCGCGACGCGCCTGCGGACTCTCGTCCACGCCCGAGGCCTCCGCGATCCGCGTCCGGATGGTCTCCAGCTGGTGCACCGCCCCCGCGATCCGCTCGTCGAGGGTCGCGAGTTCTGCGGTGGCGACGCGTGAACGTTCCTGCAGGCCTTCCTGTTCGGCGCGCAGACCGGACAGGCGATCGGCGAGCGCGGGCTCGCGCGCTGCCAACGCGTGCGCGTCCGCGTGCGCCTCGGTGGCCGCCGACAGCTCCGCCGCGAGCTGGTCTGGATCACGGTCACCGCCCCGCTCGAGCAGCACCTCGATGGCCTGATCGACCTTCGCGAGGCGTTCGGACGCGGCATCGACCTCCTGCGCGAGTCGCTGCTCGGCCACTCGGGCCGCGTCCTCGTCGGCCCTGGTCACGACGGCCTCCGACGGCTCGGCCGGGTTCGGGTGCTGCGCCGAGCCGCACACCACGCACGGCTCGCCGTCGGCGAGCCCGGCCGCGAGCTCTGCCGCCATGCCCGCGAGGCGGCGTTCGCGGAGGTCGAGCAGCTCGCCGCGCGCGTCCTGGTGTCGGCCCCGCGCCGCCGACAGCCGGCCCGCGGCGTCCGCCCGGAGCAGCCGCTGCTGCGCGAGGGCGACGGCGGCGCCCTGCGTGTCGGCCGCCCTGCCCCGTGCCTCGTCGAGCGCGGGCAGTGCCGCGACGGCCTGCCGCGCGGCGGCGAGGTCGTCCTCGGCGGCGCGCAGCTGTTCGGGCAGCGCCGTCCGTCGGAGCTCGAGTTCCTCTGCGGCGGAAGCGAGCTCGCGGCGACGCTCGCCGTGCCGGTCCACGGTCTCCTGCAGCGCGTCGGCGACAAGCGACTCGGCGATCAGGTCGTCGAGTCGCGCGACCTCGTCGGTCCAGCCTCGGATCGTCGCGGCGATGACGCCGCGATCCTCGGCGGCCTCGGGCCAGGACAGCCGCGCCAGCAGCGCCCTGCCCTCGTCGATCGCGCCGACGCCCTCGGCCAGGGTGCCCATCAGCTTCGATTCCCGCGCAGCGGTTTCCGCCGCCGAGGTGGCCTCCACACGGAGCTCGGCGATGGGCGCCGCCCGCACCGCCCTGGCGAGTTCCTCGGTCTGCGCTGCCCTCTCGTCCGCGGCCTCGGCGTGCGTGCGCAGCTCGGCCTCGGCCCTGGCGGCACGCTGCTGCAGACCCCGGATCCGCGTCGCCTCGGTGAGCGTGGCGGTGGCCCGCGCCGCGGCCGCCCTCGCCGCGACGAGTTCCGCGGTGGCGGTGTCCCTGGCCTCCTCCGCGTCGGCCCGCAGCTTGTGCGCCCA
The DNA here is from genome assembly GCF_000686785.1 of Rhodococcus sp. UNC363MFTsu5.1. Lineage (NCBI taxonomy): Bacteria > Bacillati > Actinomycetota > Actinomycetes > Mycobacteriales > Nocardiaceae > Rhodococcus > Rhodococcus sp. UNC363MFTsu5.1. Next base: position 28,981 of record NZ_JMLO01000009.1, read on the forward strand.
TGTCAGCGGATCGGCGTCGGCGCCCGCCTCGATGCCGGCCGCCGTGGAGACGCGGGCGAGCATCAGGTCCACGGACTTGCGTCCGGACTCCATCGTCGCGGCGCTCTCACGCCTGCGTTCGGCGAACCAGTCCTCGACCGTGCCGAACCTGGTGGTGTCGAACAGCCGCTCCAGCAGGTCGCCCCGCTCGTCGGTGTCCGCGCGCAGGAATCGCGCGAACTCCCCCTGCGGGAGCAGCACGACCTGGAAGAACTGGTCCGCACTCATGCCGAGCAGCCGACCGATCTCCTCGCCGATCTCGTCGAGACGGGTCAGGTTCTGGCCCTGCCCGTCCAGCCAGGTGAGCGTCGCCTTGGCGTTCTCCTTGGTGGTGCCGGTGCCACGGAGTTTGGCCCGTTCGTATTCGGGACTGCGGGTCAGGCGGAGCCGGCGGCCGCCGATGGTCGCCTCCAGCACCACCTTCGGCACCGAACCAGCGCCGGCGTGGTCCGAGAGCAGCCGCTTGCCCTGCTGCCTGGCCCCCGGGACCGTGCCGTACAGCGCGAAGGCCACCGCGTCGAGGATCGTGGTCTTGCCCGCACCGGTCTGGCCGTGCAGCAGGAACAGGCCGTCCGCGCCGAGGGCGTCGAAGTCCACCGTCGCGGTGTCGCCGAACGGCCCGAACGCCGAGACCTCCAGGCTGTGAAGTCTCACGCGATCTCTTCCAGGGCCGCCGGTTCGCCGAGCTCGTTCTCGCGGACCGCGGCGCTCAGCGCGCGCTCGACCAGGCGCAGCTCGCTCGCCGTCGGCTCGCCGCGCATGTCGGTGAGGAAGCTGGTGGCGATCTGCAGATCGCTGCGCCCGCGAACACGCTCCCCGTAGTGCAGGTGCGCGCTCCCCTCGGGTCGCTGCCATTCGAGGTGCACCATGTGCGGGAACCTGGTCTGCAGCGTTCGCATCGCGTCCTGCGGCCGGACCGGATCGGTGAGGATCGCCGAGACGTAGTTGTCCTCGTCCGCGGTGAACCGCTCGTCGTCGAGCAGTTCGTCCACGGTCCCGGTCAGCTGGCTCAGCCCGCGCACCACCGGCAGGTCGACGCGGCGCACCTCCGCGAGGCCGGCGGCGTCCAGGTCCGCGATCCAGACCGCCTTGCGGTGGGTCCGCTCGCCGAACGAGTACGGCAGCGGCGACCCGGAGTAACGCACCCGGTCGGTGAGGGTCTGCGGCGAGTGCAGGTGTCCGAGCGCGACATAGTCGACCCCGTCGAACGCGGAGGCCGAGACGGTCTCGACGCCGCCGACCGAGATGGACCGTTCCGAGCCGGTCGCCTCGGCCCCGACGACGAAGGCGTGCGCGAGCAGCACCGCACGCGGCCGGGTGCCGTCGACGGCGCGGGCCCCGAGGTCCGCACGGACGCGCGCCATCGCCGCGTCCAGGATCTCGGCGTGCGAGCGCGCGGTCGGCACGCCGAGTTCCGCCCTTGTGGTCTCGGGTTCGAGGTAGGGCAGGCCGTAGAAGGCGACCTCGCCGTGCTCGTCCCCGAGCAGCACCGGGCGGTCCACCTCGGAGACCCGCGTCATCAGGTGCAGTCCGCCCGCGGCCGAGAAGGCCGATCCCGCGCCGAGCCGAGCCGGGGAGTCGTGATTGCCGGACGTGGCGACGATCACCGCTCCCGCCGCGCGGATCGCCTCGAAACCGTTGTTGCACACCGTCACCGCGTCCGCACTGGGAATCGCGCGGTCGTACACGTCGCCGGGGACGACGACCACGTCCACCTCGTTCTCAGCGACGAGGGCCGCGATGGCTTCGAGCGCGCTCGCCTGGTCGGCGAGCAGGTCCACGCCGTGGAAGGTGCGCCCGATGTGCCAATCGGAGGTGTGCAGGATTCGCATGCGCCGACCGTAGATCACGGCGCCGACACGATCGATGACGCGCGCCGGGCACGGACACGAACCGCGCTCCGCGCCGGAGCTTGTCGGTGCCCTCGTGCACCATCTGCCCCATGGACCCCGTCACCGCACTCGGACTGCTCGTCGCGCTCGGCCTCGGCATCGCCGTCGGCTGGCTCTGGCATTCCTCCCGGTCCGGCCAGCACGCGGCGCGGGCGGAGGCCCAGCTCGCGGCGCTGCGGGAGAACGAGAAGACGCTGCGACAGTCCCTCGCCGCGGTGAACGAGGACTCGGCCCGCCGCACGTCGGGCGCGGTCGGCGAACAGGTCTCCCACCTGGTCGGCCCGCTGCACGATGCGGTCGACGCGCTCGCGCACCAGGTCCAGCAGGTCGAACGCAGCCGGGTGCACGCGTACGCCGGGCTGTCCGAACAGGTCGCGGGCATGCATCGCGCCTCGCAGCTGCTGACCACACAGACCGGCCAGCTCGTCACCGCGCTGCGCGCCCCGCAGATCCGTGGCCGCTGGGGCGAGATCCAGCTCGAGCGGGTGGTCGAGCTGGCGGGGATGGTCAAGCACTGCGACTTCGACACCCAGGTCAGTGGCGAGGGAGTCCGGCCGGACCTGCTGGTCCGGCTGGCAGGCGGCAAGCAGATCGTGGTCGACGCCAAGGTTCCCCTCGCCGCGTACCTGGACGCCGCGCAGGCGGAGGATCCCCGCATCAGGAACGGCCACCTCACCCGGCACGCCCGACAGCTGCGCACGCATGTCGACCAGCTCTCGGCCAAGGCCTACTGGGCCTCGTTCGATCCGAGCCCGGAGTTCGTGGTGCTGTTCGTCCCCGGTGACCCGTTCCTCGACGCCGCGCTCACCGCCGACGCCGAGCTGCTCGAGCACGCCTTCGCGAAGAACGTGATCCTGGCGACCCCGACCACCCTCGTCGCGCTGCTGCGCACCATCGCACACACCTGGCGGCAGGAGACGCTCTCCCGCGAGGCCGCGACCATCCACCGCCTCGGCCGCGAGCTGTACACCCGGCTCGGGGTGGTCGGCAGCCACCTGGACCGGCTCGGTTCCCAGCTGGGCAAGGCCGTCGACTCGTTCAATCTGACGGCCGCCTCCATGGAGTCGCGGGTCATCGTGACCGCTCGCAAGCTCCACGAACTGGAGGTCGGGGACGGCGAGGTCGCCGAGATCGGGCGGATCGACTCGTGGCCGAGGGCGGTCGGTCTGGCCGAGAACTTGCCCACTAATGGTCGCGCCAACGAGGCGATCGGATCGTGAACGGCTAATGTCTAAGGGTGTCTGCAACCCAACGTGCTCGCTCTGGGGTGCCGCTCGAGATGCGGTCTGTTCTCCCAACTGTGCCCGGCGTGCCCGCGGCGGCCGCCGTTCTCATCGCGGTGGCGGCGACCTTCGTTGGATTCGCCATTGACGCTGTCCGTGGCAGCGAACTGACATCCGCGTTCTCCGTCTTCTACTTTCTCGGCTGCGTCGGCGCGGTCCTCGCGGTCCGCAGCCGCGGCCTGTTCGCCGCGATGGTCCAGCCGCCGCTGATCCTGTTCGCGGCCGTGCCGCTGGCGTATCAGTTCTTCTCCACGGGATCCAAGGGCGGGCTCAAGGATCTGATGTTCAACGTGGCGATTCCGCTGGTCAACCGCTTTCCGCTGATGCTGACCACCACCCTCGCCGTGCTCATCATCGGCGGGGTCCGGCTCTACCTCGGCCAGCAGGCGGTCCGCACCCCTGCCCGCACCCCCGCCCGCTCGAGGAGCAAGAGCAGGTCCGCGGACGGAGGCGCCACCCGCGGCACCGATCGCCCCGCGACCAGGCCGCAACAGGCGGCGCGGCGGAGCGACCAGCCGCGCACGGGGGCCCAGCGCACCGCACCGGCACCGCGCCAGCAGGGGGCTCCGCAGACGCAGCAGGGGCGCGCGGTCTACCGGGACCCGGCACCGACCCAGGCCCAGCGTCGTCCGGTCCCCCCGCCGCCCGCGCCGGGAAATCCCGGCCGCAGGCCGGAACGCGCACCGAGCCCGGCGACAGCACGGGTGCAGCCCCCGCGCGGCGCCGCCGACCCGTACACCCCCGTGCACCCGATCCCGCAGGTGCGGTACCGGGACCGGGGGGACTCGGCTCACGATCAGCCGCGCGGCAGGTACTGACCCCAGCGGTCCGACCCCGTGCGGGCCGGACCGGGCGTCTCAGCCCGCGCTAGGAACCGGTGTTGCTCGGCTTGCGCAGCTCGCGCGGCAGCGAGAAGACGAGAGTCTCGTTGGCGGTGGTCACCGGCTGCACGTCGTGGAATCCGTGCTCGGCGAGGAGCTCGATCACGCCGCTGACCAGGATCTCCGGCACCGAGGCACCCGAGGTGACGCCGACGGTGCTGACACCGTCGAGCCACGCGGTGTCGATCTCGCGTGCGTAGTCCACCAGGTAGCTCGCCCCCGCGCCCGCGCCGAGGGCAACCTCGACCAGACGCACCGAATTCGACGAGTTCCGCGACCCGACCACGATCACCAGATCGCACTCGGGGGCCATGGCCTTCACCGCGACCTGCCGGTTCTGGGTGGCGTAGCAGATGTCGTCGCTCGGGGGGTCCTGCAGCAGCGGGAACTTCTCGCGGAGCCGGGACACCGTCGCCATCGTCTCGTCGACGCTGAGCGTGGTCTGCGACAGCCAGATCACCTTCGACTCGTCACGCACGGTGATGGCATCGACCGACTCGGGTCCGTCCACCAGCTGTACGTGATCAGGAGCCTCACCCGCGGTGCCCTCGACCTCCTCGTGGCCCTCGTGCCCGATCAGCAGGATGTCGAAGTCGTCCCGCGCGAAGCGCTTGGCCTCCTGGTGCACCTTCGTCACCAGCGGACAGGTCGCGTCGATGGTCTTGAGGTTGCGCTCGGCCGCCGACTCGTGCACGGCCGGGGACACCCCGTGGGCGGAGAACACCAGCAGCGAGCCCTCCGGAACCTCGTCGGTCTCGTCGACGAAGACGACGCCGCGGTCCGACAGCGTCTCGACCACGTGCCGGTTGTGCACGATCTCCTTGCGCACGTAGATCGGCGCGCCGTGCTTCTCGAGGGCCCGCTCGACCGTCTCGACGGCGCGGTCGACGCCCGCGCAGTATCCACGCGGCTCGGCGAGCAGGACGCGCTTGCCGGAGCCGCCCGGAGCAGGGGCGCTGGAACGGGCGATGCCCAGGTTCAGGGGGACTGCGGAAGACATGACACCAGGGTACGGGCAGCCGTGACGGGGTGCCCGATCAGGCACACCGCGCGCCCGGCTACCAAAAGGGGCATTCGTCAGGCAGTCTTAGGGCCATGATTCGTCCCCCTTTCGCTGCGCGGGTCGCTGCCGGGATCGCCGTCACGGTTGTCGAAGAGGTGCAGAAGCTGCCGAACACCGCGGTCGCGCTCCCCATGACCACCATCAGCCACATGCTGCAGACGACGATGCGCGTCCAGCAGTCCATGACGGCACTGGCGATCAAGGGCGATCAGGCGTTCTCGATGTTGTTCCATCAGGACGAGGAGCAGCCGGAGTGGGCGGTCTTCGACGAGGACGCCGCGCCCGCGCCGTCGGGCGGTGACGGGGAGGCGGCCAAGCCCGCGAACCAGGGCCGGTTCGCGCTGTACTCGATGCAGCCGGAGTCCGAGCCGGACGCGCCCGCGGCGACGCCTGCCACCACCGCACCCGAGACCTCGGCCGCGAAGAAGTCCACCAACGGCACGCCCGCGTCCCGGCAGTCCGAGCCGGCGCCGAAGCGGCCCGAGATCGCCGAGTACCTCGACTACGACAACCTGACGCTCGCCCAGCTCCGGGCGCGGCTGCGGACGCTGTCGGTCGAGGAGCTCGATACCCTGCTGGCCTACGAGAACGCCGCCCGTGCCCGCGCCCCGTTCCAGACCATGCTCGGTAACCGGATCACCAGCGCCAAGGCCAAGTGAGCTCCGTCCAGCCGAGCCAGGCGGGCGCGTCGACCTCGAACTCGCCCGAGCACCCGTGGCCGGTGCGATCCGTCGCGACCAAGGTCTCCCAGTGGATCGACCGCCTCGGCAGCATCTGGGTCGAGGGCCAGATCACCCAGATCAACGTCCGTCCCGGCACCCGCACCGCGTTCCTGGTGCTGCGCGACGCCTCCGTGGACATGTCGCTGTCGGTGACCTGCTCCCCCGCGCTGATCCGCGATTCCCCGGTGCCGCTGACCGAGGGCAGCCGGGTCGTGATGTTCGGCAAGCTGTCCTTCTACACGGGTCGGGGAACGGTGTCCCTGCGCGTCACCGAGATCCGGGCGGTCGGGATCGGCGAGCTGCTCGCCCGGATCGAGCGGCTGCGTGCGCTCCTCGCGGCCGAGGGCTTGTTCGATCCGCGGCTCAAGCGGCCGCTGCCGTTCCTCCCGCGCACCGTCGGCCTGATCACCGGGCGGGCCAGTGCCGCCGAGCGTGACGTGCTCAGCGTCGCCGGAAACCGTTGGCCCGCGGTCCAGTTCGAGATCCGGAACACCGCGGTGCAGGGGCCGACGGCAACCGCGCAGATCGTCGCGGCGCTGGCCGAGCTCGACTCGAACCCGGCGGTGGAGGTGATCGTCCTCGCCCGCGGTGGCGGCAGCGTCGAGGACCTGCTGCCGTTCTCCGACGAGACCCTGTGCCGTGCGATCGCCGCGTGCACGACCCCAGTGGTCAGCGCGATCGGCCACGAACCGGACAACCCGCTGTGCGATCACGTCGCCGACGTCCGCGCCGCGACGCCGACCGATGCCGCCAAGCGGGTGGTCCCCGACGCAGTCGCCGAGCAGGCCCTCGTCGCCGAGTTCCGGGCGCGCGGCGCCGCCGCCCTGCGGAACTGGGTGGCGCGCGAGGCGCGGTCGCTGGCCGACCTGCGCAGCAGGCCGGTGCTCGCCGACCCGCTCGCCGCCGTCGACCGGCGGGCCGAGGAGATCGGCCGACTCCGTGAGGCGGGCAGGCGCGACGTCAGCCGGCTGGTGGCCGGTCAGGCCACCGTCGTCGAGCACCTCGCGGCCCGGCTGACCACCCTCGGACCGGCGGCGACGCTGGCCCGCGGGTACTCGGTGGTGCAGAAGGTGGTGCCCGGGTCGGACCCGGAGGTGCTGCGTTCGGTGGAAGACGCCCCGCCCGGCACCCAGTTGCGGGTGCGGGTCGCCGACGGCGCGGTCATCGCCGCCGTCATGGGTAAGGACAAGTCAGGAGAAGCACAGTGAGCCAACCGGTATCGGAGCTCGGCTACGAGGCCGCGCGGGACGAGCTGGCCGACGTGGTCAAGATGCTCGAGCAGGGCGGCCTCGACCTCGACCACTCCCTCGCGCTGTGGGAGCGGGGCGAGGCGCTGGCCAAGCGCTGCGAGGAGCACCTCGCCGGGGCGAGGGCACGGGTCGAGAAGGCGCTCTCGCACGCCGACGACGAGGGCGATCCGCGGTAGCGCGGAGCCGGCCTCAGCTGCTCGCCGAGTAGGTCATGCGGCCGGACAGGTAGGTCGCCTCCACCGTGAGATCGGCGATCGCGGCGGGATCGCCGACGCGGGGGTCGGCGGACAGCACGACCAGATCGGCGTATTTGCCCGGGGCGAGCGTCCCGATGATGTCGTCGGCGAAGAGCTGGTTCGCGGGCCAGATCGTCTGGGCGCGCAGTGCCTCCTCGACGGTGATGCACTCCTCCGGTGCGAGCACCCGTCCGGTGCGGCTGGTCCTGGTCGCCGCGACGGAGATGTTGCGCAGCGGCTCGACCGGTGTGACCGGCGAATCGTTGTGCAGGGAGATCCGGACACCCGCGTCGATGGCCGAGCGTGCGCGCATCCAGTGCGAGCCGATCTCCTCACCGAACAGCCCGTCGACGAGCACATCGCCCCAGTAGTAGAGGTGGTCGATGAGCAGGCTGCAGGTCACGCCCAGCTCTGCGGCGCGACGGAACTGGGCCGCGGTCATCGCCCCGCAGTGTTCCAGCCGCAACCGGTGATCCTCGCGGGGGTGCTCGGTCAGCGCGGTCTCGTACACCTCGAGGATCGAGTCGACGCCGCGGTCGCCGAGGACGTGGCAGGCCATCTGCCAACCCAGCGGGAAGTACGCGCCGACGATCGCCGCGAGTTGTTCACCCGTGTAGTTCGCCTGGCCCCGGTGGTCTCGGTCCAGCCCGATCACGTTGAGCGTGGCGTCGGTGTTGAGGTACGGGAACGAGGTGTCGATGTTGCCCACCCATGGCGACCCGTCGACCCACAGCTTGATGCCGATCTGACGGAACACATCGTCACCGTCGCGCGGCGAGGACTCGGAACGCATTTCGGCAGTGGACATCTCGTAGGTCCGCAGGCGAACGATGGGATGCTCGCCCGCGTAGTGCTCGCGCATCAACGGCAGGTGGTGGGGCGAGAACGCGAGGTCGGCGATCGTGGTGATGCCCCGCGCGGCCAGCCCCTGCAACTCGGCACGCCACAAGGCCGCCGGGTCGACGTCCCCGCCCTGCATGGGGCCCGCGAGGGCGAAGATCGCCGGGACCTCGTACGCCTTGCCGGTCAGGTGCCCGTCGGCGTCACGCTCGAAATGCGCGCCGGTCGGATCCGGCGCGTCCTCGGGCAGACCCGACAGGCGCAGCGCCGCCGTGTTCGCCCAGGCGACGTGCCCCGAGTTGTGCATCACCAGAACCGGCCGCTCGCAGGCGAGTTCGTCGAGCCAGGGCCTGGTCGGCTCGGGGAACCCGGATTGGAGCAAGGGGTCGAGTCCGCTGAAGATGAGCGGCACGGTCGTGGGCGTCGTCGCCAAGGTCTCCCGCATGAGGGCGACCACCCCGTCCGCGTCCGGAACGATGACCGGCCGGATGTCGACGACGGTGTCCGTGTAGCGGGTCATGTCCATGGTGGGGTGGCCGTGTGCCTCCACGAACCCGGGTAGCAGGGCCCGGCCGCCGAGATCGACGACCTCCGTGTCGGCGGTCCGCAGCGCGAGGATCTCCTCCGCCTGCCCCACCGCCGCGATCCGCCCGTCCCGCACCGCGAGCGCTTCGGCAACGGGCAGCGCCCCATCCATCGTGACAACGATTCCGTTGGTGAAGATCAGGTCCATGTCGCCTCCGGGGAAATTGACACTTCCGGACTCCTCTCACAGTCTGCTGCGTCGATGCGCGAAACCTGTCGAATTGGGCGCAATGTGTGTGCTCGGTCCGGTCGTCCGCTGAGCGAACTCCCGATGAGCGGGAGCGCCCGCTGCCCCCGTCACCGGAGAATCCCTAGCCTCGGCCCATGGCAGGCGAAAAGGTGTACGTCATCGACCGGGTCGTCACCAAGCCCGGGCGCGCACGAGAATTCGTCGACGCGTACCTCGCCGAGTACGCCCCAGGAGCCCGCGAGCGGGGCATGACGCTCGAGCACGTGCTGGTCAGCCCGCCGGTCTGGTTCGACGACGAGTCCAACACGATCACCGCCACCTGGGCCCTCGCAGGGGCGGAGGGGTGGTGGCGGATGACGTGGCAGGGGCGCCCGGACCCCACCCTCGGGCAGTGGTGGACGCGGATGGACGAGCTGGTGCTCGAGCGCACCCGCACGATGGCCTCCGCCGCACACGACGTGGACGGGTTGACCGATGTTTAAGATCACCAAGCTCATTCACCACCGCCCCGACATCGATGACGGCGCGCGGGCGCGGCTGGCCGAGGGCCTGCGCCGCACCGCGGACCTGGCGGGCGCGCACCGCACGCTGATCCAGCCGACCCTGCCCGGCGTCCGCAATGGCGGCGACCTGATCGCGCATCTCCAGTTCGACGCCGAGGAACGGTGGCGGGCAGCCGAGCCCGCCGTCGATGCGCTCCTCGATCCCGCGGTCGTCGCGCACGTCGACGGCGTCGAGTACCGCGGCGAGCCGCGCGGACGGCTCGAGGCCGGAGCCGAGGGCGGGGTGTACCGGACGCTGTTGCTGCGGGTGGATCCCGGCACGGCGGACACCGTGGTGGAGCGCTTCGAGGCCGAGCTGCTCCGGATGCCCCGCCATGTCCCGGCGATCCGCGCCTGGCAGCTCAGCCGGGTGTCGCGGGCGGAGGGCGCCTCGCCGTGGACGCACGTGTGGGAACAGGAGTTCACGGATCTGCAGGGACTGATGGGCCCCTACCTCGCGCACCCCGTGCACTGGGCGTATGTCGACCGATGGTTCGACCCGGAGTGCCCGGACGTGATCATCCGCGACCGGGTCTGCCACAGCTTCTGCGCGCTCGACGGTTCGGCCGTCTAGCAGCGGACCGGGCGGATGGCCCGGGTCAGGGCGTCAGCGGCTGGGCCGCGTCGACGGCCGTGGCGAGCTCGGTGAACTCCTCCGTCGTGCCGCTGCCCTTGATGAGGACGCGGACGTCGCCGAAATCGGTCACCCAGATCGGCTCGCTGCCCTCCTCGGCGTACTCCACCCACCGATCGCCCGGGACCGGGGCGACACCTGTCGGGCTCCGCAGGTCGCCTGCGACCCAGGGCACCAGCGCCTCCTCGGTCGCCTCGCTCTGGCTCAGCTGCAGGTAGCGACCCTTCGAGGTGATGTAGCCGACGGTGGTCACGTCGCCGCCGCCGTTGCTGCCCGCCACGCCGCGGCTGCCGGAGTTCGGCTGCCAGCCCTCGGGCACGGCGGGGTCGCGGACCGGGAACCCGAGCACGCCTGCGTCGTACTTGAGCGAGGCGTCGACGTCGAAATGCGGCACCGGCCCGGAGGTGGGACCGCCGGGGCTGAACTCGCAGCGGCTCGCGATCCCCGCGATGATCAGGCAGATCAGAACCAGCGGGATCATCGACCACATCATGTCGCGGTTGTTCTGCAGAATCCGGGGTTTCTTCTCGGCCACACAGCTAGTATCCCAGCCGCGCATCGGCCGAGGTCCGGCGGTTCCCACCGGCGGGCGAAAGCACCTCCGCAAATCAAATATATGTTGTTAGATGTCCGGCATGCGTTCGAGGATCTGCATCCGCCCGCCGGCCATTCGCGCCGCCGCGATCCGCGGGGTGGTCCTCGCTCTCGGACTCGCCGCCGTCGCGACGGCCGCGCCGCTGGCGGCGCTCGCCCAGCCCGTCGGCTATGCCGCGCTGCTCGACATCACCCCTGCCAACGCGAAGGCCGAGCAGGCGGGCGGGCTCGACCCCCGGCTGCCCGCCGACCCCGCCGTCCTCGGCGACGCGCTCGGCGACGCCCGGGCGGCAGGCGCGGCCCCCGACCGCTATTCCGCACTGCTGCACCAGTACTGGCTCGCCCGTGGCGCCAGGGCTGCGGGTATCGACCTGGCCTCCTGGGACCCGAACACCGGCCTCGCCGCCAACGCGACGCTGGTGGACCGGGTGTACGAGAACTACGGCCGGTACCAGCGTGCCCGTGCCGAGCTGTACTGGGCCGGGATGGCGGGGATGGCGGGCGCGTCCTTCACCGGCGGCTTCTGGGACCTCGACATGGGCCGCGCCGCGCTCGGCGTCGACGCCGTCCGCGGCCTCGGCGGCGCGGTGGCCGCCGCCACCGGCGCGCTACCCGGGGCCGCAACCGCGCTGCTGCCGCCGGACGCCCGGGTCCTGGCGACCGTCGGCCCGAGCGTGACCGCGCAGGACCTGGACTGGTACCAGAAGCGCCTGCTGATCATGCAGAAGCACATCTTCTTCGACATGGTCCCGATGCACGAGGCGTACCTCGTCGGCGGCCGGACCGCCGTCGACGAGCTCGACGCGGCCGGCCTGCTCGACGACAACGCGAGGGCCGCGTGGGCCGGCATCTACTCCGGCACCCCGGCCGGCTACGCCGACGCCATGGTCCGGATGGCCGACCGGGAGCAGAACCAGGTGGTCGCCGACCAGTGGGATGCCACGTCGACGGCGCGCGGTGGCGTCGGCCGCGCCCTGACCTATGTGACGACCATCGCCGCGAAGCCGTCGGTCCCCGGATCGCAGGCCCCCGGGGTGTTCGCCCCGGTGTCGGTCACCGGCGAGGCAGGCGGCACGACCTACCGGCTGCGGGCGCCGCTGCCCGACTTCAACTGGGCGGATCGCGGGCCGCGCTGGAAATACATCGCCGGGGACATCGCGGTCGCGTACCGGCGCCTCGCCGAGGATCGACCGGGGGTGGCCGACGCGCTGCTCGCCCAGCCGTTCCGCCAGTTCGCCGACCAGCAGCGAGCGGTGCACCGCGCCCCCGACCTGCTCCGCGACCTGAGCACGGGATGGTCGCTCGAACGGCAGCCGTAGCCCAGCCTCATCAGCGGGCCACCGGTGATGAGACAATCACGCTCGAGTCGAAGACTGACTCACCCCGACGGAATCTATGGCGGCGCCCGCACGCGCCTGCCACTAGGAGGCACCGCACATGACGGCCAGCACCCCATCGAGTCGCCGCGAGGCGCCGGACCGCAACCTGGCGATGGAGCTGGTCCGCGTCACCGAGGCGGGCGCGCTGGCCGCGGGCCGCTGGGTCGGCAAGGGCGACAAGGAGGGCGGCGACGGTGCCGCCGTCGACGCCATGCGTCAGCTCGTGAGCAGCGTGTCCATGCGCGGCGTCGTGGTGATCGGCGAGGGCGAGAAGGACGAGGCGCCCATGCTCTACAACGGCGAAGAGGTCGGCAACGGCGACGGCCCTGACTGTGACTTCGCGGTCGACCCCGTCGACGGCACCACGCTGATGTCCAAGGGCATGCCGAACGCGATCTCCGTCCTCGCGGTCGCCGAGCGCGGCGCCATGTTCGACCCGTCCGCCGTGTTCTACATGGAGAAGATCGCCGTCGGCCCCGACGCCGCCGACGTCATCGACATCACCGCGCCGGTCGCCGAGAACATCAAGCGCATCGCGAAGGTCCGCAAGTCCTCGGTCTCCGACGTCACCGTCTGCATCCTGGATCGCCCGCGGCACGCACAGCTGATCTCCGACGTCCGCGCGACCGGCGCCCGGATTCGGCTGATCTCCGACGGCGACGTCGCGGGCGCCATCGCCGCGGCCCGCCCGGACTCCGGCACCGACATGCTGATCGGCATCGGCGGCACCCCCGAGGGCATCATCGCCGCGGCCGCCATGCGCTGCATGGGTGGCGCACTGCAGGGCCGGCTCGCCCCGACCGACGACGCCGAGCGCCAGAAGGCCATCGACGCGGGCCACGACCTGGATCGGGTGCTGCTCACCGAGGACCTGGTCTCCGGCGAGAACGTCTTCTTCACCGCGACCGGCGTCACCGACGGTGACCTGCTGCGCGGCGTCCGCTACAGCGGCGGCGGCGCGCACACCCAGTCGATCGTCATGCGTAGCAAGTCCGGCACCGTCCGGATGATCGACGCCTACCACCGCCTGTCCAAGCTGCGCGAGTACTCCTCGGTCGACTTCGACGGCGACCCGGACGCCCAGTTCCCCATGCCCTGAGGCGCTCCGCGCCTGTGAGTCCTTTTGGTCCGCATAGGGGCCAAAAGGACTCACAGGCGGCGAAGCCGCTTCGGTGGCAAGCTGCTAGGTATGACTGAGAACGCCGAATCGCAGTTCCGCATCGAGCACGACACCATGGGCGAGGTCCGGGTCCCGATCGACGCGCTGTGGCGGGCTCAGACCCAGCGCGCGGTGGAGAACTTCCCGATCAGCGGCCGCGGCCTCGAACGCGCCCAGATCCGGGCGATGGGCCTGCTCAAGGCCGCCTGCGCGCAGGTCAACAAGGACCTCGGCCTGCTCGACGCCGTCAAGGCCGACGCCATCATCTCCGCCGCCAACGAGATCGCCGAGGGCAGGCACGACGACCAGTTCCCGATCGACGTGTTCCAGACCGGCTCGGGCACCAGCTCCAACATGAACGCCAACGAGGTCATCGCGTCGATCGCGAAGGCGAACGGGGTCGAGGTGCACCCCAACGATCACGTCAACATGTCACAGTCCTCGAACGACACCTTCCCCACCGCCACCCACCTGGCGGCCACGGAGTCCGCGGTGAAGGCGCTGATCCCCGCGCTCGACCATCTGCGGCTGGCGCTGTTCGACAAGGCCGCCGAATGGAAGTCCGTCGTCAAGTCCGGGCGGACCCATCTCATGGACGCCGTGCCGGTCACCCTCGGGCAGGAGTTCGGCGGCTACGCCCGACAGGTCGAGGCAGGCATCGAACGGATCATGTCCGCCCTCCCCCGTCTCGGCGAGCTCCCGATCGGCGGCACCGCGGTCGGCACCGGGCTCAACGCCCCCGACGGATTCGGCCCGATGGTGGTCGCCGAACTCGTCAGCGCCACCGGGATCGACGCCCTCTCCCCCGCGCGCAACAGCTTCGAGGCTCAGGCCGCGCGCGACGGGTTGGTCGAGGCGTCGGGTGCACTGCGGACCATCGCGGTCTCGCTCACCAAGATCGCGAACGACATCCGCTGGATGGGTTCGGGCCCGCTGACCGGACTCGGCGAGATCCGACTCCCCGACCTGCAGCCCGGCTCGTCGATCATGCCAGGCAAGGTGAATCCCGTTCTGCCGGAAGCGGTCACGCAGGTGGCCGCGCAGGTCGTCGGCAACGATGCGGCCGTCGCCTGGGGCGGCGCGGCGGGCGCCTTCGAGCTCAATGTGTACATCCCGATGATGGCCCGCAACCTGCTCGAGTCATTCCGCTTGCTCGCCAACGTCTCTCGACTGTTCGCCGACAAGTGCGTCTCCGGCCTCGTCGCCAACACGGAGCATCTCAGGACGCTCGCGGAGTCGTCGCCGTCGATCGTGACGCCGCTGAACTCCGCGATCGGCTACGAGGAGGCCGCCGCCGTCGCGAAGGAGGCGCTCAAGGAGCGCAAGACGATCCGCCAGACGGTGATCGACCGCGGGCTTGTCCCCGAGAAGCTGACCGAGGCGGAGCTCGACAGCCGTCTCGACGTCCTCGCGATGGCGAAGGTCGAGGAGTAGCCGTCAGGCCGGCCGCGCCTTCCTTGCACGACTCTTGGCCCACAGCATCCGCGCCAGGTAGGCCGGGCTCGGCTCCAACCAGCCGAGTTGCTCGGCCATGCCCAGATCATCGCGGGTGGCCCAGTGCTCGATCACCAGGCCGTCCTCGAGTCGAACCCAATGCGATTGGGCGACAGCGAAACTCCGGCCCGTCGGCGGGAAGGCCCCGGCGACGGCGCCGCTCTCGTCGAAGTTCAGGAACAGCCCGACGTGGCGCCCGCTCATGGTCACCTCGACCGCAACGAGGTCACCGTCCGCCACCACGTTCCCGACCTCGAAATGCAGGTCCGCGAACGGCTGACGCAGCCACAGCGCTGTCGCATGCCAGGATCCCGGCCCGCGGACCCGGGTGTGCGGCGGCTCGGTCTTGGTCTCGTGGTTGACGGCGTCCGGATGGATGATGGCGTCGAAGTCCTCGCGCCCACCAGCGGCCACGAACTCGATACTGCGCACCGCGATCGACTTCGCGTCCGCCGAGGGGGTAGGTCGATCGCTGTTCACTTCGGCCTCCCTGGCAGTCGACGAGAGCTTGCTCAGTCCGCGATGGCGATGACCGCGCCCGGCTGCAGCCACCGGATCAGCCAGACCAGTGCGCCCTCGCTCACCGCGACGCAGCCCAACGTGGGCTCACCGTTCGAGACGTGCAGGAAGAAGGCACCGCCGCCGCCCGGCACCCGCTCCTTGTTGACGCCCATCACCACCGCGTAGCGGTAGGCGGGGATCTCCAGCTCCTCGCTGGCCGACTCGTCGAAGGCGCAGGACCCCGGGGCGCAGACCTGATGCGTGTTGTAGGTCGCGCTGTCCGGGTCGCCGTCCCACCAGTCGTTCGGACCCACCTTCCGGTACGGCAGGCCGCCGCCCGGGTTCCCGGCCGTGCCGAAGGCCGCGTCCAGGCTGAACACGCCCTCCGGGGTCGCGGGCACGCCGTCCCTCGCAGCATCCGTGAACCCGTCCGCGCCGACCTTTGCGGGCAGGGTCGGGGAGATGCGGTGCCAGCCGAGCGGGGACCGCTGCCAGGCCTCCAGGGTGGCGTCCGAGCCGCCCGAACCACGGACGGCGATGACCTGGGTTGCCCCGCCGACGGCCCCGTCGAACCAGGGCCCCTGAGCCAGGGCGTGCGGCGCACAGAGCAGCGCCAGCACCGTTGCGATGACGGTCGAGAGGATCGCGCTCGCCAATTTGCGCACACCACATGGTGTCCCGCGAGGCACGCGTGGTCAAGCATCCGGCCGATTCGGATCCGGTGGCGGACGAGCAGCAGTCGCAGAACTCGGCGGCTGTCCGACCCTCCGCCCGGCGCATTCGACCGGTACGGTCGGGACACCGTCACCCACTGACCACACGAGCGATCGGATCGACATGAGTCGGATAGACCTCGAATCGAGTTCCGTCGACACACCCGCCGACGTCCTGGTCGTGCGCGGGTTCCTGGCCGCCCTGGCAAGTGCCGATGTCGACGCCGCGGCCGCGTACCTGCACCCCGAAATCGCCTGGCACAACGTCTCGCTGCCGATCCTGCGCGGATACCCTCTGGTGACCAGGGTGCTGCGGCAGCTCGCCCGCCCCGGCCTCCGATTCGACGTGATCATGCACCACGCGGCGGGCGAGAACGGCGTGGTCCTCACCGAGCGCACCGACCTGCTCGGCGTCGGACCGCTCAACGCCGAGTTCTGGGTGTGCGGCACGTTTGAGCTGCGCGACGGCAAGATCGCGGTCTGGCGGGACTACTTCAGCATCCGCGACGTCGTCCGCGGCATCCTGGTCGGCGCGGCAAGGGCCGTGACCGGCAGGCGTGGCGGACGCGGCACGGGCTACCTCAGCGAGGTCTCCGCGCTGCGCGGTTGAGAAGTCGGCGTCCGAACAGCTGCCCGTCAATCGTAGAACGACGCCGGGTCCACCTCGGCGAGGGCGATCCAGTCCCGCTGCTCCCGCGACCC
The DNA here is from genome assembly GCF_000686785.1 of Rhodococcus sp. UNC363MFTsu5.1. NCBI lineage: Bacteria > Bacillati > Actinomycetota > Actinomycetes > Mycobacteriales > Nocardiaceae > Rhodococcus > Rhodococcus sp. UNC363MFTsu5.1. The sequence continues at coordinate 45,680 of NZ_JMLO01000009.1, forward strand.
CGGACCGGCCGAGCCGAGGGCGACCGAGGCATCGGACCGCAACCGGACGGCCAGCGCCGGTTCCTCGTCGATCAGCTGAACGAGGGCATAGACGGTCGCCAGGTGGTGCAGGCATGGCGCCCGGCGACCCGTGCAGGCACACGTCGCCCCGCACTCCGCCGGTGTCGCGGCGACCACGATGCCTGCCCCCTGCAGCTGCGCCACCAGCGCGTCCGGGAGATCACCCGACGCGCCGCCGTCGCCGAGCCCGGCCGCGCCGAGTACCTCGCGCACCCGCACCAACGCATCCGCATCCCAGCGTGGCACCTCGAGGGTGATCGCGTAGGACTTCTGCTTCACCGCCACCTCTGCGTCGACCCGGCCCGCCGATACGTCCGTGAGAGTCACCGCGCCACCCCTGGCCAGTCTCCGCGCCTGGGGCAGCTGCGCATTCGGCGCGGAGGCGGCCGTCGACTCGATCGTGCGAAGCCAGACCCGCCCCCACGCCGTTGCGCCGAACTCTGCGCCCGTCATCGAGCACCCACCGCGTCGAGGTCGAGCAGCGAGCGCAGCTCGTCGTCGGCCAGCTCGGCCAGCTCGACCTCCGAGTTCCGCGAAATCGATTCCGCCAGAGCGCGCTTCGATTCGTGCATCGAGGCGATGTGGTCCTCGATGGTGCCGCCGGTGACGAGGGAGTACACGTTCACCGTTCGGCGTTGGCCAATCCGGTGCGCCCGGTCCGTGGCCTGGTCCTCGACCGCGGGATTCCACCATCGGTCGTAGTGCACGACATGGCTGGCCCGGGTCAGATTCAGGCCGAATCCCGCCGCCCGCAGGCTCAGGATGAGCACGGGCGGCGCGTCGGGACCGTCCTGGAACTCCAGGACCATCCGGTCCCGGGCCCGTGCGCTCAGACCACCGTGCAGGAAGGGGATCACGCCGACCCCGAGCTCGGTGGTCAGGTGCGTCGACAACAGCTCCCCCATCGTGCGGTACTGGGTGAACACCAGGGCCCGGTCGCCGTCTTCGACCATCTCCGAGAGCATTTCGGTAGCCCGGTCGAACTTGCCCGACCTACCGCGCAGCGCGCCTCCGTCGCCGAGGAGCTGTTCGGGATGGTTGCAGACCTGCTTCAGGGTGGTCAGCAGTGCGAGCACGTTGCCGCGCCGGGCGATCCCACTGCCGAGCCCCGCGTCGAACGCGCGCTCCACCGCGTGACGGTACAGCCGAACCTGCTCGTCGGACAGCGTGCACGCGACGGTCGAGTACTGCTTGTCCGGTAGCTCGGTGGCCACCTCGGCCTTGGTGCGCCGCAGCACGTGTGGCGCGATGAGTGCGCCGAGCCGGGCCGCGGCCGTCGCCGATCGTCGGGACTCGATCGGGACGACGAAGCGCTGACGGAAGCGTGCCCTGGTTCCCAACAGTGCCGGGTTGACCGCGCGGAAGATCGACCACAGGTCGTCGAGCCGGTTCTCGACCGGGGTGCCGGTCACGGCGACCCGAATCCGCGCGGACAGCCGCGCCGCCGCCCTGGCCGCGAGGGAATCGGGATTCTTGATCTGCTGCGCCTCGTCGAATATGACAGCGTCCCATGGCACTTCGCCCAGTCGGTCGACGTCCGAGCGCAGCAGTCCGTAGCTGGTCAGTACCACGGTTCCCGGGCTCACCGTCGCGGGCAGAGCCCTGCCCGCGCCGTGATGGACGATCACCGGGACGTCGGGGGCGAACCGCGCGAGCTCGCGACGCCAGTTCCCGACCACCGAGGTCGGGCACACCACCAGATGTGGACCCCGGTCGTTTCGGGTGGCGAGCACGCAGATGGCCTGCAGCGTCTTGCCGAGCCCCATCTCGTCGGCGAGGATGCCGCCACCCACCTCGTCGAGCGCAAGGAGCCAGGCGACCCCCTGGACCTGATACGGCCTCAGCGTGGCGCGGACACGTGCCGCCGCCAGATCGTCGGTGGTCCGTGCCGCCGAGATGAAGCTGTTCAGCAGGGCGACCGCGGTGTGGATCGCCGACTCGTCCTCGTTCAGCACGGCGTGGGCCGCGGCGGGCATCTGCGCGGCGAGCTCGGCGCGCCGATCCCCGCTCGCTGCCTGGTCCGCGCCCGCGAGGTGCGCGGCCGCGCACCACGAGCGGACGGATCTCCCCACGCCCTCGCCCAGGTCCATCGCCCGCAATGCAGGCAGCGCGTCCACCAGATCGACCAATCGCGCATCGACCGTGCGCGGCGCAACGGCACCGCCGACGGGAACCGCGAACCGGCAGCCGGCCGTCCGGCCGTGCGGCACGCCCAACCGAGCCAGCTCGGCCGCCACATCATCTGTGCCCCACCACGCCATCGCCCCGAGAACCGGGATGAAGGTCGCCTGCAGCAGACTCGGGTGAACCCAGTCCGAATCCTCGTCGATCAATTCGCTCTCACCGTGCACGCCCGCCGATGGTACGTAGACCGCTGCGGTACGCGCCAATGATCCGGACCATGAAAAGCCCTGGTGAGGTGTGTTCATCCCGACATTGACGGGTGTCGATCCGGCGTGTCTGCCTACCAATAGAATTCACCGGATCGACTCACGATCCGGTATCGAAGGGACCACGATGGAAAAGCTCCGCAACTACGGCCTGCTCATCAAGTACGTCGCCACCACCCAGTGGCGCAAGCTCCGCGGCACGGACAAGACGGCTCAGGCACCGGCTCAGGACCAGTCCCCGCAGCAGTAGCAGATGGGGAGGCCCGAGACCGGGCCTCCCCACCCCGCGCGTCAGGCGGTCGGGCCGAACTCCTCGAGCATCTCGGTCACCAGCGCCGCGATCGGCGAGCGCTCGCTACGGGTGAGCGTGACGTGGGCGAAGAGCGGGTGCCCCTTGAGCTTCTCGATCACCGCGGCGACGCCGTCGTGCCTGCCGACCCTCAGGTTGTCGCGCTGGGCGACGTCATGGGTGAGCACCACCCGCGACCCGGTGCCGAGCCGGGACAGCACCGTGAGCAGCACATTGCGCTCGAGGGACTGCGCCTCGTCCACGATCACGAACGAGTCGTGCAGCGACCGGCCGCGAATGTGGGTGAGCGGCAACACTTCCAGCATCCCGCGGCTGATCACTTCGTCCATCACCTCGGGACTCGCCAGGCCGTCGAGGGTGTCGAACACCGCCTGCGCCCACGGCCCCATCTTCTCGCTCTCGCTGCCGGGCAGGTAGCCGAGCTCCTGTCCGCCGACCGCGTACAGCGGCCGGAAGACCACCACCTTCCTGTGGGTGCGACGCTCGAGCACCGCCTCCAGTCCCGCGGTCAGGGCGAGCGCCGACTTGCCGGTGCCTGCCTTGCCGCCGAGCGAGATGATGCCGATGCTCTCGTCGAGCAACAGGTCGAGGGCGATCCGCTGTTCGGCCGAGCGGCCGTGCAGGCCGAAGGCCTCCCGCTCGCCGCGGACCAGCTGTACCCGCTTGTCCGGGGTCACCCGCCCCAGCGCGCTGGAGCTTCCGCCCATCAGCCGGATTCCGGTGTGACAGGGCAGCTCTCGCGCCTCGTCGAGATCGATGACCCCCTCCGAGAACAGCTCGTCGATCCGGGTCGAGGCAACGTCGAGCTCGGTCATCCCCGTCCATCCCGACGGGACCACGTCGTGTGCGTGGTACTCGTCGGCGGGCAGGCCGACCGCGCCCGCCTTGACCCGCAGGGGGATGTCCTTGCTGACCAGGACCACGTCTTTGCCCTCGGCTGCGAAGTTGAGGGCGCAGGCCAGAATCCTGGAATCGTTTGAGTCGGTCCGGAATCCGATCGGCAGGACGGAGGGGTCGGTGTGGTTGAGCTCCACCTGGAGCGTGCCGTAGTCGGAGCCGATCGGAACCGGCTGATCCAGCCGTCCGTGCTCGATCCGCAGGTCGTCGAGCATCCGAAGCGCCTCGCGGGCAAACCATCCCAGCTCGTGGTGGTGGCGTTTGCCCTCCAGCTCCCCGATCACCACCAGGGGCAGGACCACCTCGTGCTCCGCGAAACGTGTGACGGCCCACGGATCCGAGAGCAGAACCGAGGTGTCGAGTACATAGGTGCGAACTGACCGTTCGGGAGACTTCGTGGATGCGGACCTCGGGGAGTTCCCGGCATGTCCGGAATGGGCAGATACGGAGCGTGTTGCGGTCACGTGAGGCTCCTATGCCTGCGCGGCGCCCGCGCAAACTTCAGTTCGCTGGGCCGGTCCGTCCCTGGTGCGTCAATCCGCACGAGGGCCGGGCGCCGGCCCCCTCGCACTGAATACTTCAGCCACGATCAGAACCTCCCGGACAGGCAACTCGTCCGCTGCCTGTTACCGGGGACGCTACTGCGATCGGCGCCCTGCTGCACTCGCAACACGCAGGGCGCCGATGAACGCGTCGTTAACTCCAGCTCAGACGCTAGACCGACTTGGAGAGCAGGCCCCAGTCCTCGAGTCCCTCGTACAGCGGAAGGTCGAGGGCCAGCTTCGAGACCCGGGCGCGCAGCGCCGCGAAATCGGCCTCCGAGCCCTTGGCCAGCGCGGTCGCGATGATGTCCGCGACCTCGGTGAACTCGGCGTCGCCGAACCCACGGGTCGCCAGCGCGGCGGTGCCGATGCGCAGGCCGGAGGTGACCATCGGCGGACGCGGGTCGAAGGGCACCGCGTTGCGGTTGACGGTGATGCCGACCTCGTGCAGCAGATCCTCGCCCTGCTGGCCGTCCAGCGCCGAGTTGCGCAGGTCCACCAGGACCAGGTGCACGTCGGTGCCGCCGGTGAGCACGGAGATGCCCTTGTCCGCGACGTCGGCGCCGGTGAGACGCTCGGCCAGGATCCGGGCGCCGGACAGGGTGCGGGCCTGACGGTCCTTGAACTCCTCGGTGCCCGCGATCTTGAGCGAGACGGCCTTCGCGGCGATGGCGTGCATGAGCGGCCCGCCCTGCTGACCGGGGAACACCGCGGAGTTGATCTTCTTGGCCCACTCCTGCTTGGCCAGGATCAGGCCGGAGCGGGGGCCACCGAGGGTCTTGTGCACGGTGGTGGACACGACGTCCGCGTAGGGCACCGGCGACGGGTGCAGGCCAGCCGCGACCAGACCGGCGAAGTGCGCCATGTCGACCCACAGGTAGGCCCCGACCTCGTCCGCGATGGACCGGAACTCGGCGAAGTCCTCGTGCCGCGGGTACGCGGACCAGCCGGCGACGATCACCTTCGGCTTCTCGGCCACGGCGATCTTGCGGACCTCGTCCATGTCGATGCGGTGGTCTTCCTTGCTGACCCCGTAGGACGCGACGTCGTAGAGCTTGCCGGAGAAGTTGAGCTTCATCCCGTGCGTCAGGTGGCCGCCGTGCGCCAGGTCGAGGCCGAGCAGCTTCTCGCCCGGGTTCATCAGCGCCATCAGCACCGCGGCGTTCGCCTGCGCGCCCGAGTGCGGCTGGACGTTCGCGAACTCAGCGCCGAAGAGCTCCTTGGCACGGTTGCGCGCCAGGTCCTCGATGACGTCGACGTGCTCGCAGCCGCCGTAGTAGCGGCGGCCGGGGTAGCCCTCGGCGTACTTGTTGGTCAGCACGCTGCCCTGGGCCTGCAGCACCGCGCGCGGCACGAAGTTCTCGGACGCGATCATCTCGAGCGTGTCGCGCTGACGGGCCAGCTCGCCGTTCATCGCGGCCGCGACCTCGGGATCGAGTTCGGCGAGCGAAGCATTGTTGACGTCGGTGCTGGGCACAGCGGTCATCGAGGAATCTCCAAGCGGGAGCTACGGCAGGGGCATGCCCAGTCTAGGCAATGGCTGTCAGCGCAGCGCAGACGGGATCAGCGGCTCGTCCAGCAACCGCCGGAACATCTCGGAACGGCCCGCGGCGTCGACTCCGCGATCGAGCCAGCTGCCGAGCAGCCGGTAGCCCTCGACGTAGGTGCTGATGTAGGCGCGCCACAGCGGGTCGGACAGGAATCGCAGCGTCTGCCGGGCCCGTTCCGGGGTGGACAGGGTCCACCGCTGCAGGAACGCGGCGACGTCGTCCTGACTTCGGCCGCGATCGTGCAGCAGCAGGGCCGCATCCTGCCGGACCCCGAGCAGCGACGCCGACGCGTCGGCCAGCCGCTCCGCGCGTTCGCCGTCGAAGCGCAGCCCCAGGTCGGCGTAGATCTCCTGGGCCCACGGCCCCCAGCCCGGCCCCACGATCGAGCCGAGCGCGTGGTCCGCGAGCCCCTCCGCCATCAGGCACTGCGGCGTATTGACCAGGAACAGGGTCTGCTCGGCCTGCCCGGCACCGACCAGGCCCGCCTCCTTGCGGCAGTGCTCGGTGTGATGGCCGGGGTAGGACTCGTGGGCGATCAGGTGCGGCAGGTTGGCCATGTGCTGCTTGAGGTCGGAGTTGATCGCCACCTTCGACCGGTAGTCGCCGAGGTAGTAGTTGAACCCGGACCAGGGCTTGTCCCCGACCACCTCGTACTCGACCCGTTCGGTCTCGGGCAGCGCGTACTCCGCCCGCACCCGGTCGCGCAGCGCGCTGGAGAAAGCTTCGACGCACTCCGGCAGCCGCTCCGGCGGGATCTCGTCGGCGGCGCGGTGGGCCTGCAGCCGCTCGGCAAGCGGGCGCGCGGAATCGCCGGCCAGCACCTCGTCCATCGCGCGGTGCGCCGCCCGGTACTCGTCCTCGGAGCCCGGCTCGATGCGCACGTCGAAGTAGGCCTGCACCTCGTCGACGAAGCCGATCTGCTCGCCCGCGAACTTGCGTGCGGAGCACTCAAGCGCGCGCAGGTGAACCTCGAGGAACGCGGCCCGTTCGGCGGACAGCCCGGAGCCGGCCACCTCGTCACGCAGTTCCGCGGCGCGGCGCGCGAGCTGGCGCGGGTCGGGCGCCGGCGCGTTCTCCACCTGCCTGCGCAGCGCCTGGTCACCGGTGAAGGCGTCGACGAAACCCTCCTCCAGCCGGTCGAAACCGAGTCCGAGCAGCAGGTATTCGCGGACGAGTGCAACGGGGTCCATGGTCGTCCACCCTAACCACCGGCGAGTTGCCCCACCCGCCGCCGCCACGCACAGTGGTGTCGAGCACAATCCGACTATGCAGAGCGAGATCCAGGTGCGCGCATGGCACGAGTGAGCGAGAGCAGCCCCTACGTCGAGTTCGACCGCAAGCAATGGCGAACCCTGCGTAAGTCGACACCGCTCGTGCTCACCGAGGAAGAGCTCCTCGGCCTGCGCGGCCTCGGCGAACAGATCGACCTCGACGAGGTCGCCGAGGTCTACCTCCCGCTCTCCAGGCTCATCCACCTCCAGGTGGCCGCGCGGCAGCGCCTGTTCGCCGCGACCGCGACGTTCCTCGGCGAGAAGCACCCGGATCGACAGGTGCCCTTCGTGATCGGCGTGGCGGGCAGCGTCGCGGTTGGCAAGTCCACCACCGCCCGCGTGCTGCAGGCCCTACTCGCGCGATGGGATCACCACCCGCGCGTCGATCTGGTCACCACGGACGGCTTCCTCTACTCGACGGCCGAGCTGACGCGCCGGGGCCTCATGCACCGCAAGGGTTTTCCCGAGAGCTACGACCGCCGCAAGCTGCTGCGCTTCGTCACCGAGGTCAAGTCCGGCGCGGAAGAGGTCGCGGCGCCGGTGTACTCACACGTCTCGTACGACATCCTGCCCGGCCAGTACCACCTGGTGCGCCAGCCCGACATCCTGATCATCGAGGGCCTCAACGTCCTGCAGACCGGCCCGCGCCTGATGGTCTCTGACCTGTTCGACTTCTCGATCTACGTCGACGCGCGGATCGAGGACATCGAGCGTTGGTACATCAAGCGTTTCCTCGCGCTGCGGAAGACGTCGTTCGCGGACCCGACGTCGCACTTCCACCACTACTCCGGGCTGTCCGACGAGCACGCCACCCTGGCCGCGGACGACATCTGGAACTCGATCAACCGGCCGAACCTGGTCGAGAACATCCTGCCGACCCGCCCACGCGCCACGCTGGTGCTCCGCAAGGACGCCGACCACTCCATCAACCGGCTGCGGCTGCGCAAGCTGTAGGGCGGCTACGCCGCCCGTGCGCGGTTGACGAGTCTCAGGACTCGTCAACCGCGCACGGGCGCGGAGCGCCTATGCGCCGAAGCGGCGGTGCCGGGCCGCGTAGTCACGCAGCGCGCGCAGGAAGTCGACGTGCCGGAACTCCGGCCAGTACGCCTCGGTGAACCAGATCTCGGAGTACGCGCTCTGCCACAGCAGGAAGCCGGACAGTCGCTGCTCCCCCGAGGTGCGGATCACCAGGTCCGGATCCGGCTGCCCGGAGGTGTAGAGGTGCCCGTCGATGCCCTTCACGGACATCGCCCCGACCAGCGCCTCGCCGGACAGGCCCTCGTCGAGCTTCTCGCGCAGCAGCGACTGCACGGCGTCGGCGATCTCCTGCCTGCCTCCGTAGCCGACCGCGACGTTGACGTGTGTGCCGGTGCGCCCGGCGGTGCGCTCGGCAGCCTCCCGCAGGCGGCGGGCCTGATCCTCCGGGAGCAGGTCGAGGGTGCCGACTATCTTGACGCTCCAGTTCTGCCCCGGGCCCGAGATCTCTTCCACCACATCGGTGATGATCTCGAGGAGGGTGTCGAGCTCCTCCGGTTCGCGCCGCAGGTTCTCGGTGGAGAGCAGGTAGATGGTGGCCATCTCGATGCTTGCCTGGTCGCACCAGCCGAGCAACTCGGCGATCTTCAGCGCACCCATCCGGTGACCGTGGCTGACGTCGGTGAAACCGTTCTCCCTCGCCCACCGGCGGTTGCCATCGCACATCACCGCGACGTGTCGCGGGTGCTGGAGCCCCTCGAGCTGACGGCGCAGGCGTCGCTCGTAGATGCTGTACAGCAGGTTCGGGACCTTCACCTGGACATCACCACGAGAGCCCACATTACGCGGCTCGGGTGCGGCCCCGACGGCCGCCGCTGTAATCGTCGTCTCACCCCGTTTCGGGCGGTTCCGGTGGCCGCTACAGTGACCACCGACGCCCGAACCTACGCCACCGTAGGTTCACGACCGCCCGGGAGCAGCAATGTCCGAACTCGACCTCGCAGCGCCGCCGGTGAAGCCGCGGATGCGGGGCTGGATCCACCTGTGGGCATTCGTCGTCGCGGTGATCGCGTGCGCCGCGCTCGTCGCCTTTGCCGCGCAGGAATCCGGTCGGGCCGCCGTCGCGACCGCGATCTACTCCGTGACGGTGTGCGGGGTGTTCGGCGTGAGTGCCACGTACCACCGGGTGCACTGGACGACCGTGCGCAGCCGGATCTGGATGAAGCGCGCCGACCACTCGATGATCTTCCTGTTCATCGCGGGCAGCTACACGCCGTTCGCACTGCTCGCACTGCCGCGCGAGACCGGCCGGACACTGCTGGCCGTGGTGTGGGCCGGCGCGCTGGCCGGGGTGGCGCTGAAGATGCTGTGGCCAACCGCGCCGCGCTGGGTCGGCGTCCCGCTCTACCTGATCCTCGGGTGGGCGATCGTGCCGGTCGCGGGACAACTGGTCGACGAGGTCGGTTGGCTGCCGCTGATCCTGCTCGCGGTCGGCGGGGTCCTCTACAGCGTCGGCGCGATCCTCTACGCCACCAAGTGGCCGAATCCCTGGCCCGCCACCTTCGGCCACCACGAGTTCTTCCACGCGGGCACCGTCATCGCGGCGCTGTGCCACTACATCGCGGTGTGGCTCGTCGTCCTCAACTGAGCATCTCAGTGCGGGCGACACCACGGGTGGACAGGTACGAGTCCGGTCAGGTCCAGCCGCCCCACAGCGCGGCGGTCGGGCGGATGTGCACCACGCGATGCGCTCCATTCTCCGGTCAGCAGCCCTTCGAGATCGGCGCGATGCCGGCGAAGCGGTCCTCGAGGAACTTCAGCGCGCCCGGGAGACCGATCGCCGCAGCCGAGAGGTGATCCGGACTCGAGACCACTTCGGACTGAACGGGCACACCCGCGTCGCAGTAGCGGCGCATCGTCTTGGTGATCGAGTCGACCGGGATCAGCGGGTCGGTGCCGGAATGCCACTCGTACACGGGAGCATTCGGGACGGAGGCCACGTTCTCGACGCCGTTCTCGGCGAGCACCGCCTGCACCGGCGGGCTGTCGAGCAGCGCACGTCCGACCGCGGGGTCGGCGACGTCGGCGATGGATCGACCGGCGCCGGAGAGGATGATCTCGTTGGTGCACGCGTTCGCGATGCGGTCCCGCAGGTCCCGGCCAACCTGGTTGAGCTGGCTGCTGACCGGCATCCGGTCCGGATACTCGCGCTCGAGGCCGAGCGCGGCGGCCATCGCCAGCCCGAACACGGGATGCCTTTGCTCTCCGAGGGCCTTGGCCATCTTGTCGATGTTCATCGGGGCACCGCCGTAGGCACTGCCGGCGAGCTCGAGCTCCGGCGCGTAGGTCGGGGCGATCGCGGCGGCCATCGCGGTGGCCATGCCGCCGCCGGAGTAACCGGCCATACCGACCGGGCTCTCGGCAAGCCCGAGCGCGGAGTACCGCTGCGCCGCGCGGATCCCGTCGAGGGTGATCTGCCCACCGACCTTCGCCGCACCGTACGCGCTGTTGGGCCCGAGGTGATCGGGGACGGCCACCGACCAACCCTTCTGGATTGCGAAGTTCAACGCGGGCGTCGCTCGTATCGCGGGCTCCTGATCGTCGGCGTACATCGCCGTCGACGGCGCGCACCCGAGCCCGAGGGCATTGATGATCTGCTGATAGGACAGCAGCGGGCGCCCCGGTGCGGCTTCCCGCGGCGAGAAGACGGTGGTCACCGCCGAGATTGGCTTGCCCTCCGAGCTGGTCGACCGGAACTTCAGTTGCACCGCATCGGTGTCGATGAACCCGAAAGGCGCGGGCACCGACCGCGCGGCGAGTATGTCGCCCGGCTGCCGGTCCGCGATGTCGGAAGGCGTTCCGTAGAAGGCATCCTGAAGCGAGACCGGATAGACGATCGGGTCCGCGCCGCCGGCAGGCGCCGCGCTTGCGGCCGGCGCCGCCGCGAGGACAACCGCGGCGGCGGCAGACACGGCGATCACGGCACCGATCGCCTGAGTCCTGGATCGTCCAGTGGCAGTTCGCATTCTCATCCTTCGTCGGGTACCCAGCACGGTGCGCCCAACCTGAAGGCTGCTGGATACATGGCAGGTATGTGTCAGCCCGGCCAAACGGGTGCGCGCGGACCGTGTTGACCGAGGCCGAGGTCGCCGTCGCGGGCGGATGCGCTGTGGCTGGCATCCGCAGCCGAACTCACATTGGGTGTCACGGAAATTCATGGAGTGTCACTCAGAACCATTGGGAGAGTTTGCGACTAACTGAAGCGCTCGTTCACCGGGTCCAATGCAGTCCCCTCGCTCCGCACTCCGCAGCTCACAATCGACGCTCCACAAAAGCCGAATGAGTCCCTTCCGTTTACCGGAGGCGGGCCGAGGACGATTGGTTCAATCACCGGCCGCTCCGGGGATTGGGCGGCCGGAACGCATGCGGCGCCGCTCCCTCGGTGTCTTTCCGCCCCACACTCCGAACGGCTCGGCGGCGCCGAGGGCATACTCGAGGCATTCGGCCGCGACCGGACAGCGCTGGCAGACTTCCTTGGCAGCGCGGACGTTTTCCGGCCGACAGCGATCCGGAAAGAACTCGTCCGGTTCCGACTGGGCGCACTTGGCGCCGGCACGCCAGCCCTCGTTGTCGCCGAGCCCAACGGGTGGCCTGATGGCGGGCTGAACCAGATCGGCGCGAGCACCGGCCGCCATTGCGTTGGTCATGCAATATCCCCCATCGTCCCGGATCCATCGGGGCCTGTTTTCCCAGCCGGTCGACCGGAGTTGCACGGGTACCGATGTCGCACTGGCCGACCGCCCGAACACCGGATCCGCACCTGCGCCGCGCTGGAGCCGAAGCCCCCGATGAGCCGAGGCCGCCCGTGCCACCGACAGGGGCCGGTACAACACACGAACGCCAGGCCCTCAAGGTGGTGATCGCGCACGAGATGGACGCCCACAGTAGACGTCCACGTGGATCGACACTAGGGCGAATGGCAGCAGAACTGAAACAACAGATTCACGACGAATCGACAAGGCGCTGTTGTCAATAGGGGTTTCGGGCCAGCAGGGACGGTGCTTCCGGGTGTGTGTGGAGCGCCGGCGTTGTTAGCGCGCCAACGCTGCCCTCAGCTCGTCGACACCGGTCGCGGGCCGGTCGCAGACGAACCCACGACACACATAGGCGGCCGGTTTCCCGTCGACCAGCGGGCGGTCGACGAGCAGCGGGGACGTGTCCGGCGCACCACCGATCACCACCGCCCCACCCGGCGCCTCGCGTCGGGCCGTGTCCAGCAGGTCGGCGCCGTCACCGGTCATCGACACCGCGACCTGAATCGGTCCGCGCACCGAGGCCTCGGCCACGGCCAGCCAGTGGCCCGCGGACCTGGCCGCGCGCGCCAGCAACAGCGCCCCGCGGTCCAGGGTGTCCGCGGCTGCCGCGGCGTACCGGGCGGAACGCTCGGGGCCGGCCAGCGCCGCGGCGGCGAGCAGTGCCTCCGCCATCGTGGACGCTCCCGACGGCGTCGCCCCGTCGAAGGGGTCGCGCGGCCGGGTGATCAGGGCCTCGGCGTCGTCCGCGGTGTCGAACCAGCTGCCAGGCTCCGCGGGATCGGCGAAGTGTTCAATCGCCAGGTCGATGAGTTGCTCTGCGCGGGTGAGCCATTCGAGCTCGCCGGTCGCCTGGTGCAGCGCAAGCAACCCGACCGCCAGCGCACCGTGGTCGTCGAGCACCGCGGCCGCGTCACCGACCACCCCGCCGAGCGAGGCCCGGCGCAGTCGGCCGTCGACCAGGTGCTCGTCGAGCAGTGTCCTGGCGCAGTGCGCCGCGGCCTCGACCCACTCGGGGCGGCCGAGTCCGGCGCCCGCCTCAGCCAGCGCCGTGACGGCGAGCCCGTTCCACGCGGTGACCACCTTGTCGTCACGCCCCGGTTGCGGGCGACCCGACCGCACCTCGAACAGCCTCGACCGCACCGATTCCCAGCGCGCGGGTTCCTCGGGATCGGCGGGCAGCTGCAGCACCGAGGTGCCCGCCTCGAAGGTGCCGGTGGAGCTCACCGCGAGCAGCCCGGCGGCCCACACCCCGTCCTCGAAACCGAGGGCCGCGAGCAGCTCGTCCGGGGTCCACGCGTAGGTCAGGCCCTCGATGCCGTCGGTGTCGGCGTCCAGCGCCGAGGCGAAACAGCCGGACTCGGTGCGCAGGTCCCGCAGCAGGAATTCGACCGTCTCCTCGGCCACCCGGATCGCCAGCGCCGACCCCGTCCGCCGCCCCAGGTGGGCATACGCCCGCAGCAGCTGGGCGTTGTCGTAGAGCATCTTCTCGAAGTGCGGGACCACCCAGTCGGCATCCACCGAGTAGCGCGCGAACCCGCCGCCCAGCTGGTCGTAGATTCCGCCGCGCGCCATCGCCTCCGCGGTACGCTCCACCGCGGCAAGCACTTTCGTGTCTCCGCTGCGCTCGTAGCCGCGCAGCAGCCCCTCCATCAATGCCGACGGCGGGAACTTGGGCGCGACCCCGAATCCACCCCTGTCGCGGTCCTCGTCGCGCAGTGCGGAGACGATCGCGGCGTCGAGCAGGTTCGCGTCGAGGACCACCTGTCCCCCGGGGACACCGGCCGCGTTTGCGGCCAGCTGCGCCGTGATCGCGGCGGATGCCTCCTCGACCTCTCCGCGCCTGCCCCGCCAGGTGTCCGCGATGGCGTCGAGGAGCTGGGTGAAGGACGGCATCCCGCCGCGCGGCACCGTCGGGTAGTAGGTGCCGCAGTAGAACGGCTCGGCCGAGGGGGTCAGGAAGCAGGTCATCGGCCAGCCGCCCTGGCCGGTCATCGCGACCGTCGCGTTCATGTAGACCGCATCGAGGTCCGGCCGCTCCTCGCGGTCCACCTTGATGCAGACGAAATGCTCGTTCATCAGCGCCGCGGTCGCCTCGTCCTCGAAGGACTCGTGGGCCATCACGTGGCACCAGTGGCAGGCGGAGTAGCCGACCGAGAGCAGGATCGGCACGTCGCGCACGCGCGCCCACTCGAGCGCCTCCGGACCCCACTGCTGCCAGTGCACGGGGTTGTCGGCGTGCTGACGCAGGTAGGGGCTTGTCGCCCCGCCGAGAGTGTTCCGTGCCAGGGCCGACATTCCGCGCGGCCTAGCTCGCCGAGCCGGTCGGCGGTTCGGCGTTCTTCCCGTCGGCGGGCGGCTCGCCCGCCGCGCCCCGATCGGTGCCCTCGTCCGCCGCCTGATCGAGCTCGGGATGCTCAGGCTCGAAGGTGTCGGGCAGCTTACGCAGCTGCTTGTTCATCGACCGGACCAGCAGCACCGTGCCGACCAGCAAGGCCACGATGATGACGAAGCCGATCGGTGAGGCCTTGCCGAACTCCGGCCCGACCGGGTTGCTGGGGGTCTGTGCCAGCCAGCCGGCCGCACTTGCCAAGATCACTTCTTCTCCTCGGGGTGGCCGTAGCCGACGTGGTCGATGCCTGCGAACAGGTCGGATTCCGGGATTGCGGTGCGCACCCTCGTCTTCGCTAGCTCGAACTCCTCGGTCGGCCAGATCTTCTGCTGGATCTCCAGCGGCACCGCGAAGAACGAACCGTTGGGGTCGATCTGGGTGGCGTGCGCACGCAGGGCATCGTCGCGCTGCGGGAAGTAGTCACCGCAGACGATCTGTGTGGTCACCCGCGCCATCAGGTCGCCCTGCTCGGTCCGCCACTTCTTCAGCCACTCCGCCATCGGGAACTCCTCACCGCGGCGGTCGTACTCCTCCTGGAACAGGAGCAGGCGCTTGCGGATGAAGCCGTGCGAGTAGTAGAGCTTCAACGGCTCCCACGGCTCCCCCGCCCCGGGAAAACGCTCGGGGTCGCCCGCGGCCTCGTACGCGGCCATCGACACCTCGTGACAGCGGATGTGATCGGGGTGCGGGTATCCGCCGTTCTCGTCATAGGTGGTGATGACGTGCGGACGGAACTCGCGGATCACCTTGACCAGCGCCTCGGTGGACTCGTCCAGCGGCACCAGCGCGAAGCAGCCCTCGGGCAGCGGCGGCAGCGGGTCGCCCTCGGGCAGCCCGGAGTCGACGAAGCCGAGCCAGACCTGCTGGACGCCGAGGATGCGGGCCGCCTCGGCCATCTCCTCCTTGCGCACCTCGCTGATCCGGTCGCGCACGCCCGGGACATCCATCGCGGGGTTGAGGATGTCGCCGCGCTCGCCGCCGGTCAGTGTCACCACCAGGACCTCGTTGCCCTCGGCCGAGTACCGGGCCGTGGTGGCGGCACCCTTGCTCGACTCGTCGTCGGGATGGGCGTGCACGGCCATGAGACGCAATCCGCTCACAGTGCTCCTTCACCTCAGCTTCGCCGGTAGCGACGTGGTGGTCCGACGCCGACGTCCGCCGACAACGCACCGTTGTCCTTCCCCTATAGTTCCACCCGGTACTTCCGCCGTCAGCCGTGGCCCCGCCCCAGCAGCACGCGAGGTACGCCGACCGGGCCGCCGCAGGCCCGGTGCCGCTGTACGAGAGCTGAGCGATATGACCGAGACGCCTCCCGCCGACCGCTACCCGACGCCAACGCGCGATCTGCGCGGATCCCGGGTGGTGGCGATCATCCTGACCATCGGCGTTGTGCTCCTCGGGCTCGCGCTCGCCTTCTTCGCGTACAACAAGTTCGCCGGCGACGACGTCGAGGGTCAATCGATCGCCTACAACCTCGTGGACGAGTCGACGATCAGCATCCGCTTCACCGTGACCCGCGAGGACCCGTCCGAACCCGCCGTCTGCATCGTGCGGGCCAGGTCCAAGGACGGCTCCGAGACCGGCAGGCGCGAGGTGTACCTGGGACCGTCGGACAGCGGCACCGTCGACGTGACCACGCTGATCAGAACGTCTCAGCGGCCCGCCATCGCCGACATCTACGGCTGCGGGACGACCGTGCCGGAGTACCTGACCACCGGCTGACCGGACCTGGCCGCTCCCGGGCCGCACAAGTGCGATTTTCATGGAGAAATCCCTGCTCGTGCTAGAATCCTCGGGTACACGGTTCCGGCTTTGGAACCGTGTATTGCTGCATTTGCGTATAGATGCGTAGCGGCAGGGTGCACCGCTCACTCGACTGAGCGAACCGGGGGGATCCGACCACCGGGGGTAGGGGCGCTCTCGTCGCCGAAGGCCACTGGAGTTCAGTGGCCCGCCCAGGGGACCCGGATGGGTCCCGACTACGAGGAGTGATCGAGCATGACCGAGACCCAGGTGACCTGGCTTACCCAGGAGTCACACGACCGGCTCAAGAGCGAACTCGACCAGCTCATTGCCAACCGCCCGGTCATCGCGGCCGAGATCAACGAGCGACGCGAGGAAGGCGACCTCAAGGAGAACGGCGGCTACCACGCGGCGCGCGAGGAGCAGGGCCAGCAGGAGGCCCGTATCCGCCAGCTCCAGGAGCTGCTCAACAGCGCGAAGGTCGGCGAGGCGCCGACCCAGTCCGGTGTGGCACTGCCCGGTTCCGTGGTCAAGGTCTACTACGACGGCGACAAGTCCGACACCGAGACCTTCCTGATCGCCACCCGCGAAGAGGGCGCCCGCGACAACAAGCTCGAGGTCTACTCCCCCAACTCTCCGCTGGGCAGCGCGCTGCTCGAGGCGAAGGTCGGCGAGACCCGCAAGTACACGCTCCCCAACGGCGGCACCATGGAAGTGACGCTCGTCAGCGCGGAGCCGTACCACAGCTGAGGCGGCAACGCCGCCCGTGCGCTTCTCGCACCCTCACCGGGGTACAGAACGCGCACAATTCGTCATCCCGGACCCCGGTTCGAGCCTCGGCTCGGGCCGGGGTTTCGTGTTGGCGACGAAATCAGGCATCGGTGATCATTGCGCTGCCCCGCGAAACTGGGCGCGATGGGCCGCCGGACTGGTGCCGAGCATGCGGTGGAAGTGGTGGCGCAGGCTCACCGCGCTGCCGAAGCCGGTGTCGCGGGCGATCCGGTCCACCGTCTCGTCGGTCGACTCGAGCAGCAGCCGGGCGTGGTCGGTGCGCTGCTGCAACAACCACTGCTGGGGGCTGGTTCCGGTGCGGTCCCTGAACCGCCGGGTGAAGGTGCGCCGCGACATCAGCGCCCGACGCGACCAGGTTTCCAGGTCGATGCCGGTGTCGAGGTGGGTGCGGGCCCACACCATCGCGTGCTCGATCGGATCGTCGTCGTCGTCCTCGGGCACCGCGACCGGGATGAACTGGGCCTGCGAGCCGTTTCGGTGCGGCGCGGTGACCAGCGACCGGGCCAGATCGGTGGCGGCGCGGGCCCCCAGGTCGCCGCGCACGATGTGCAGGCAGCAGTCCAGCGCCGCGGCGACGCCCGCGGAGGTGATCACGTCACCCAGATCGGTCCAGAGGTTGTCGGCGCGCACGCGCACCTTCGGGAATGCGCGAGCCATCTCCTCGGCCGCGGCCCAGTGGGTGGTGAGTTCGCGACCGTCGGCCAGTCCGGTCGCCGCGATCGCCCAGGAACCCAGGCACAGTCCGACGAGTCGCGCTCCCCTCTCGTGGGCGGCGTGCACCGCCTCGTTCACCGCGGGCGACACCCCGTGTCCGCGGAGCCAGCCGGGGAAGACCACCATGTCAGAGCCTGCCAGCACGTCGAGGTCGTGGCGCACGGTGATGTCGAAACCGGCTGCGGTGGACAGTGTTCCGGGCACTTCGGCGCAGACCTGTACGTCATAGGGCGAGTCGGATTCGACGCCGGTGCCGGATCGGCCGAGCACCAGAGTTGGCACCGCCAGGTGGAACGGGCTGATTCCGTTGAACGCAACAACCGCTACCGACAGCATGACCCGATCTTATCGATGGGTGGCCTACCGGCCACTGTCCAGGCGGGTTGCGGCCTGCAAATGTTCTCGCCGTGACCGGGACGAGCACCCGCGCCCGCACCCGCTGGCGCGGGTTCCACGCTGAGGAGAAGGACTTGCGAAACATGGGGATCGGCAGTCGGTTGCGTGCGATGGCACGCATGCTGCTCGTGTTGGTCGTGCCGGTGCTGGTGCTGGCCGGGTGCTCGGGCGGATCGGACTCCGGCGGCCCCGCGCCGAGCTCGGCGCCCACGACCTCGGCCAAGGTGACCAAGTCGGCGGCACCGACGAGTTCCGTGGCCCCGGACGGACCGCAGGCCGGACCGCAGGCCGGGCCGGAATCGCCGGACGACCACTCGCCCGCCCCGGCGCTCGAATCCTCGTACCACCAGTCGCCGACCCAGGAGATCCCACCGGGATACAACTGCGTGCCGGGCCCGGCATGCGGGACCGACAGGTGCGGCCCCACCGAGTGCGGCATGACCACCGAAGGGTGTCCGCCCGGGGTACCCGTATGCGGGATCGGCAGCAACTGGACGGCTCCCCCGGCCACGACCACCGTCGCACAGCCGTCCACGACCCCGCCTCCGGTGACGTCGAGCGCGGCCCCCTCCCCGGCGAGCGCGTCGACGACCGCACCCAACGACCCCGCACCGGCAGCCGCGCCGCCGCGCTAGGGCGGCGGGGCCGCGTCACACCATCCGGCGGACCTTCATCCCGTCGAACACCGGCCCGACCCGCACCACGTCGCCGGTCTGCGGAGCGTGCACCATCTGCCCGTTGCCGATGTAGATCGCGACATGGCCCGGCCCGCCCGACTGCCAGTTGCCGAACAGCAGGTCGCCTGGCCTGGCCTCGGCCAGCGGGATCTCCTCGCCGACGCCCCACTGGGTCTCCGAGGTCCGCGGCAGCTTCAGGAGGTCGCCGGTCGCGGCGTACACCGCGTAGGACGTCAGGCCTGAGCAGTCGAAGCCACCGCCGGACGGTCCGTTGATGTTGCCGCCGCCCCACACGTAGGGCAGGCCGAGGTACCGCAGCGCGGCCTCGACGATCTTGCCGCCGATCCCGTCGCCGAAGTTGCCGACCAACGGGGTGAGGATCCCCGCGAATCGGGCCTCGGTGGCCCGGATCTTCGCCACGTACGGCTTGGTCTGGTTCTCGTAGTCGGGCAGTCCCGACGGCATCCCGCCGGACCGCCGCACGGCCCCGACCCCCGCGTTGTAGCCGGCGATGGCCAGGTCGAGGGTGTCGCCCTTGACCAGGCCCTGCTTCTGCCAGCCCTCGATCTCGGTGTACATGTCGCAGAGCAGGTGCCCCGACGCCATCACCGAGTCCGCGACGCCGAGGATGTCCGCCTTGCCGTCGCCGTCGGCGTCCTTGCCGTACTTGGCCCAGGTGCCCGGCATGAACTGGCCGGGGCCGCGGGCCCCGTCCCTGGACACCGGCGCGGTGGGGCCGTACCGGAAGCCGTTCTCCGCGGAATAGAGCGCGGCGAGGACCGGCGGCTTGATGCCCTCGCAGATCTCGCCCGCCTTCTTCAGCCACGGCACGAAGACCGCGATCGCACCGATCGGGGCCATCGCCATCTCCGGAAGGTCCGTCAACGCGCCCGGCAACGCTCGGCTCGGGTCGCCGCCGATCGGGGTCGCCTGCAGCGCGGGCGGCGCCGTGTAGCGGGGCGACTCCTGCACAGGTGGCGCGACCACCGCGGGCGGTGGCACGGCAGGCGCGGCAGGCAGTCCGGGAAGGGCCTGCGGGGCGGGTGGGAGGTACGGCTTGAGCGAATCCTCCACTGCGGCAGCCGCATCCGTGACGGCCTGCTGCGCCTGCCCCTGCACCTGTTCGGGCAGCATCCCGATGATGTCGTTGATCTGCTGCGACGCCGCGGGCGCCGACGCCTCGAAAGACTGAATCGCTTGTGCTGCTTGATCCTTCACCGGTAATGGGATGTCGGCTCCTTGAACGAAGCCGCCGAGGGCAGTGGCAACTGCCACGATCACCGCCGTTGGATCAACCGGCATTCGCAACTCCAAACTTCGAGCGGGCCATCAGATGCAACGCTAGGTCCCCCGACCCGGCCGCGGGGCGATTTCGATCACATCGATCGAACCGTTTTTCCCGAACCCACACGACGCCTGTATCGCGGCGTGCCGGTCCGGCGTTAGCCGCCGCCGACTGTGCATCTGCCGGCGAATCGGCCCACTTCGGGCGGGGAAAACTGCGCACTCACGGAGCGTATGCCCGCGCACCGCGGACGTTCAGGCGAAGAGCGAGAAATTCAGCAGACCCTCAGGTCTCTCTCAGACTCACGGTGGATCCTGGTCGTCATGAGTGAGCGACCCGCAGAGCAACCCCACCGAACGTCCCGACTGCGCCGCGCCGTCGCGGCGTCCGGCATCGTCGGCGCGCTCGGCGTCGGGTCCCTCACCGGTGGCTCGTTGGTGCTCGGAGACGCCCCCTCCTCGGATTCGGGGACCGTCATGGCCGCCGATTCGAACCGCTCGAACGGTGTCGGTAGCCCGATCGTCACCCGCGGCGCCGGGCAGTTCGACGTGATCTCGGGCGGGTCGTGACGCTCGCGGCGGACAAGGCCGCGAAGAGCTGGTCGATGTGGGGCGTGCGCGCGACGGTGGTCGTGTCCGAGCCCGAGATGCTGGAGTCCGCCTGGAACATGGTCCGCGGCCACCTGGCCGCCGCCGACGTCGCGACCAACGCCACCCGCGAAGACTCCGAGATAGCCGCGCTCAACCGGTCCGCTGGCACCACGACCCGGGTGAGCGTCCTGCTCGCCGAGCAGGTCAGCAGGGCCCTCCTGGCCGCCGAACTGACCGCGGGCACGCTCGACCCCACCGCAGGCGGCACCGGACCGAACCAGTGGCGCTCGGTGACCGTCCGCGGCCACGAGGTCACCCTCCCCGTCGGGCTCACCCTCGACGTGTCCGCGACCGCCCGCTCCGTCACGGCCGACCGGTGCGCCGGCGCCGTCGCCGAACTGCTCGGCTGCGGGGTGCTGGTCAGCCTCGGCGGCGACGTGGCGACCGCGGGCCCGCTGCCGCGCAGCGGCTGGCAGATCAAGGTCGAGGACCTGCCCGGCGACCCGTCCTGCCAGGTCTCGATCCCGTCCGGCTCCGGCCTCGCCACCGCCAGCACGGTCAGCCCGCTGCACCCGAATCCCGCCGAGGCGCCGCACTGGCGCACCGTGTCGGTGGTGGCCGGCTCCGCCCTTGCCGCGGCCGCGGCGAGCAGGGCGGCGGTCCGCGGGGGCGAGGAGATCCTCGCCTGGCTCGAGGAGGTCGGGCTCCCCGCCCGGCTGGTGGACCGGGACTTCCGGGTCACCCGGCTCTGCGGCTGGCCGTGAAGGTCCAGGCGGCTGCGCCGTCCGTGCGCGGTTGGCAAGCCCCCGCACTCGTCGACCACGCACGGGCGCGGAGCGCCTAATCCTGCACCCGCACGGCGAAGCCGGCCGCGTCGAGGGCGCCCAGTACCTCGTCTCGGTGATCGGGTCCGCGGGTCTCCAGGGTCAGCAGCACCTCCACCTCGTCCAGGCCGAGGTCGCGCGCGGTCCGCGAGTGCACCACGTCCACCACGCTGGCGCCGCGCTCGCTCACCACGCCCAGCAGCCGCACCAGCCCCCCGGGCCGGTCCGGGATGGTGACGCGCACGACCAGGTAGCGGCCTGCGGCCCGCAGGCCGTGGGTGATCACGTGGGTGAGCAGGAGCGGGTCGATGTTGCCGCCGGACAACACCGCGCACACGGGTCCCTCCAACCGCAGCTGGTCCGCCGCGCAGGTCATCAGGGCGGCCACCGCCGCCGCCCCCGCCGGCTCGACGATCAGCTTGGCCCGCTCGCTGCACAGCAACAGGGCCCGGGACAGCGCGTCCTCGCTGACCGTGACCACCTCGTCCACCAGGGCGTTGACGTGTGCGAACGGCACCGCACCCGGGAGCCCGATGGCGATCCCGTCCGCCATGGTGGACAGGGCCTGCGCCTCGACGGGTTCGCCCTCGGCGAGCGACCGCGGCCAGGCCGCCGCCTGCTCCGCCTGCACGCCGACGAGACGCACCCGGCGGCCAGAATCCCGGACCGCAGCCGCGATCCCGGCGAGCAGCCCGCCGCCGCCGGTCGGCACCACGATGGTCCCGACCTCCGGCAGCTGCTCGAGGATCTCGAGCCCGACGGTGGCCTGGCCCGCGACGACGTCGACGTGATCGAACGGGTGGATGAGCACGGCGCCGGTCGCCGCGGCGAACTCCTTGGCGGACAGGAGCGCCTCGTCGACGGTGTGCCCGCGCAGGTGGACCGTCGCCCCGTACGCCCTGGTCGCGACGAGTTTCGGCAGCGCCGCCCCGACCGGCATGAAGACCGTGGACTCGATGCCGAGCCGGCTGGCGGCCCAGGCCACGCCCTGGGCATGGTTGCCTGCACTGGCCGCGACCACGCCGCCCGCCCGCTGCTCCGGGGTCAGGTTCGCGATTCGGTTGTAGGCGCCGCGGGGTTTGAAAGAGCCTGTGCGCTGGAGGTTTTCACACTTGAGCCACACGTCGTGGGCACAGCGATCCGAAAGCACCCGCGACGCGAGCATCGGCGTCCTGCGCATCACCGGGGCGAGCCGTTCCGCCGCCGCCGCGATCTGGTCCCTCGTCACGAGTTCCATCGCGCCAGCGTAAGGCGCCTGCGGCGCCTGTGAGTACTTGTGGCCCCCATGTGGGCCACAAGTACTCACAGGCGGCGGAGCCGCCTACTTCAGTGCCTGCTCCACATCGGCGAGGAGGTCGGCCGCGTCCTCGATGCCGACCGAGAGCCGGACCAGGTCGTCCGGCACCTCGAGGGCTGAGCCCGCGGTCGACGCGTGGGTCATGGCGCCGGGATGCTCGATCAGCGACTCGACGCCGCCGAGGGACTCGGCCAGGGTGAAGATCTGGGTCCGCGAGCAGAAGTCGAGCGCGGCCTGCTTGCCGCCCTTGAGGCGCACCGAGATCATGCCGCCGAAGCGGCGCATCTGCTTGGCCGCGACCTTGTGGCCCGGGTGCGACTCGAGGCCCGGGTAGATCACCTGCGAGATCGCTTCGTGGCCGGTGAGAAGGTCGACGATCTTCTCGGCGTTCTCGCTGTGGCGCTCCATCCGCAGTGCGAGGGTCTTGATGCCGCGCATGGTCAGGTACGCGTCGAAGGGGCCGGGCACCGCACCCGCGCCGTTCTGCAGGAACGCGAAGGCGGTGTCGAGTTCCTCGTCGTCGGTGACCAGCGCACCGCCGACGACGTCGGAGTGCCCACCGATGTACTTGGTGGTCGAGTGCAGCGCGATGTCGGCGCCGAGGCCGAGCGGCTGCTGCAGGTACGGGGACGCGAAGGTGTTGTCCACCACCAGCTTTGCCCCGGCCTCGTGCGCGACCCCGGCCAGCGCCTCGATGTCGCCGATGTTGAGCAGCGGGTTGGTCGGGGTCTCCACCCACACCAGCTTGGTGTTCGGGCGGATCGCGGCGCGGACCGCGTCCACATCGGACACCGCGGCGGGCGTGTGCTCGATGCCCCACTGGGTGAACACCTTGTCGATCAGCCGGAAGGTGCCGCCGTAGGCGTCGTTCGGGATCACCAGGTGATCGCCGGGACGCAGGACCGAGCGCAACAGGCAGTCCGTGGCCGCCATGCCGGACGCGAACGCGCGACCGTAGGTGCCGGACTCGAGGGCGGCGAGGTTGGCCTCGAGCGGACGCCGGGTCGGGTTCCCGGTGCGCGCGTACTCGAACCCGTTGCGCATGCCGCCGACGCCGTCCTGGGCGAAGGTCGAGCTGGCGTAGATCGGCACGTTCACCGCGCCGGTCAGCGGATCCGGCTCGTACCCGGCGTGAACGGCCCTGGTGGAGAACCCGTGCTCTGCGTTGCTGTGCTCGCTCATGCCGGTAAGCCTAGCGAGCCGCTATTGCGTCAGTAATCGGGCAACCGAGACCAGTGCGTCGATGTACTCCGATTCCGTGTACCCCTGGTCGCCGTGGCTGCCGACATCGACACTGCGACCGGCCATCGTCAGCGTGTACACGGTGTCGTTGACCTTGATCACGAGCCCGTTCAGCGCGTCGGCGCGCGGCTCGTCGACCACCCCCATGCTCGTCTTCCCCCTGGAGGCCTCGAGCATCGCCTCGGTGAACCCGTTGCCCTTGACGCTGGCGAAGAGATTGCGCTGGGTCCCGGTGAAGTCCCCGTCCGACCACAGGCAGAGCGGGTCGCTGGAGCCCGGCAGCGTCGTCTGGTTCGCCAGCGCCATGCCGGCCACCAGCGGGCCCAGCGCCCCGGCCATCGTCACGCAGTCCGGCGCCTCGCCCGCGGAAAGCGTCACCGCCACACCGCCGTCCGCGTCCGACCCGTCCGACTCCGCGACCGGCGTACCGCTCGTCACCGTCGAACATCCGGACACCAGCACGGTGACCACAGCGGCGATCATCCCCACCCGAGCTCTCGTCTCCCCCATGCGGGGATCCTAACGGCTCCTGGCGGGGCCGGCCCGGTTCGAGCTATCCCCCGGCGCTGAG
This sequence comes from Rhodococcus sp. UNC363MFTsu5.1, assembly GCF_000686785.1. NCBI lineage: Bacteria > Bacillati > Actinomycetota > Actinomycetes > Mycobacteriales > Nocardiaceae > Rhodococcus > Rhodococcus sp. UNC363MFTsu5.1. The sequence goes on from NZ_JMLO01000009.1 coordinate 70,010, forward strand.
GAATCCGAGCAGGTCGTGCCGGGTGATGACGCCGACGGGCTTGCCGTCGTCGACCACCATCAGCGCGTCCGAGTCGCCGAGTGCCTTGGTCGCGGCGCTCACCGGCTCGCCCGAGCCGATCAGCGGGAAGGGCGGGCTCATGTGCTTGGCGACCGGATCGGCGAGCTGCGCCCGGCCCTCGAACACCGCCGAGAGCAGGTCCCGCTCGGTGACGCTGCCCGCGACCTCGCCCGCCATCACCGGCGGCTCGGCACCGACGACCGGCATCTGCGAGACGCCGTACTCGCGCAGGATTTCGATCGCGTCGCGCAGCGTCTCCGACGGATGCGTGTGCACCAGGTCGGGCAGCTCGCCCGACTTGCCCCGGAGCACGTCGCCGACCGTCGGCTCGTGGACCTTGCCGTCCAGCGGGGTACGCAGGAAGCCGTACGAGGCCATCCACTTGTCGTTGAAGATCTTCGAGAGGTAGCCACGGCCGCCGTCGGGCAGCAGCACGACGATCACCGCGTCGGGCTCGCGCTCGGCGACCCGCAACGCGGCCACCACGGCCATGCCGCAGGAGCCGCCGACCAGCAGGCCCTCCTCGCGGGCGAGGCGCCGCGTCATCTCGAACGAGTCGGCATCGGAGACCGCGATGATCTCGTCGGGGATCGAGGGGTCGTAGGCGGTGGGCCAGAAGTCCTCGCCGACGCCCTCGACCAGGTACGGCCGACCGGTGCCGCCCGAGTAGACCGAGCCCTCCGGGTCCGCGCCGATGACCTTGACCTTGCCGCCGGAGACCTCCTTGAGGTAGCGGCCGGTGCCGGTGATCGTGCCGCCGGTGCCGACGCCAGCCACGAAGTGGGTGATCTTGCCCTCGGTGTCCCGCCAGATCTCGGGGCCCGTGGTCTCGTAGTGGCTCTCGGGCCCGCCCGGGTTGGAGTACTGGTTCGGCTTCCAACCGCCGGGCAGCTCCCGCGCCAGGCGGTCGGAGACGTTGTAGTAGCTGTCCGGGTGCTCCGGTGCCACCGCGGTCGGGCACACCACGACCTCGGCGCCGTACGCCTTGAGAACGTTGCGCTTGTCCTCGCTGACCTTGTCCGGGCAGACGAAGACGCACTTGTAGCCGCGCTGCTGCGCGACCAGCGCCAGCCCGATGCCGGTGTTGCCCGACGTCGGCTCGACGATGGTCCCGCCGGGCTTCAGCTCGCCGGACGCCTCGGCGGCGTCGATCATCTTGACCGCGATCCGGTCCTTGGAGCTGCCGCCCGGGTTGAGGTACTCGATCTTGGCGGCCACCAGTCCCGAGCCGGGCTCGACCACCGAGTTCAGCTTGACCAGCGGAGTATTTCCGATGAGGTCGACGACATGATCCGCGATGCGCATGCCTACATGGTCCCAGAGCGCGCCGCGGGGGCAACACCAGGTCCCTTCTCGAGGGTCGCTCCGCCGACTCCGCCCTTGATGTCCGCGGGCGCTTGCGCGCCGACCCCACACCGCGCGGGCTTTCGCACTAGATTTGTGGCCGGTAGCACTCGCGACGAGCGGAGGGTGGATCCGGTGCCCACCAGCGGATGGAAAACGGCCGCGAAAGCAAGCGCGGCCGCGGTCGTCGCGGGATCCTCGGCAGGCACCGCCTCGTGGGCGCTCTACAACTACCTGATGGGCCAGGCCACCGCCGCGCGCGGGGTGATCGGCCGCAACGTCGCCAAACCGCCGGAGGCCGACGGCATCTACACCGCCGGGTGCGAGGCCCCCGAGCGCTGGCGGCTGGGCGCCGAGTTCGACATCCACCTGATGATCTTCGGCGACTCGACCGCGGCCGGGGTCGGCTGCGCGGTCGCCGACGAGGTACCGGGGGTGCTGCTGGCCCGCGGCCTCGCCGAGGAGACGGGCAAGCGGATCTGGTTGTCCACCAAGGCGATCGGCGGCGCCACCTCGAAGGGACTCAAAGGCCAGGTCGATGCCATGTTCATCGCGGGCCCGCCACCGGACGCTGCGGTGATCCTGGTCGGCGCCAACGACGTCACGGCCAAGAACTCGGTCCACGCCTCGGCCCGGCGCCTCGGAGACGCGGTGGCGCGGCTACGCGATGCCGGCGCGGTGGTGGTCGTCGGCACCTGTCCGGACCTGGGGGTGGTCACCGCGATCCCGCAGCCCCTGCGGTCGGTGGTGCGCGAGTGGGGCCACCGGCTGGCCCGGGCGCAGGCCGCCGCGGTGCTGCGAGCGGGCGGCCATCCCGTCGCGCTCGCCGACCTGCTCGCGCCGGAGTTCCTCGCCGCCCCGGACACCATGTTCTCCGCCGATCACTTCCATCCCTCCGCGGCCGGATACGAGCTCGCGGCCCAGCAGTTGCTGCCCGTCCTCGCCACCGCGCTCGGGGAATGGGAGGGCGGTCCGCTGCCCGAGCTGCCCGAGGTCTCCGAGGCCGCCGAGTCGCGCCGGGCCGTCGCCCGGATCACCGAGGCCGCGAACCGATTCCTGTGGCGCCGGGACACCGAGCGCCGGGCCAGCAGGGGCGAGCCAGGAACCGATCAGGTGGCCCCGGAACCGACCTCAGGAGTGCTCAAGATCGTCGATGACCGACGGCGTCGTCAGCGCGCCGCGAGCGCCACGTAACGTCTGAGACAAATCGTCCAGTCACGCGTCGACCACGACGCACCGAAAACACAAGGAGTTCTCCATGCCTGAGGCAGTCATTGTCTCCGCCGTGCGCTCGCCCATCGGCCGCGCCGGAAAGGGTTCCCTCAAGGACATCCGTCCGGACGATCTGGCCGCCCAGATGGTCGCCGCGGCCCTCGCGAAGATCCCGGAGCTGGACCCCACCGAGATCGACGACCTGATCATGGGTTGTGGCCAGCCGGGCGGACAGTCCGGCTACAACATCGCCAAGGTCGTCGCCACCACGCTCGGCTATGACTTCCTCCCCGGCGTGACGGTCAACCGTTACTGCTCCTCCTCGCTGCAGACCACCCGGATGGCCATGCACGCCATCCGCGCGGGCGAGGGCGACGTGTTCATCTCCGCTGGCGTCGAGTCCGTCTCCAGCTTCGCCACCGGCAGCGCCGACGGCTGGCCGGGCACCAAGAACGCTGCCTACGCCGATGCCCAGGCCCGCACCGAACTGGCCGCGCAGGGTGGCGTCGCGTGGAAGGACCCCCGCGAGGACGGCCTGATCCCCGACATCTACATCGCGATGGGCCAGACCGCGGAGAACGTCGCCTCGCTGACCGGCATCAGCCGCGAGGACCAGGACCGCTGGGGCGTGCGCAGCCAGAACCGCGCCGAGGAGGCCATCAAGCGCGGCTTCTTCGAGCGTGAGATCACCCCGGTCACCCTGCCCGACGGCAGCACCCACAACACCGACGACGGCCCGCGCGCCGGCACCACCTACGAGGGCATCTCCGGCCTCAAGCCGGTGTTCCGCCCCGACGGCACCGTCACCGCAGGCAACGCCTGCCCGCTCAACGACGGCGCGGCCGCGCTGGTCATCATGAGCGACACCAAGGCGAAGGCCCTCGGCCTGACCCCGCTCGCGCGCGTCGTCTCGACCGCCGCGACCGGCCTGTCCCCCGAGATCATGGGCCTCGGCCCGATCGAGGCGGTCAAGAAGGCCCTCGGCTACGCGAAGATGTCCACCTCCGACATCGACCTGTACGAGATCAACGAGGCGTTCGCGGTGCAGGTGCTCGGCTCGGCCCGCGCGCTCGACCTGGACGAGGACAAGATCAACGTCTCGGGCGGCGCGATCGCGATCGGTCACCCCTTCGGCATGACCGGTGCCCGCATCACCAACACCCTGCTCAACAACCTGCGTGAGCAGGACAAGACCTTCGGCGTCGAGACCATGTGCGTCGGCGGCGGCCAGGGCATGGCGATGGTGCTCGAGCGCCTGAGCTAGTCCTTCTGCACCACCGCGAACGGGCGGTTACCGGGACAACGGCCGAGAGGCCTCCCCGGTAACCGCCCGTTCGTCGTCATACCGGCGCACCCGCCGCGCGCGAACCCGCCGAACCAGCTCGTGCGGCCGGTCATACAGCAGCTCCGCACCGACCCTGATCACCCTCCATCCGAGTGCCTCGATCCGAGCCGCGCGCTCGATGTCCCAGGCCCGCTGACGACGATCGGTCCAATGATGTTCGCCGTCGCACTCGACGAGGACCGACCACTCCCTCCAGCCCATGTCCGAACACGCGAACCTCCAACCGTCGCTGCCGAGGATCGGGATCTGTGTCGCCGGCCTCGGCAGACCCGCGTCGACGATCACCAGTCGGGTACGGGTTTCGGGCGGCGACTCCGCACCGCCGTCCACGTCTTGGAGAACCGAGCGCAACCGGATGAGTCCGCGCGCGCGTGGATGTTGCTCCGCGAGCCGGCTCATCTCGACGGGCTTGAGTCCGGTCGCGCCGCACAGCGCATCCAACGCGACGATCGCAGGGATTCGTGCCAGGCGCCTGCCCAGGTCGAAGCCCGCACGTGCAGCCGTGGCCACCCGGATACCGTCGACGACGGTGATCTCGTCGGAGGTGAGTCGGCAGTTGTGGACGATGAGGTTCCGCGTCGACCGGTGATGCCCGACGCGGATCACCTCCGCCGGTTCGCTCGCGTCGATCCACTTGGACCCATGCAGAGCCGCGGCCGAGTAGCCGGTCAGGATCGCGGACGGCCCGGCATAGAGCCACGCTGCCCGCGCGCGCACCGCTGCCGTGACCGGGGTTCGCTTGCTCAGATAAACACCCTGGTAGAGGCGCACGAAATCGTGGTAGAGCTGGTGCTCCGTGAGCGCACCCATCGCGACTGCGCGCGACCCGAGGAACGGCGCATCGAAGTGATCCACCGCACCAGCATCGCCGCGCGGGCGGCCCGCGACGGCTCGACGGCCAGGGGCTGTGGATGACGGCGGGCGTATCCACAACGCCGAACGGGCGGTTTCCTGAACATCCGTCGGGTGACGGAGCAGGTAACCGCCCGTTCGTGGTCAGGCGTGCGGTGACTAGTCGCTGTTGAAGTAGCTCAGCAGTCGCAGGATCTCGACGTACAGCCAGACCAGGGTGACGGTGAGGCCGAACGCGACGCCCCAGGCCGCCTTCTCCGGCGCCTGGGCGCGGATCAGCTGGTCGGCCGCGTCGAAGTCGAGCAGGAAGCTGAACGCCGCGATGCCGATGCAGACGAGGCTGAAGACGATCGCGAGTCCTCCGCCGTCACGCAGGCCGAGCCCGCCCGGGGTGAAGAAGCTGGCGATCAGATTGCCGAGCGAGAGCACCACGATGCCGATCAGGGCGCCGATGATCATCCGGGTCAGCCGCGGGGTGACGCGGATGGCGCCGGTCTTGTAGACCACGAGCATGCCGAAGAACACACCGAAGGTGCCGAGTACCGCCTGGGCGATGAGGGTGGAGCCGCCGGTGCCACCGAAGGTGATGTCGGTGAACATGAACGACAGCGCGCCGAGGAAGACGCCCTCCGCCGCCGCGTAGGCCAGCACGATCGCCGGGTTGTCCATCTTGCGGCCGAAGGTGGCGACCAGCACCAGGACGAGCCCGATGAGTCCGCCGCCGATCACGAACGGGGCCGCGAGGTCCACGTTCGAGTTGACGAGCACGTAGGAGATGATCGCCGCGACCGTCAGCACCCCGAGCGTGATGCCCGTCTTGGTGACGACGTCGTCGATGGTCATGGCCCGCTGAGAAGGACCGGTCGTGTACGGCTCGGCCTGCGTGTACTGCGGCTGACCGAACTGCTGTGTCATCTGCCCCGCGCCTGCCGCGGCAGAACCGAACGAGGCGTATCCGCTGCCCTCCTGCTTGGGGAGGTTGCGGAACACCGGGTTGCTGGTGGTGCGCACCGTGCGTGTCCCTTCTTTAGGTGGATCCCGAGAGATCCTGTCGTGCCGCTGTGGCCCGACCGCGACGGGATATCCCGTTCTGTTGGTAAAACGTCTCACATGTGACAGTAAGTTCCCAGCGCTTCGAACCAAACGCGTCCCCCCGCCGTGACAGTGGGGACTCTACCGGGCCGAGATCGCGCCCGCCGCGTACGAAAACGAGGTTCACCTGGCACGACAATGCTCCCAACGGTGGCATCATTGACACATGAGCACCGAGGACGGTCCGGGTCAGACGCTCAGCGCCAGCGAGTCGGTCGATTCGGACGAGGTTCGCAACGACGACGGTGACGATGTCGTGGACGCCCCCGATCACTGGAGCGAGGCTGATCGCTTCGGGACCACCGCGGCCGAGGCCGCCGCCGGCGAGACCCTCGACGAGCGGCTCGCCGAGGAAGAGCCCGACACCCCGCTCGACGACGACGGGCCGCTGCCGGGCGATCCCGAGTCCGTTCAGGCCGAGGTGGTCGACGGCGTCATCATCGAGGACCTCGGCATCACCCGCGACCAGTTCGACGGAGACCCGATCGGCGGCGGGCCCGTCAAGTAGCGAGCCGAAGCGTCACAGACCCTTCACCGATCGGGTGACGGTGAACTTCGGGTTCCGCCCGATCAGTTCGGTGGGGCCGACCGACTTCCTGAGCGCACCGCGGTAGCCCAGGTGCGAGTTGTAGACGGTCCACAGCTCGCCCCCCTCGCGCAGCACCCGGCCCGCGGCGCGGAACATCGACAGCGCCGCCCCGGTGTGGACGGCCGCGCCCACGTGAAACGGCGGGTTGCACACGATCAGATCGGCGGTGCCGTCGCCGAGCGTGGACATGGCGTCGTCCCGCAGGGCGGTCACCCGGTCGCCGACCCCGTTCGCGTGCGCGGTCGCCGCCGTCGACGCGACCGCGGCGGCGGACTGATCGGTCGCGATCACCCGTAGGTCGGCGCGGGCGCGAGCCAGCTCCACGGCGAGAATCCCTGTGCCGCAACCGAGGTCGACCGCCGATCGCGCATCCGGATTCATCCGGGGCAGGTAGTCGAGCAGGAATCGGGTTCCGATGTCGAGCTTGGTGCCCGCGAAGGCGGCCCCGTGCGCGACCACCTCCAGGTCGAGCTCGGCCAGGTGCTCGCGCAGCGGGTAGGTCGGCTCCGCGGGCGGCTCGAGCGGGCCGCGGGCGACGAGCACCCGGGACTTCTGTCTGCCGCGGGTGGCATGGACGTCGCCGAAGCTGCGGGCGAGCACCTCGTTCATCGCGGGGGTGATGTGCTTGTCGCGGCCACCCGCGTAGATCACCACCTCCGGGTCGGCGTGCCGGGCGACGGCCTCGGCGATCTCGGCGAGGGCGGCCAGGCTGCGCGGCAGCTGGACCAGCACCACGCGCACACCCGAGAGCAGGGACGCGTCGAGCACGCAGGACCGGTAGGCGCCGCTCAGTCCCTCACGCTCGGCGTTGTCTGACAGCGCGAGCTCGCCGGTGATCGGGTCCTGGTGCACCCGGACGTCGGTGGCGCCGAAGCCCGCGATCGCCCCGAGGGTGAGGGCGCCGTAGCGGTCACCGACCACCGCGACCGTCGCGTTCGCCGCGCCCAGCAGCGCCGCCCCCGCCTCGTCGAGGATCAGCCGATCCGCGCCGTCGACGGCGAACAGGTTCGGCGCCTCCACGTCGGGGAACCGACGCAGTCGGGAGAGGAGTTCTTCGGGGACCGGCACCGCTCGATTGTTCCAGGTCCCGGCCGCGACATGGACGAGCGACCACCTCGTCCGTCTGTCCTACGACTGGACACTTGACAAGTAGCGGGGCGATACACGAACGGGTACAACAAATTCGACAGAATCCAACCGACCGGGGCAGCGGTCGAGAACCCAGGAGGGCCGCCCATGCCGCTGTCTATGTCTCCCGCCGACTCGATGTGGCTGCTGGCAGAATCGCGCGAACACCCCATGCACGTCGGTGGGCTGCAGTTGTTCGAGCCCCCAGAGGGCGGCGACGCCGCGACCGTGCGAGCGTTGTTCGATACTGCCCTATCGAATGACACTGCTGCACAAAGGTTTCGGCAGCGGGCGACGCGCTCGTGGTCTTCTCTCGGACAGTGGGAATGGGAGGAGGACCGCGGATTCGACCTCGGATATCACGTGCGCCACGACGCCCTGCCGCAACCCGGCGGCATGCGCGAACTGCTCGACCTGTGCTCACAACTGCACGCGGCACCCCTGGACCGACACCGTCCGCTCTGGGAGATGCACCTGATCGAGGGCCTGAACGACGGCCGATTCGCGGTGTACACCAAGTTCCACCACGCGTTCGCCGACGGGGTTTCGGCGATGCGATTGCTGGCCCGGTCGCTGAGCGAGGACCCGACGGACCGGGCGATGCCCGCCGTCTGGGACATGGCGAACCCGGAGCCGGAGCACCCCGCAGCGGAGGAGCCGGCCGCCGAGACCGGCGACAACGGCGGCATCCTCGGACTGCCCGCCGCCGCGGTCCGCGGGGCCGCGACGTTGCTGGAAGGAGCGGCCGGGCTCGGCTCCGCGCTGGCGGGCACCGTGGCCCGCGCGCTCCGCGAACAGGGCGGCTCACTGTCCTTTGCGGCCCCGAACACAGTCCTCAACGTGCCGATCGCCGGGGCACGGCGCTACGCCGCGCAGTCCTGGCCGATCGAGCGGCTCCGCCTGATCGCCAAAGCGTCCGACGCCACCGTCAACGACGTCGTGCTCGCGATGTGCTCCGGCGGCCTGCGCACGTATCTGCTGTCGCAGGAGGCCCTCCCCGAGGTTCCACTGATCGCCGCCGTGCCGGTGTCGCTGCGCGGCGGCCCCGACGAAAGCCAGGCGGGCAACTCGTTCGGCGTGCTGATGTGCAACCTCGCGACCCACTCGGCCGACCCGGCACAGCGGCTCGAGACCGTGCGAGCGTCGATGCTCGAGGGCAAGGAGTCCCTGACCGGCAAGCGTCCGTCGCAGATCCTCGCGATGAGTGCGGTCGGGATGGTCCCGGCGGCGCTGCACGTGGTCGCGGGTAGCAGCGGGGCGGTCCGCCCGCCGTTCAATGTCGTGATCTCCAACGTTCCCGGGCCGCGCACGCCGCTGTACTGGAACGGGGCCCGGCTCGACGGGCTGTACCCGATCGCGTTCCCGCAGGACGGACAGGCCCTGAACATCACCTGCACCAGCTCCGACGACGCGATCGCGTTCGGGCTGACCGGGTGCAGGCGGGCGCTGCCGGACCTCGATGCGATCCTTGGCCACCTCGACGCCGAACTACAGGCGCTCGAGACCGCCGTCGGCATCTGAGACGCCGAACGCGCGGGGCGTGGACACGCCGTCTTCCGACAGCGTGCCCACGCCCCGCGCGTGGAGGTCTTCAGCCTCGGCTGACGCCTAGGCGGCCGGGGCGCTGCCCCAGGTCACCGCGACACCGTTGGCCGCCAGCCACTCGCTCGGGTCCAGCTGGACACCGTTCGCGTCCCACACCTCGAAGTGCAGGTGCGGTCCGGTGGACTGACCGCGGTTGCCGACGGTCGCGATCTGCTGACCGGCCTCGACGCGCTGGCCGACGTTGACGGTGTACTCGTTGACGTGGCCGTAGACGGTGACGGTGCCGTCGTCGTGACGGACGCGGACCCACAGCCCGAAGCCGGAGGCCGGGCCGGCGGAGATGATCTCACCGTTGGCCGCGGACATGATCGGGGTACCGAGGTTGGCACCGATGTCGATGCCGCCGTGATGCGAGCCCCAGCGAGCGCCGTAGCCGGAGGTCATGACGCCGTTGACGGGCTGAACGGTGCGAGCCTTGAACGGAGCGACCGACCCGCCGGGGTTGAGCGCGCGGAGCTGGTCGTTGACCCACTGCTGCGCGCCGGTGATCTCGGGCAGCGGGGCCGGTGCGGCGGGGGCTCCCTGAGGAAGCAGTTCCTGCGGAAGCTGGAAGGGCACTGCAGCGAACGCCTGGTGGTCGATCGGAGCGGCGGTCGCGGTGGCGGATCCGAGCTGCATGCCTCCGACCAGGATCGCGCCGGTCGCGACGGCGACCGTGGCGCCCTTCAGGCGACGCGCGGTGGTGATCGAGCTGGAACGATTGAACGTCCTGCGGAGAGTTCCCACAGTCTTTACCTCATCTTCGTTGGCTTCTTGGTCGCACCTTTTGGGCCGTGCAACCTCGGACCCCCACAACGAAGGTAACGAAACGATATCGATACGTCTACCGTGATCGAATCTTTATCTAAATACGATCTTGATCCGGCGAACGGCAGTTGCCGCACCGCGGCGGGCACCCAGCCCGCCAGGCCCGGCATGGCACTCCACCTGCGGCAAGCCGCCGACAACGCCTGACGGATGGGCGGAAATAGGTGGTCAGACATAGAAATCCGCGCGAGACGGTTTTAGTAACGGCGAGATAACAAACCGGCCGGTTTCGTGTCGATCGCACGCCACACCGCCCCGAATCCGGACGCCGAGCGGCCGCGGAATCCGAGTGACCGACGTCACCAAATCCGCCTCGCCCAGTTCGCCCGAATCGAGCCATCGGGGTGCTATGCGCCCCGCGGCCCGACGCGGGGCCGACATAGGAGCCACGCCAAACCGGGCGATACGTTTATCGTCCGGGGGGACGTTTCGGGTCCGAAGGGGGGCGCCATGATCCAGGTCGATCCACGCGACGCGATCTTCGCGTACGTCGAGACGCCGTCGACGGCTCAGACCACCGTCTCGGCGTACGCCTTCGACTCGGGCGGGCGCCCCCTTCCGAGCCGGGACGAGCTCCTGCGGTGGATCACGCAACGGGCCGGCCGGATCGGTGTCCTGCGCCAGCGCATGATCCGGGTTCCGTTCGACCTCGACCACCCGTACTGGGCCGAGGATCCCGCGTTTGCGGCGGAGGACCACGTTGCCTTCCATATCGGACGAGGCTGGGAAGAACTGCGAACGCTGCTGGTGGACATCCAGCGGCGGCCGCTGAACCCGTCGCGACCCCTGTGGGAGGCCCACGTCGTCACCGGGGTCGACGGCGTCGAAGGGATTGCGGGCCCCGCCACCGTGGTGGCCATCAAGATGCACCATTCGATGGCGGACGGCGGTCTCGGCGCCCGGATCGCCCGACAGCTGTTCACCGAGACCCTGCCGACCGACGAGCGCCCGGACGCGGACCCGATTCCGTCCAGTTTCTCGATGGCGGCGATGGCCGTCGCCGCCATTCCCCGGAATCTCTGCCTGCTCGCCTGCGCCGTTCCCCGGGCTAGACGGGTCCAGCGACTGAGGCGGACGGAGCGCGCGCAGGGGATGTACGAGACCCCCGCCGCGCTGCGCCCGCGCACCGTGCTCAACCAACCCCTCGGCCAGGAACGCGTCTACAACGCCGTGTTCTTCTCCGTCCCGGAGCTGAGGGCGATGCGGAGTGCGGTCGGCGGCGTGACCCTCAACGATCTGATGCTCACGATCGTCGGCGCGACCATGCACAGATATCTGTGCGAGGTCGGCGACCCGCCGGCCGGATCGCTGGGTGCCTGTGTCCCGGTATCGACGCGCGACGACATCGAGGCGACCTCCAGGAATCGGTTCGTCACCATCGCCGTCGACCTGCACACCGACTCCCCCGACCTCGTCGAGCGCGTCGGCGCGATCCACCGCTCGGTGCTCGCCGACAGGGTCCGCAAGACCAGCCCCGGCGAGACCCAGTCCGATGCGCTCGCCAATTCGTTCCCGGGATTCTTGGTGCGGAACGCTCTTCGCGTCCTCCGCGCGCTCCCGGCCCGGCAGTCGACGACCGTCCAGCTCGCCAACACCCTCGTCACCAACGTGCCCAAGGGCCCCGCCGACCTGGTGCTCTGCGGATCCACCGTGGCCGCGAACTTCGGGTTGGCCCCACTCATCGGCCTCGCCGGCGTGGCGCACACGGTCAGCTCGGTTGGCGATTCGCTGGCGGTCAACATCATCGCGGACCCACGGCAGCTGCGCGACGACCGTCGCTACGCCGAGTTGCTGCTCGAGTCCTTCGAGGACCTGAAGGCCGCCGTCTACTCCTGAGCCCGCTGCTCGCCGTTCCCGTTCCATACGAAGGTCGCGGTGGCGCCGTCCGGCAGTGAGTAGGTGACCTGGCGGCCCGATTCGGTGATTCGCCCGAACCCGCGACAGTCGGCCGGGCATCGCCCTGTAGTGCGACACTTGCCAGCGCGTTCTCCCGTCACCACAATGGCCGCCGTGCGCGCAAGAATCGCTGACCCCGCTTTTCAGTGGGCGGCCCTCGAATCCTGGATCCTCGACTGGGATGTGTCGGCTGACCCCGACGCGGTCGTGCTCGGGAAGTGGGAGGCCGGCCTCGCGGAATCGGCGACCCGGATCGACGCGGGCGTGGTGTGGTGTCCGCGCCGGGGCGTCGTGATCGCTCCCACCGGGTACTCCGACAAGCGGGTCACCGATCTGTTGCGCCAGTCCACCGCCGCCTTCGCCGGCATCGACGAGCCCTGAGCTAGTCGCCGACCACCGGTCGCCCACGCAGCTCCGCGGCCAGTCCGTCGGCCGACGAACTCTCGTAGATGTTGTCGCGCGCGGGCCTTTGGTACGGACTCATCTAGCGCGAGAACGCGTTTCACCTCGACAGATACCAAACGGTCCTTTGGTGGTCATCGGGTGCGACCTGGAATACGGTTGCCTTCGCCGCCTCACTCCGGAGGCATGCCAACCAGGGAGACCGTCGCCAATGGCATCGCACGTAGCACCCCGCATCAAGTCGGCTGCAATTCGCGTCGTCGCAGCAGCCGCCCTCGCGACCGGCCTGGCCGTCGCCGCCGTCAAGAGATACGGCCTGCCCGCGATGCGCTGATTTCCACAACGGTTGTCCACAGCTGGCCCACGAGGGCGCCGATACGATCGAACCGTGTTCGGGATACCCATGGCGGTGGCCCGATTCAACTACCGGTTCACGTCTTCCGTTACAGCTGACCGAGGACATCGGTGTGTGCGGCAATCCGACTGGCGTACGAGCGGATGCTCATCACCTCTGTGGGACCCCGCTGAGCCCCTCACGAAACGCCGCGGCGCGTGACTGCGATTCACCTAGTAGAGGGGGATCGAAACCCTGATGAGGTGACAGTCATGATCGCAATCGACTTCAATGTGGCCGCTCAAGCATTCATGCACTGGTTGAACGTCACGTTCGGAATCGGTGGGGGCGTGGGAGCCGGCTGACCACTGACACAGTGATGCCGTCGAACCACTCACGTCTTATGTACATCGCGGCTGGTCCGCATCTGGCGAACCGTCCAGTTTTGTACGCGCGAGTAACGACTTCTCCCGTCTACGGTTGGCTCGCGCCACCATCCCTCGATGACTGGCGTAGGCCCCGCCGACAAAGCCCCCTGCGTCGGCGGGGCCGCCTGTTGTCCCCCCCGCCAGACCCCAATCACTGACGGGCACAAGCAGTCCCGAGGAGAAGGCCAATGAAGATTCCGGTGTGGATCGGCACACCCGTGGTCCTCGCATTGGCGACCACCGATGCGGCCTTGGTCCTTCAGTCCCGCGCTGTGGGCGCCTTGACGCGGGCCGTGATGCGCCGGATGTTCATCGCCACCCCGGGCGAGGGATCCTGTCCTTCGGACAAGACGGACGACATCTTCCGGTCCGCGTAACCGCCGACCTGAGACCAGGGCACGTCCGTGCAGTGCCCCCCCCGTCGGCCATCGAGCGCATGCACGGCTGTAGGGAGTGCGGCTGACACCCGTGCACGCGTAGTCCAGCAACCAGACTGCACCCACATCACACCGGCCTCAAGGGGTCGAACTAATTCCACAGCCTCCATCCACAGGGCGGTCCGTCGCGTACCGATACGATCGAAGCGTGCTCGGCCTCCCTCTGGCGATGGCCCGATTCAACTATCGGCTTGCACGCCTACCGCTCCAACTGATCGAGGATGCTGCCGTCGTGCGGCTCCCCGAAGAGTCGGCGCTGCGCCTGGGATACGAGAGAATTCTCATCGACTGCGATCGCGCGGCGGCCTATGTGCTCAATGACGAGTCGGCCGCCGCTCGAGCTTGTCGACTGCGTGAGCAGACCGCGCCGGCGCGCGTCACACGCGCACTAGAGCTGCGCCGAGTCGAGCAGCATGAGGAAGCCATCGATGCAGCCGAGGCTGAGCTACTTCACGGACATCGCGAGAGGTTTCTACACCGCCTACGGGAGCACATCTCCCAGACCCCTGCCGGGCGATAGCTGAACGATGCACGGGGCCGATGGCCTCACCCGGTGCCAGCCCGCTCCCGAGCGGTGACACCAGAACCCGCCTGGCGGACGAAGAAGGCCGCCGGGCGGGCACTGCTTCGGCGGCCTTGTTGGAGAGATTCTCAGCTGATGCCTACTCCACCTCCGATGCCGAAGTTGACGCTCAACCAGTGCAAAAAAGCTTGCATCGCGACGTTGAAGTCGACGCCGACGGAACCCATCCTTCTCACCTTCCTAGATGTCGGTCCCCCTACTTGATATATCTCTGTGGCGGGAATTCCGTTTCGAAGTATGGTGCCTACCAGAGCGACGACCACCGATAGCGACTTTCACATACCTCGAAGGCGCGCTCCGTGGATGCGAAACAGTGGAACCGCACGTCAGCGCCCGTGACGGCTAGCGCGTGTTCCACGCAACGGGGTCCGCCAACCAGGACGACGTCCACCCCCGCGCACCCGGCGCGGTAATGCGTCTCCATGAGGGCTTCGATCGCGCATACCGCCAGGAAGGTGACTCGGGAGAGGTTGACAATGAGCCCATACTCGGCGGCGTTGACACCGGTGTTCAAGCGCTCTACGAGGTCGGGCAAAGTCTGCGCGTCCACAGGCCCTGAGACCTCGATGACGCCAACCGCGACACTGGGTACTCCTGCAGGGATTCGCCCAACCGCTTGGGCCTCCGGCACCGGCGTGCGGGCGAGAATGGGTGAAATCGACACGGCAGGCCTCCTGATGCTCGATGGGCCTCTCGGTCGAATGGGCCACGCCAGAAGTGCAGTTGCCGATCGGCGCACGCGATCGCGCGAGAGGCAATCCCTGGGGCTGTGGACTCAACCAACCATGTTCTACCACCACTGCGGAGAGCTGTACACCGTCAGATTTCCTTCGGACTCCCGAGTTGGGTGCGGTGCCCGTGCGAGGCGCGGCGCCCGTTGGCTGCCCTTCGCCTGCCCGCGCCGATTTCCTACCTTGGAGTCCTTCTCCTGCCAGGGCTACCGGACGAGAATGGACTTGTCAGGGTTTCCCGGCGACGCCGGGAACAGACATCACCGTATTGGGAGAGATCATGCTTGGCCTCATTGTGGGTCTGGGCAGCACCGCCCTCGCGCTGGGTCTGGGTGTGGGCTTAGCCCTCACCGTCGGACTGGCCCTCGGCAGCCTGGCGCTCGGACTCGGCTTGCTGATCAGTGACGCGTCCATCAAGTACAACGTCCACGAACTCACGGACTGACCGACACATCACCGGCCTCATGGCCACGGGGTGACCTGCCCGGCTACGAATTCGAATCCGGCACGGTCACGAAATACTTCTGTGCCCGGCGGGTTGCACGTGCAGCGGTCACTCGCCGAGAGCAGTCGACAGCAGCTGCCAGGACGCGTGGAGGTCGTCTTGCCAGTAGCCCCACGAGTGGCTGCCCGGGGCGCCGAGCTCGACCGTGGCGGGGATCCCGAGCGCGGCGAGTCTGTCGGCCAGCTGGCGGGTGCACTGATCGGTGGCTGCCTCGATGACGCCACCCACCACCACCTGGGTGCCCAGGGCGATGGGGTTGCCGCCGACCCGGGGGTTGTCGAGGGTGTCGTGCGGACCCGGCAGCCCGGTGCGGTTGGAGATGTACAACGCAATCCCGCGCAGCTTCTCGGCCTGCAGATACGCGTCGTTGGCCACCCAGTCGGGGTCCGTGTACGGGCCCCACATATTCGTCGTGTCGCCACCCCCGGCCCCGACCACCAGCTCCACATATGCGCGGCCAGGAGGGGTACTCGTGTGCGCACAGCCGCTGTATGCAGCCACGCCCCGATATAGCGACGGCGCCATCTCGGCGAGCGTCAGCACCGCGCTGCCCGACGTGGACAGCCCGGCGATCGCGTTGCGGCCGTTCGCGCCCAGCGTTGCGTCGATTATCGGCGGGAGTTCCCTGGTCAGGAACGTGGTCCATCTGTTCACCCCGAGCGCCGGATCGGGCCGCTGCCAATCGGTGTAGTAGCTGAACCGCCCACCGACCGGAGTCACCACGTTGACGTTCTTGTCTGAGAAGAAGGACACCGCGTCGGACTGTGCCTGCCAGGTCGCGGCGTCCTCACCCCCGCCCGCGCCGTTGAGCAGGTACAGCGTCGGACGCGGTGCGGAGGTGTCGGCCGGGCGGATCACGTCCAACCGGATCGTCCTGTCCATCGCCGCGGAGTGAACGTAGATGCTCCACTGTCGGCCGCTGACCCTGTCGATGTGATCGACATACGAGCCGTTCGCACTCTGTCGGGCCGAGAGATCGGGGCTCGCCGCGGCGGACAACCCACCGGCCAGCCACGAGATGGCGACGATCAGCACGACGAGCAGCGCCCACCTCCGAGTAGAAACGACCGCAGCGAACCTGACCCGTTCGTGGAACATGTCCCACCACACTCCCTCAGACCGCACCCATCGGATACCTGAGTGCACCGCTCAACGGCGAGGACTCTGACCACGATCATCTCGCAGTCCTCGGCCCGACGGAATGCCCAGGAACCTACTAGCGGGACGCGGCCGCGTTTGATATCCGCGCGGCTATCTCCTTGGAGTCGCCCTACTTGCGGAGCCTCTCGTAGTTCTTGATCCTTGAGGTGGGGATCCGATGGCCAGCGACTCTCTAGCGCGGACGTATGGGCAGACAAGGGCGGCCTCCTCTTCTCCCAATCGGGCGATGTCCGGCAGCGGACGTCACTTCCGGACGGCCGCCGCCTACTCGACATCAGCGCAGTCGACGAACACGGAACCGCAGCTTCCGACTGCATCACTGTCAGCATCCTCAATCAGAAAGCCGAGGTTGAAGGAAACTGATGGCAAGTTAGTCCTGGCACTCGTGCTCGCCTGGGATGGGACGATCCGGCCGCAACGTTGGGCGGCGCGACCCCGTGGCGTCCGCGGGAGCTCCGTGGCTCCGAGGCGGTCCGGAGCGGGGTTCCCGGCGCATGACCGACCGGCCCTGGCGACCGGCCCGCAGTAACAACAACAGCAGCACGGCCACCCCAGCGAGCACAATGCCGATCAGATTGACGCCGAGTTGAGCCAGCGAGCTCAGCACGACATTCCACTTTCCCGCGAAGACCGCGACGACGGCCAAACCGGCAGCTGGCACCGTCGTTACCGAAATGAACACGCCCACCAGGACGGTGGAGGAGTAGTTGACCAGCGCCAACATGCCTGCCGCCCCCGCCAGCAGCGCCACCACCAGCGAGAATGGGCCCACCTCGTAGATGAAATCGAAGGCACGGGCGTTCTCGACATCACCGACCCCAATCCAGCCGAGGCGGATCCATAGCAGAGTGGCCAGCGCGGTGACCACCATCGCGGCCGGAAACGAGATGGCCAGGGTGCGTGCCGAATTCCGCACGAGCCCGATGTCGCGGCGGACCAGACCCACCGAAAGCGCTGCCAGCGGTCGGAATTCGGGCCCAACCACCATCGCACCGACGAGGGTCAGCAGCGAGGCCGTCGCCACGCCTACCGCCGACAGCAGGAACGCGATCGCCAGAAACGCCAGGAACGAGTACGTAAGCCGGGACCCCTCGCGCGCCTGACCGAGCAACTGCTCCCACACCACCGTTTCGTCCGGCCGTGTCGGAGCCGCAGCGTCCGCCCGCTCCCCGGCGCAGGAAAGCACGGTCCCCGTCGGCTCGAACACAATACCGCCCGTTCGCACCAGATCCAGAGCGGTCAACGCGGCGAGCACGTCATTCGCGCAGGCACGCGCCACATCCGCCTCGATCACATCACCAGGCGGATCGATGGCGGCACTGAGTGCAAGCGTCACATGAGTAGCGCCGGGTTCGGCGGCCAGCATGTGCAGCACTTCTCCGGTCCGCTCACTCGGCGAGATGACCCGCAGGTGGAGCACAGCATTTCCTCCTTCAGCCGGCGGTGGTCTGAGGTGCGAGCAGCATCGACGGCCGGTTCATCACGAGCAACCGTAGCGGGAATGACCGAACCCGAGAGGACACCGGTAAGCCAGGGGTGGCCAAATACGAGTCGTCGAAACGCTCATGCACCTACGCGGCGTTCCGATCGCGGTGATCGCGGCGTGGCTCGGCCACTCGAGCGCCGCCTTCACGCTGTCGACCTACGCCCACTCGCAGGTCCCGGCGCTGCTCGCTGCCGCGAGTTCCACGCCAGTTGTGACAATTCGTGACAAAAAGGGACATTCGGCGCCCGGATCCTGACTGGAAAGGCCCACTGACCAGTGCCCCCAGTCGGACTCGAACCGACACTCGGCGGATTTTAAGTCCGCTGCCTCTGCCAATTGGGCTATGGGGGCCGCGGCGCCGACATCGCGACAGCCGCTACCGGTCCGACACGCGGAAACGGTCGAACTGGACACGTGGATGCTAGCTTGCCCGCCGCGCCGATTGGCCGGATCGGAGCTACAGAATCGACAGCGCGATTCCGTCGAGGATGTCGTGCTCGCTGACCACGAGTTCGGTGATCCCGGCCCGGCGCGCGAGCTCATCGGCCAGGACGTCGGATACGATCGCTCCCCCACCGATGACGTCGACCCGACCCGGGTGCATCGGCCCGAGGGCGGCCCGCTGGTCGTGGGTCATGTGCACGAGCGAATCGTTCACCTCGTGCAGCCGCGGCAGCGTCATCCGCGACAGGTGCACCTTCTCGGCGTCGTAGTGCGGCAGCTCCAGCGCGACCGCGGCGATGGTGGTCATCGTGCCGGCAACGCCGACCCAGGTGTTGGCCTGCTCCACCGGCACCAGGTCGAAGGCCTCGGTGAGCTTCGCCAACGCGAACTCGCGCGCCTGCGCGATCTGCTCGGCCGTCGGCGGGTCGTCGTGCAGGCAGCGCTCGGTGATCCGCACGCAGCCGATGTCGGTCGAGTGGGCCGCGTGCACCCCGTCTCCATCACCGAGAACCACCTCGGTGGATCCGCCGCCGAGATCGACGACAACGAAAGGACCTGCGGCAGGATCGAGTTCGCCGACGGCACCGGCGAAGGACAGCCGTGCCTCCTCGTCGCCGGAGATCACCTCCGCCTGCGCTCCCTCGATCACGGCACCGAGGACCTCCCTGGTCATCGCGAAGAAGTCCTCGCGGTTGGAGGCATCCCGTGTCGCCGACGTCGCGACCATCCGGACCGCGGTCGCGCCGGTCTCGCGGATCATGTCCGCGTACTCCTGCAGCGCGACCCTGGTGCGCTCGATGGCCTCTGACGCGAACGCGCCGGTCGCGTCGACACCCTGCCCGAGGCGCACGACCCGCATCTCGCGCCGGACGTCGTGCAGGTGTCCCGCCGCGTCGGCGTCCGCGATCAGCAGGCGGATCGAGTTGGTGCCACAGTCGACGGCGGCGACCCTGGTCATTCGTCGTCCCCGGTCTCACCGGGTCCCTGGTAGACGGGCCAATCCGCCGGGATGGCGGTGCCGCGCAGCTTGCCCTGTGCGGCCAAAGCGACCGACTCGTCGCCGAGCGGGTTGAGCCCCGGACCCTTCGCCAGCGAATGCGCCATCAGCACGTGCAGGCACTTGACCCGGTCCGGCATGCCACCGCCGGTGAAATCCGTTCCGAGCGAATCGATCTCGTTCCGCTCCGCGAGGTAGGACTCGTGCGCGCGGCGGTATGCCTGCGCCAGCTCCGGATCGCGCTCGAGGCGCTCGGTCATCTCACGCATCACCCCGGCCGACTCCTGCCTGCTCGCCTCGGCGGTGAGACGCGGATCGGTCAGGTAGTACAGCGTGGGGAACGGCGTGCCGTCCGGCAGCCGGGGCGCGGTCTTGACCACGCCGGGCGTGCCGTCGGGGGCCCGGTAGGCGATGGCGAGCACGCCGCGCGGATCGCGGCCGAGCTGCGCGGCCACCGCGGCCAGGTCCTCCTGGGACACCGCGGGGCGGGAAGTGCTGTCAGCCGGATCGGTCACCCGACGGGCCCTCCTTGATCGTGAGGAATGGTCATCGAACCCGCGCCGGAATCCGGTGCGGGCGGGGGCGGTCCAGGAACAGGCGGCGCGGGCGTCGTGCTCGGCTCCGGCTGCGGCTCCACGATGGGCCGCCACAGGTCGGTGAACCAGGGATCCGCGGTGCGCTTGCGCTCGCTGAGCTCCTCGGGCCTGGTCGCCACCTCGCCTGGCAGCTGCACCTGGAACGGCGTCTCGCCGGGCTTGACGTACTGCAACCGCTCCCTGGCCTCGGCGGAGATGTACGCGGGGTCGTCGTTCTGCTGCTTCTGCCGGGTCAGCTGCTTGAGGTCGTTCTCGAGCTGCTCGCGCTGCGCGGCAACCCGATCCGCCTCGCTGCGCTGGGTGAGGTAGTTGCGCAGCGGGACGGCCAGGGTCAGCGCGAGCGCGCAGACCACCACCGCCAGCATCACCGCCTTGCCGGTGGAGAGCCCGAGGATGGTGCGTTCGGGCTTCTCCTCCCCCGAGCCGCCCGCCCGCGAACCCCGTGCGCGGATGGGCTTCTCGCTGGACGACTCCGGCTCGAACTCCGGTGCGGGCTTTCCGCCCGCCGCGGGACCGGAGCCGGGAGCCGGTGCGGTAGGTCCGGTCGGGCGACCGCGCGACGGACGCCGCGCAGCCGACTCGTCGCGGGTGCGACGGGCGTCCCGACCGGCCGGGCTGCCGCCCGGACGTGACCTACCGCGTTGGCTCATAGGCTCAGTCCCGCTTCCGTTCTCAGCTCGCCGAGCCGTCGAAGGAGAAGCGCGGGAACGCGAGCTCGCCTGCGTAGCGGGCCGCGTCGCCGAGGGCCTCCTCGATGCGGAGGAGCTGGTTGTACTTCGCGACGCGCTCGCTGCGGGCGGGGGCGCCGGTCTTGATCTGGCCGCTGCCGACGGCGACGGCGAGGTCGGCGATGGTGGTGTCCTCGGTCTCGCCCGAGCGGTGGCTCATCATCGTCTTGTAGCCGTTGCGGTGCGCCAGGTCGACCGCGTCCAGGGTCTCGGTCAGCGTGCCGATCTGGTTCACCTTCACCAGCAGCGCGTTCGCGGCGCCCTTGACGATGCCCTCTTCGAGGCGGTCCGGGTTGGTGACGAACAGGTCGTCGCCGACGAGCTGCAGCTTGTCACCGATCTGATCGGTGAGGGCGACCCAGCCCTCCCAGTCGTCCTCGTCCAGCGGATCCTCGATGGACACCAGCGGGTAGGCGGTCAGCAGCTCGGCGTAGAACGCGCCCATCTCGGCGGCGGTGCGGTTCTTGCCCTCGAACTTGTAGCCGGTGCCGTCGGTGTAGAACTCGGTCGCCGCCACGTCAAGGGCCAGGGCCACGTCGGTGCCCAGCTTCAGGCCGGTCTTCGCGATGGCCTCGCTGATCAGGTCGAGCGCCTCCTTGGTGCCCGCGACGTCGGGGGCGAAGCCGCCCTCGTCACCGAGGCCGGTGGACAGCCCCTTGGCCTTGAGGACCGACTTGAGCGAGTGGTACACCTCGGTGCCCCAGCGCAGCGACTCCTTGAAGGTGGCGGCGCCGATCGGCGCGACCATGAACTCCTGGACGTCGACGCCGGTGTCCGCGTGCGCGCCACCGTTGAGGATGTTCATCATCGGGACGGGCAGGACGTGCGCGTTCGGGCCGCCGACGTAACGGAACAGCTCGAGGCCGGAGGACTCGGCGCCCGCGCGGGCGACGGCCAGCGACGCGCCGAGCAGGGCGTTGGCGCCGAGGCGGGACTTGTCCGGGGTGCCGTCGAGGTCCAGCAGGGCCTGGTCGACCACGCGCTGCTCGGTGGCGTCGATGCCGATGATGGCAGGGGCGATCTCGCCGAGCACGGCCTCGACGGCCTTCTCGACGCCCTTGCCGCCGTAGCGGTCGCCGCCGTCACGCAGCTCCACGGCCTCGTGCTCGCCGGTGGAGGCTCCCGAGGGCACCGCGGCGCGGGCGAAGCTGCCGTCGTCGAGCAGCACCTCGACCTCCACCGTGGGGTTTCCCCGGGAATCGAGGATCTCGCGAGCTCCGACCTGCTCAATGATGGCCACGGATGGTTCTCCTTTTGGCGGCGTTTCCAGTAGACGATTTCGCTACATAGTGCCAGGTCTGAGCCTAACGGCAGCAACCGGCCGTGTCGTCGCGCCGCGCGGTCACGGCCGGGTCCCCACCGAGTACGCGGCCGCGCGGTCGCGAACATCGGTCAGGTACTCGCCGGACAGGTTGTAGGCCATCAGGGCCCGGCGCCAGCCCTCCGCGGAGGTCAGGTCGCCGCCCCTGGCACAGAGATACCGCGCCGCCGTCAGCGCCGCGTCGTCGATGTTGTCCGGGTTCGCCACCCCGTCACCGTTGGCGTCGACGCCCCATCGCTTCCAGGTCTCGGGGATGAACTGCAGCGGACCCATCGCCCGGTCGTGCACGGGGTCGCCGTCCATCACGCCGCCGTCGGTGTCCGGGATCTCGGCCACCCCCGGTCCCCCGTCGAGCGGTATCCCCCGGATCTGCGGGCTGACGTCGCCGGTCGGCGCGACGGAGGAACCGCGGTAGGTGCCGTGCCTGCTCTCGACGCTCGCGATGCCAGCCACCGTCGTCCAACCGATGCCGCACTCGGGCCGGGACTGCGCCATCACCGCGGCCGCGTACCCGTAGGCCTCGAGCGCGGTGACCGAGATGCCGAGGGCGTCGGTCTGGTCGGCTGCCCAGTCCCGCAACTGATCGGCGGTCCGACCGGGCGCGTCGATGTCGATCGGGGGGACGGCCGCACCCGGTCCCGGCGGAATGCCCTGCGGGATGGGAATCTTCGGCTCACCCCCACACCCGGCGAGGAGGGCGCCGCCGAGCACGGACCCGACAACACACCCGAGCAGTCGTCGATTTCGTGTGGTCACCGCGTCCATCATCCACGTGAAGCACGGACTGGCGGCGATCCGGGCAATTCGGACGGGCCGCCGCCGCGACCGAAGCCTGCGCGTGGTAAGTGCTACCTTATTTCGGTTCAAGAGAAGGTTCGCCTTGCCTATGTACGGGCTGCGGACATGCACAGATGAGGAGCCGCCGTGCTCATACTCGCCGCAGGCGCGAGCGCGCCGAGCGTTGCGACGCAGCTGGCAGGCAGCGGACTCATCGGACTCCGCGAGGGACTCGAGACCGGCATCGTCGTGATGATCCTCGTCGCGTTCCTGGTCAAGTCCGATCGCCGCGACGCCCTCAAATGGGTGTGGCTCGGCGTCGCCGCCGCCGTCGCCATGGTCGCGATCATCTTCGTCGCCATCCATTTCGGCACCTCGACGGTCACCGGATTGGCGGCCGAGCTCATCAGCGGGCTCGCGTCCCTGGTCGCTGTGATCATCGTGACCGCGATGGTGCTGTGGATGCGCAAGGCCGCCGCCTCGATCTCCGGGCACCTGCGCGCCGGGCTGGCCAAGGCGCTCGCGGTCGGACCGTTCGCGGTCGCGTCGATGGCCTTCTTCGCCGTCGGCCGCGAGGGGGTGGAGACCGCCCTGCTGCTGGTCGGCTACGCGGAGAACACCGCGGGCAGCATCTGGCCCCTCGTCGGACTGCTCCTCGGGATCGCCGTCGCCGCGGCCGTGACCGTCGCCCTGTACTTCGGTGCGGTCCGGATCGACTTCGCTGCCTTCTTCCGATACACAGGCGTGTTCCTGGTGGTCGTCGCGGCCGGGATCCTGGCCTACGGCGTCCGCGCCTTGCAGATCGCCGGCTGGCTCCCCGGCGGATCGAACCTGGCGTTCGACGTCTCGGCCCACTTCGACACCTCGACCTGGTACGGCACCGTCCTGCAGGGCATCTTCAACTTCCGGCCGGACCCGACGGTCCTCCAGGTGCTCGCGTGGACGGTGTACCTGGTCGTCGTGCTCGCCCTGTTCCTGCGCCCGCTGCCTGCCAAGCCCGGGCAGGATCCGCTCCCCGAACCCGCCAACGTCCCCGCTTCCTGAAAGGCTCCATCGTGCGTCGCACCGTTCCCGCCATTGCACTGCTGGCCCTCGCGCCGGTGGCGCTGGCCGCCTGCACCGCCAAGTCCGAGAGCGCCGAGGGCGCGATCGCGGTCACCGCGACCGACTCCAGTTGCGAGGTCGCGCGCGACACCGGCGAGACCGGCAACAACACGTTCGAGATCACCAACAACGGGTCGAAGGTCACCGAGTTCTACGTCTACGGCGAGGGCGACCGTGTCATGGGCGAGGTCGAGAACGTCGGTCCCGGCCTGACCCGCAACCTGATCGTGAACTTCGCGGAGGCAGGCACCTATCACACCGCCTGCAAGCCGGGCATGGTCGGCGACGGCATCCGCTCCGAGTTCACGGTGACCGGCGACTCCGCGAAGACCGCCGACGAGAGCGGCCAATTGGCCGACGCCGCAGCCGGATACAAGCGCTACGTCACGAGCCAGGTGACCGCCCTCCAGGAGACGGCGGCGGTGTTCGTCGCCGCGATCAAGTCCGGCGACATCGAGGCCGCCAAGGCGAAGTTCCCGACCACCCGCACCTACTACGAGCGCATCGAGCCGATCGCCGAGTCGTTCCCCGACGACCTCGACCCGCGCCTCGACCTGCGCGAGGTCGATCTCGAACCCGGCCAGAAGTGGACCGGCTTCCACCGGCTCGAGAAGGATCTGTGGGCCCAGGGTCTGCAGCCTGACACGAACGCCATCGCCGACCAGCTCCTCGCCGACCTCAAGGAACTGTCCGACGGCATCAACTCCCCCGACTTCACCGTCGATCCGATCCAGGTCGCCGGCGGCGCCCAGACGCTGCTCGACGAGGTCTCCCGCACCAAGATCACCGGCGAGGAGGACATCTTCAGCGGCACCGACCTGTGGGACTTCCAGGCCAACGTCGACGGCTCCCAGGCCGCGATCGCGACGCTCCGCCCGATCGTCGACGAGAAGGACCCCGCGCTGGGCACCCGGATCGATCAGCGCTTCGCCGAGCTCGATGCGGAGCTGGCCCTCTACCGCAGCGGCGACGGCTTCGTGCTGTACAGCACGGTGACCGAGCCGCAGCGACAGGCGCTCTCGCAGAAGATCGACGCCTTGTCCGCCGAGGTGAGCCAGGTGCAGGGTGTCGTCGCCGGGCAGTGACGGCGCCGGCCGTCCAGGGCTCTCGCGGCGCAGGCTCTTCGGCGCTGTCGGCGCCGGGGCGCTGGCGGTGGGCGCGGGCGCGGCGGTCGGGCGCCTGACCGCACCCGAGTCCGCGTCGGTGGACACCCAGGTGGTCGGCTTCCGCGGCGCCCACCAGGCCGGGATCGTCACCCCGGCTCAGGACCGCATGCACTTCGTCGCGTTCGACGTCACCACCGACTCCCGGGACGACCTGGTCGCCCTGCTGAAGAAGTGGACCGAGATGGCCGAGCGGATGACGGCGGGCGAGGAGGCCGTGCCCGACGGCGCGATCGGCGCGGGCGACTACTCCCCGCCGACCGACACCGGCGAGGCCCTCGACCTGCACGCGAGCCGGCTGACGCTGACCATCGGGTTCGGGCCGTCGCTGTTCGAGCGGTTCGACCTGGCGGGCAAGCGTCCAGCGGCGCTGACCGAGTTGCCGAAGTTCACCGGCGACGCCCTCGACCCGGCCCGCAGCGGAGGGGACATCTGCATCCAGGCCTGCGCGGACGACCCCCAGGTGGCCGTGCACGCCGTCCGTAACCTCGCCCGGGTCGGCTTCGGCACGGTCGCGGTGAAGTGGTCGCAGCTCGGATTCGGCCGCACCTCCTCGACCTCGACCACCCAGTCGACGCCGCGGAACCTGTTCGGGTTCAAGGACGGAACGCGCAACATCAAGGCCGAGGACCAGGGCGTGGTGGACGAACAGGTCTGGGTGGCCGAGTCCGACGACCAGCAGTGGATGGCGGGCGGCTCGTATCTGGTGGCCCGACGCATCCGGATGCTGATCGAATCGTGGGACCGCACCGCACTCCACGAACAGGAGCGGGTGATCGGGCGCAGCAAGGGCACCGGTGCGCCGCTCGGCGAGAAGAACGAGTTCGATCCACTGAACCTCGAGGCGAAGGGCGCGGGCGGACAACCCGTCATCGACGCCGACGCGCACGTCCGGCTCGCCTCGGCCGAGGAACTCGGCGGCATCCAGATCCTGCGCCGGGGCTACAACTTCACCGACGGGTCAGACGGCTTCGGGCACCTCGACGCCGGACTGTTCTTCATCGCCTACTGCCGCGATCCGCAGAAGCAGTTCGTGCCGATGCAGTTGTCGCTCTCGCGCAACGACGCGCTCAACGAGTACATCAAGCACGTCGGGTCCGCGGTGTTCGCCGTGCCGCCAGGTGTCGGAGACGGCGGGTACTGGGGTTCGACGCTGTTCGAGGGGAAGCCGACTCCGGTGGAACCGGTGGCCGAGCCCGGGCACTGACCGGAGCGGCTCGGATCCGCTAGGCCCAGTGCGCCTTCCAGTCTTCGGGGGCGAGCGGGCCGGGGGTGATCCCGGCCGCCGCGGCGGCGCGCTCGGCGGCCCGGATCCGGTCCGCGAAGGCCAGCACGGCCCGCCGCAGGGTCACCTCCGCGCTGCCGTTCTCGCCGATCCGCACCGTCGTGAGGTCCTCGGGCACCAGCTCAGCGGGTAGCCCGGCCTTGCGGGCCCGGCCGATCACCTTCTCCGCCAGCGCAAGGGCGGGCAGGCTGGTGGCGATGCCGTCGATGCACGAGGCGCGCGACTTCTCCGCCAGCTTGCGGCGCTCCCACGCCGCCTCCTGCTCGGCGATGTCGATCGGGCCGACAGCGTCCTCGGCGAGGTGCGGGCTGCGGTGCGCCAGCTTGGCGACCAGCGTGGCCGCCACGTCGTCGACGTCGAAGTGCCCGGCGGCCTGCGCGATCCGGGACTGGAAGAGCACCTGCAGCAGCAGATCCCCGAGTTCCTCGCGGATCTCGACCGGGTCCCCCGCCGCGATCGCATCGAGCAGCTCGTAGGTCTCCTCGACGAGGTAGACCGTCAGCGAGTCGTGGGTCTGGGTGACCTCCCAGCCGCCGTATCCCCACAGTTTGTCCATCACGTCGATGGCCTCGACCACACTGTCACCCGGTCGGATCTCGTTGCCGGCCAATGTCTCACACCCTCGCAGGAAGGCTGCTGACGTCGACCGCGCCCGCAGCCCGGCCGTCGAGGGCGAGCAGGAAGTCCGCGATGTACTGCAGCAGCTCGACGTCCCGCAGCCGGTCCGCACCGACTCCACCCGAGCCGGTTCGCGGCAACGGAAGCTGCACCATCCCTGTCGTCGCGCGGTACTGCGCGCTCGGGTAGAGGCGCTTGAGCCGGAGCTGCTTCGAGTCCGGGAGCTGCATCGGCGCGATCTTGAGCTGGGTGCCCGCCACGGAGACCTCCTCGAGGCCGAACTCGCGGCAGAGCAGGCGCAGCTTGGCGACCGAGACCAGCCTGCCGACCTCCTCCGGCACGGGGCCGTATCGGTCGACGAGCTCCTCGATCACCGCGGCGATGGCCTCGGAGTCGGTGGCGGCGGCCAGCTTCCGGTATGCCTCGAGCCGGAGCCGGTCGCCGGTCACGTAGTCGGGCGGGATGTGGGCGTCCACCGGCAGGTCGATGCGGACCTCCTTCGGAGCCTCGTCGGTGGTGACCGGCCTGCCGTCGGCGACGGCGCGGAACGCCTCAACGGCCTCGCCGACCAGCCGCACGTACAGGTCGAACCCGACGCCTGCGACGTGGCCGGACTGTTCCGCCCCCAACACATTTCCCGCGCCGCGGATCTCCAGGTCCTTCATCGCGACGGCCATGCCCGCACCGAGATCGGAGTTCTGCGAGATGGTGGCGAGGCGGTCGTACGCGGTCTCGGTGAGCGGCTTCTCCGGCGGGTACAGGAAGTACGCGTAGCCGCGCTCGCGACTGCGGCCGACGCGACCGCGGAGCTGGTGCAGCTGGGACAGGCCGAGCGAATCGGCCCGCTCGACGAGCAGGGTGTTGGCATTGGAGATGTCCAAGCCGGTCTCGATGATGGTGGTGCACACCAGCACGTCGAACTCGCGCTCCCAGAAGCCCTGCACGGTCTTCTCGAGGGTCTCCTCGTTCATCTGGCCGTGCGCGACCACCACCCGCGCCTCGGGCACCAGGTCGCGAAGTCGCTTGGCGGCCTTGTCGATCGAGCTGACCCGGTTGTGCACATAGAACACCTGGCCGTCGCGCAGCAGCTCGCGCCGGATCGCGGCGGCCACCTGCTTGTCGGCGTACGCGCCGACATAGGTGAGCACCGGGTGCCGCTCCTCCGGCGGGGTGAGGATGGTCGACATCTCGCGGATGCCGGCCATGCTCATCTCGAGGGTTCGCGGAATCGGGGTGGCGGACATGGTGAGCACGTCGACGTGGGTGCGCAGCGCCTTGATGTGTTCCTTGTGCTCGACGCCGAAGCGCTGTTCCTCGTCGACGATCACCAGCCCGAGGTCCTTCCAGCGGACCGCGGTCTGCAACAGACGGTGGGTACCGACGACGACGTCGACCTCGCCGTCCGCCATGCCGGCGATGATCTCCCGCGACTCCCCCGGGTCGGTGAACCGGGACAGGCCCCGGACTTTGACGGGGAAGGAAGCCATTCGCTCGGTGAAGGTCTGCAGATGCTGTTGCGCGAGAAGGGTGGTCGGTACCAGCACCGCCACCTGCTTGCCGTCCTGGACGGCCTTGAACGCGGCACGGACCGCGACCTCGGTCTTGCCGTAGCCGACGTCGCCGATCACGACCCGGTCCATCGGGACCGGCTTCTCCATGTCGGCCTTGACCTCGTCGATGACCGTCAGCTGGTCGTGGGTCTCGGTGAACGCGAACGCGTCCTCCATCTCCTTCTGCCACGGGGTGTCCGGGCCGAAGGCGTGCCCGGGCGCGGCCTGCCGGGCCGCGTACAGCTGGACCAGTTCCCCTGCGATCTCACGAACAGCCTTGCGGGCCTTGCGCTTGGTGTTGGTCCAGTCGGAGCCGCCGAGCTTCGAGAGCGCGGGCAGCTCGCCGCCGACGTAGCGGGAGAGCTGGTCGAGGGACTCCATCGGCACGAACAGCCGGTCGCCGGGATGGCCCCGCTTGCTTGCCGCATACTCGATCACCAGGTACTCGCGGCGCGCGCCGCCCACGGTCCGCTCGACCATCTCGACGAACCGGCCGATGCCGTGCTGATCGTGCACCACCATGTCGCCCGCGGTCAGCGCGAGCGGGTCGACCTGGTTGCGCCGCTTGGCCGGCAGCCGCTTGCCGTCCCCGACCGCAGCGACCCGGTTGCCGGTGAGGTCGGACTCGGTGATCAGGACCAGGCCGGCATCGGCGGCCTCGCCACCGGGGAACATCAGTCCGTCGTGCAGGCTGCCGCACAGCACCCCCACCACGCCGGGCACCGGTGCCGCGCCAGGCGCGAGCTGGGTCGCCGGGACCTCCGCCTCGGCGAGGCGCTCCAGCACCCGGTGCGCGGTGCCGGAGCCGGCCACCACGATCGCGGCCCGACCGCCCGCGCTCACGTGCGCCCGCAGGGTCACGAACAGCTCGGCCAGCAGCTCGTCGGAACCGCGGACCTCCGGCACCGCCCGCAGTTCGAGGGCCAGCTCCTCGCCGCTGCCCGAGGCGAGCGGACTGACCGTCCACCAGGGCCTGCCGGACGCCTCGACGCTCTCGCGCACCTGCCGCAGCGACCGGTAGGCGGAGGCCGCGAGGTCGAGGCCCTTGCCACCGACGCTCGAGGTGTCGATCGCGGACGCGTCCAGCGGCGCCGCCCCGCCCAGCGAGGCCGCCGTCCAGGACGCCTCGAGGAACTCCTGGCCGGTGCGCACCAGGTCGGTCGCGCGGGTGCGGATCTTCTCCGGGTCGCAGAGCAGCACGTGCGTGTTCGCGGGCAGCGCATCGGTGAGCAGCGCCAGCTCGCCGTTCTGCAGCACGGGAAGCAGCGCCTCCATACCCTCGACCGGGATGCCGGCGGACAGCTTGTCGAGCATCTCCACCAGCGCCGCATCGGCCTGGTTGTCGGCGGCCAGTGCCGCCGCGCGATCACGTACAGCCGCGGTGAGCAGCAGCTCGCGACAGGGCGGCGCGATCAGGGTGGCGACCTCGAGCTCGGGCAACGACCGCTGATCGGCCACCGAGAACGCGCGCAGCTCGGTGACTTCGTCGCCCCAGAACTCCACCCGAACCGGGTGGTCGGCGGTCGGCGAGAAGATGTCGAGGATGCCGCCGCGGACCGCGAACTCACCGCGCTTGCCGACCATGTCGACGCGCTCGTAGGCCAGTTCGACGAGGCGGTGTGTCAGCGCGTCGAAGTCGTGTTCGGATCCGACCCGCAGCGTGATCGGTTCGATCTCGCCGAGCCCGGGGGCCATCGGCTGCACCAGCGAGCGGACGGTGGTGACGATGACCCGCAGCGGCGGGCCGTAGTCGGCGTCGTCCGGGCGCGCCAACCTGCGCAGCACCTCGAGCCTGCGGCCGACCGTGTCCGCGCCTGGTGAGAGCCGCTCGTGCGGCAGCGTCTCCCAGGACGGGAACTGGGCGACCGCGTCGCCGAGCACCTCGCGCAGCTCACCGGTCAGGTCGTCGGCCTCGCGGCCCGTCGCGGTGACGAGCAGCAGCTGCACTTTCTCCGCGATGGCCGAGGCGATGAACGGCCGGGCCGGGGTGGGCGCGACGATGTCGAGCGAGGCCGAGCCGACGGCCTCGCGCACGCCGCCGAAGGCGGGGTCGGCGAGCGCCGACGCGAACACACCGGCGAGGGGAAAGGCAGCGGGTTCGACGGCCACCGGGTTCGAAGAACGGGAAGACAACGTCGATGCTCCTGGGCTCGCCGAACGGGTGAAGCCGCCGCTTGGGCGACCACAGAAGAGTCTAAGCGCGGCCACCGACGTTTTCCGATGGGGCCGCCGCGGTAGCGCGGCCCCTGCCGCGGTGCTATCGGCCCCCGAGTTTCGGATCGGCCTCGAGGTTGGTCAGGCCGTTCCAGCACAGGTTCACCACGTGCGCTGCCACCACCTCCTTGGGAGGGGTCCGTTCGTCGAGCCACCACTGCGCGGTCATCGACACCATCCCCACCAACGCCTGGGCGTAGAGGGGCGCGAGGTCCGGGTCGAAGCCGCGTTTGGAGAAATCCGAGGCCAGGATGTGCCCGACCTGGCTGACTGCATCGTTCAGCAGGGACGAATAGGTACCGTCGGCCGCCGTGACCGAGGAGTCGCGCACGAGGATGCGGAACCCGTCAGTGCGCTCCTCGACGTAGGTGAGCAGGGCCAATGCCACCCGCTCGACTCGGACCCGGGACCGATTCTGCGAGAGGGAGGCGGTGATCATGTTGAGCAGCGTCGACATCTCGCGGTCCACGACCACGGCGTAGAGGCCCTCCTTACCGCCGAAGTGCTCGTAGACCACGGGCTTGGAGACGCTCGCACGGGCCGAGATCTCCTCGATGGAGGTGGCCTCGTACCCGCGTTCGGCGAACAGCGCGCGGGCGATCTCGATCAGCTGCTCACGACGCTGGGTGCCGGTCATCCGCGTCCGCGGAGGTCGTTCGCCGGGGGCCTGCGGGGGTCGGGACATGCCGCCAGCCTATCCGGCACGCGAATCGATTCAGTCGAGGCGGTTCGACCAAATCCGCGGCAGCATGCGAGGATCGTGGGCGCACAGGCGGGGCCGGGTCGAGCCTCCGGTTTCTGACGCGTTTCCGCAGGTGCGGCAATCCGCCGTAGTGTAATGGCAGCACCTCTGATTTTGGTTCAGATAGTTCAGGTTCGAGTCCTGGCGGCGGAGCGAGTACTAATGAGCGACCATTGGCACAGTGGCGCGATCTGCTGGGTCACCCAGCAGCTGTAGAGACCGGTTCGATTTCGAGGGAGCGTCATGCCAGCCGAGACCGCCGTGGTAGTCCTCGCCGCGGGAGCGGGCACACGGATGCGGTCCAAGACCCCCAAAGTGCTGCATTCGCTGGTGGGCCGGACGATGCTCGCGCACGCGCTGTACGCGGCCTCCGAACTCGACCCCACCCACCTGGTCACCGTGGTCGGGCACGAGCGTGACGCAGTCAGCGCGGCAGTGTCGGAGGTCGCCACCGAACTGGGTCGCAAGA
Source organism: Rhodococcus sp. UNC363MFTsu5.1 (assembly GCF_000686785.1). Lineage (NCBI taxonomy): Bacteria > Bacillati > Actinomycetota > Actinomycetes > Mycobacteriales > Nocardiaceae > Rhodococcus > Rhodococcus sp. UNC363MFTsu5.1. The sequence continues at coordinate 102,015 of NZ_JMLO01000009.1, forward strand.
TCCTCGTCCCGATCCAGGAAGAACAGAACGGCACCGGTCACGCGGTCGAGTGCGGGCTGCGGTCGCTGCCTGAGGACTTCGACGGGATCGTGCTCGTCACCGCGGCCGACGTGCCGTTGCTCGACGGCCACACCCTGCTCGGCCTGATCGACGAGCACAAGACGGCACCCACCCCTGCCGCGGTGACGGTGCTGACCTTCGTCCCCGCCGACCCCAACGGATATGGACGCATCGTCCGCAACGCGGCAGGCGAGGTGGTCGAGATCGTCGAGCACGTGGATGCCACCCCGGAGCAGATCGCGATCACCGAGGTCAATTCCGGTGTCTACGCCTTCGACGCCAGGGTCCTGCGCGACGCACTCGGCAAGCTCGGAACGAACAACGCGCAGCAGGAGCTCTACCTCACCGACGTCCTCAAGATCGCCCGCGAAGACGGTCATCACGTGTATGCGGCGCAGCTCGCGGACGAGGCCAAGGTGACCGGTGTCAACGACCGCGTCCAGCTGTCCCGGGTGGCCGCGGAGATGAACAGTCGCATCATCGAAGGACACATGCGCGCAGGCGTCACCGTGGTCGACCCGGCCAGCACCTGGATCGATGTCGGCGTCACCCTCGGACGCGACGTGACCATCGAGCCCGGTGTGCAGCTGCGCGGCCACACCACCGTGGGCGAGGACGCCGTCATCGGCCCCGACTCCACCCTCTGCGACGTCACCGTCGGCGAGGGCGCCACCGTGATCCGCACCCATGCCGACCGCTCGACGATCGGCGCGGGCGCCACCGTCGGGCCGTTCACCTACCTGCGCCCCGGCACCGTGCTCGGCGAGGGGGGCAAGCTGGGCGCCTTCGTCGAGGTCAAGAACTCCGAGATCGGGGCGCACTCGAAGGTGCCGCACCTGACGTATGTCGGCGACGCCACCGTCGGTGAGCACAGCAACATCGGGGCGTCCAGCGTCTTCGTCAACTACGACGGCGTCAGCAAGAGCCGTACGGTGGTGGGGTCGCACGTCCGCACCGGGTCCGACACGATGTTCGTCGCCCCGGTGCAGGTGGGCGACGGTGCGTACACCGGTGCGGGTACGGTGCTGCGGTTCGACGTTCCGCCCGGCGCGCTCGCCGTGTCCGGGGGTAAGCAGCGCAACATCGAAGGTTGGGTCGAGCGGAACCGACCCGGCACCGCGGCGGCCGAAGCGGCGGCGCGGGCACAGCAACAAGCCGAAAACACGAACAAGGATGGCGAAGATCAGTGACTAGCGCGAATTGGATCGACAACCAGAAGAACCTGATGCTCTTCTCTGGTCGCGCCCATCCCGAGTTGGCCGAGCAGGTCGCGAAAGAGCTGGACATCCAGGTCACCCCGCAGACCGCCCGCGACTTCGCCAACGGTGAGATCTTCGTCCGGTTCGAGGAGTCGGTCCGTGGCTCCGACGCGTTCGTGCTGCAGAGCCACCCCGCCCCGCTGAACCAGTGGGTCATGGAGCAGCTGATCATGATCGACGCGCTCAAGCGTGGATCCGCCAAGCGCATCACCGCGGTGCTGCCGTTCTACCCGTACGCCCGCCAGGACAAGAAGCACCGCGGCCGCGAGCCCATCTCGGCCCGTCTGATCGCCGACCTGCTCAAGACCGCGGGCGCGGACCGGATCATCACCGTCGACCTGCACACCGACCAGATCCAGGGCTTCTTCGACGGGCCCGTCGATCACATGCACGCGCAGGGTCAGCTCGCCGAGTACGTGCGGGAGAACTACGGCACCGACAACATCTGCGTCGTCTCCCCCGACGCGGGCCGCGTCAAGGTCGCCGAGAAGTGGGCGGATGCCCTCGACGGCGCGCCGCTGGCGTTCGTGCACAAGACCCGCGACCCGCTGGTCCCGAACCAGGTCAAGTCCAACCGTGTGGTCGGTGACGTCAACGGCCGCACCTGCGTGCTGATCGACGACATGATCGACACCGGCGGCACCATCGCGGGCGCCGTCAAGGTGCTCAAGGATGCCGGTGCAGGCGACGTCATCATCGCCACCACCCACGGCATCTTCTCGCACCCGGCCGCGGAGCGACTGGCATCCTGCGGCGCCAAGGAGGTCATCGCGACCAACACGCTGCCGATCCCCGAGGAGAAGCGTTTCCCGACGCTGACCGTGCTCTCCATCGCGCCGCTGCTCGCGCGCACCATCAAGGAGGTCTTCGAGAACGGCTCGGTGACCTCCCTCTTCAACGGCAGCGCGTAGGCGCTTCGCGCCTGTGCGCGGTTGACGAGTCCCTGGACCCGTCAACCGCGCACAGGCGCTAGCCTTTTCACATGACCGCGTTCTCCGGGTTCCCCGTCGCCGCCCTGGACTTCTACGAGGACCTCGAGGCGGACAACAGCAAGAGTTGGTGGACGGCACACAAGGCCGTCTACGACGAGACCGTGCACGCGCCGATGGCCGCGTTGCTCACCGAACTGGAGCCCGATTTCGGTCCCGGCAAGGTGTTCCGCCCGTATCGCGACGTCCGGTTCTCCAAGGACAAGTCGCCGTACAAGACGCATCAAGGCGGCTTCTGCGCGGTGCGGCCCGGCCTCGGCTACTACGTACAGCTCGACGCCCGCGGACTCTTCGTTGCGGGCGGCTTCTATCAGGCCGACCCGGATCGAGTCGCGCGCTTTCGTGCCGCGATCGACAGCGACCTCCGAGGCGGGCAGCTCGAGACGATCACCCGGGACCTCGAGGCCGCGAAGTTCGAGATCGGCGGCGACCGCCTCAAGACGACGCCACGCGGGTTCTCCGTCGAGCATCCGCGGATCGAGCTGCTGCGTCACAAGACGCTGACGGCCAGTCGCCTGTACGCCTCACCGAAGTGGATCGACAGCAGGCGCACCGCCACCGAGGTCCGCAAGGCCTGGGAGTCGATGCGGCCGCTGGTCGAGTGGGCGACCGATGTGGTGGGGGCCCCGGCCTAGAAAAGCAGACGGCGCGGCCGCCGGGTCTGCCAAGATCAGCTATGGCGATGATCCGGCGCGTCCTCGTGCTCGTGAGCCTGGTCGGCCTCGTGGCCGCGTGCACCTCGACGGACACCTCGTCGCCGCCCCCGTCACCCGCCGACCCAGCGCAGGCCGCGGCCGTGAAGACGATCGTCCGCGAGGCGATGGCCGAGAGCCATCTGAAGGCGGTGATCGTGCGCGCCACCGTCGACGGCAAGGAGATCCTCACCGAGGCCGTCGGCGAGTCGATGACCGGCGTGCCCGCCACCACCGACATGCACTTCCGCAATGGCGCCGTGGCCATCTCGTACGTCTCCACCCTGCTGCTCCAGCTCGTCGACGAGAAGAAGGTGAGCCTCGACGACAAGGTGTCGACCTGGCTGCCGTACATCCCCCACAGCGACCTCGTGACCCTCGGCCAGCTCGCCCAGATGACCTCGGGCTACCCCGACTACGTCCTCGGCGCGCCCGAGTTCGACGACGCCATCTACGCCGACCCGTTCCGCAGGTGGACGCCCGAGGAGCTCATCGCCCCCGCGACCGCCAAGCCGCTGATCTACGAGCCGGGGACGAACTGGAACTACGCGCACACCAACTACGTCATCCTCGGGCTGGCGCTGGAGAAGATCACCGGCAAGCCGATGGCGGAGCTCATGCAGGAGCGGGTGCTCGGCCCGCTCGGACTGACCAACACGACCGACCCGGGCACGGCTGCCATCGCCCAACCCGCCCTGCACGCCTTCAGCTCCGAGCGTCGCGAGGCCCTCAAGATCCCGGCCGGCGCACCGTTCTACGAGGAATCCACCTACTGGAACCCGTCCTGGACCATCACCCGCGGCGCCGTTCAGACCACCGACATCTTCGACCTGCACGACACCGCGGTCGCGATCGGCACGGGCAAGCTCCTGTCCTCGGAGTCGTATCAGCGGATGGTGTCGACGGACCTGCGCGGCAAGACGACGGCCCTGCCCGGGTGCCCCACCTGCTCCCCGATGTCGGAGGGTTACACCTACGGGCTCGGGATCGTCATCTCCGGCGACTGGCTGCTGCAGAATCCGTTGTTCTCCGGGTACGCGGCGGCGGAGGCCTACCTGCCGTCGAAGAAGGTCGCGATCGCCGTCGCCGTCACCTACGACCAGGAGGCCTTCGACGAGGCCGGCCTGTACAAGAATGCGGCCGAGTCGATCTTCCGGAAGATCGGTGCCCAGCTCGCCCCTGGCGACGCGCCTCCGCCCCCGCCGCAGAGGTGACCCTGCCCGTCGACCGGCCCCGTTGGGCGGCCCGACGGGTGCCGGAACCTCTTGCGCGGCAACCGTTTGACCCGGTCGCGCCGCGCCGCGCCGAGACATGAACATGAGATTGATCACGCCGGAATGCAGAACCGCAGGTTGGTTGCCAGCCGGTGTCGAGGGCCACTTCGCTCTGCCCTATTGTCATGCGTCGTGATTGACGCGCAGACACTCGATGGCCAGTCCGGAACAACGACGATGCGGACGGCCAGGCGATGGGTTCCCGGCGCCTGCGTCTGGTGCGGGGACACCGACGCGGTGGAGGCCTACCGCAACGAGCCGCGCTGCGGAACCTGCCGCGAGAACGAAGAGATCATCGACGGCGCCCGGCGCTTCCTCGGGATGTACGGACTGCGCCCGCTCGGCGGCACGCTGCAGTCCGACGACGAGGAAGAGCGCGAGTGGCGCGTCAACGCCCGCGACGCCCGCGCGGTGTTGAACCAGATCAAGCTCGAGACCCCGCCGGACCCGGCACTGGTCCGCAAGGCCCTGCGCCCGCGCGCGGCCGCGGTCGTCGCGGAAACCGCGCCCGCATCCGCTCCGCGTCGCGCGGCCGCCCCGAAGGCCGCCTCCTCTGCCTCCACCCCGGCGGCGTCGGCACCGACCACGACCGTCGACATGGCGACCCTCGAGGCGCGCGTCACCGGTCTGCTCGACCAGCTCGCGTCGGTCGACGAGCAGATCACCGTCGCGGAGGCAGGCCAGGGCCTTGCCGCCCGCGCCCGGCTCACCGACCTCGGCAACCAGAAGGCGTCGATCCTGCGCATGCTGGCCGCACTGGAGAAGACCCGCCGCGGCCTCGACGGCTAGACCCACGGTCCCTGTGCGGCGGGGCGTCACGGTGCGGCACGATGAGGCGGTGAGCCTGTTGATCCGCGACGCCGACCACCACGACCTCCCCGGCATCCTCGAGATCCACAACGAGGCGGTGCTCAACACCACCGCCATCTGGGACGAGGAAACCGTGGACGTCGAGGACCGTCGCGAATGGCTCGAGGCGCGCCGCCGCGCCGGGTACCCGGTGCTCGTCGCCGAATCCGACGGGCGGGTGGCCGGCTACGCGTCCTACGGGGTGTGGCGGGCCAAGAGCGGCTACCGGTACACGGTGGAGAACTCGGTGTACGTGCACGTCGACCACCATCGAAAGGGCATCGCGTCCCAGCTGATGGCGGCGCTGATCGAGCGGGCTCGGGCAGGCAGTGTGCACGTGATGGTGGCGAGCATCGAGTCCGGCAACACCACCTCGATCGCACTGCACGAGCGGTTCGGCTTCCGGACGGTCGCCGTGATGCCCGAGGTCGGGATGAAGTTCGGGCGCTGGCTGGACATGACGTTCATGCAGTTGACGCTGTAGCGGAATCAATCGGCGAGACCCGCATGTAGCACTGCCGCCCCGTGTGACGATGTACCTGGTGATGTGACGCACCGCTCGGGGGGTAGTACCGACGCGTGCCTCGAAGTCGGAATGGGGAGACGACATGAAAGTTCGCGGGTTCATCGCACGCCATCGGATAGCCTCGGCCGCCATAGTGCCTGCCGTCGTGGGGGTGACGGCGATACTCGGGCTGACCTGGGCCCTGTCCCCGGCCCCGCGCACCGCGGACACCGAGCTCACGTCGTCGGTGACCGAGTGCCACGACATGGTGACCGTCTCGATCGCCGGCCGCAATGACACGCCCGTGGCGGGCACCACGAAGATGCTGGTCGGACCCAACGGCGAGGCCCTGCCTGCCGCGCTGTCGAGCGACTACAGCAGCCACTGGGTCGATCCGGTGATCAACGCACCGAACGGCGTCGTCGACCCGAACGCGTACGCCGCCGTCTACATCGCCTACCCCGCGAACATGAGCAGCTACGAGGAGGCCGTCGCAACCGGCGTGGCCAACACCGAATCGGTGATGCGCGAGATCCGGGTTGCATGCCCCGACACCAAATTCGCGGTCGTCGGCTACAGCGAGGGCGCTGACGTCGCCCGGCGGGTCGCGATGGACGTCGGCCACCAGGACGCCGACAGCAACGGCGGATACGGGATCGTGAATCCGGGCAACGTCGTCGGCGTGGTCATCCTGGCCGATGCCGGCCGGGCAAACGGTCAGGGACCGTTCCCCGGGGCCAAGAACCCGTTCGCCAATCCGGACGGATTCGACCGGCAGTTCCAGAACGGCACCAACCCGACCACGGGGCAGGGCGCGCTCCCGGACACCGGCGGCGACGATTTCGGCGCACTGGGCGGCAAGGTCGCCTCGTTCTGCTCCGAGAAGGACTTCACCTGCGCGGTGCCGGAGAACATCTCGCTGTTGCAGCTCGCGATCAACGTGGGCAGGCAACTGAATGTCGACACCCTCGAGCGTGAGGGCCTCACGCCTGCGACGGGACAGGACGTCGCGGTCGCACTCAGCCAGATCGCGTTCAATGCGTTCGCGGAGGTACGGTCCCAGCCGGACTGGATGAAGGGCGACCAGACCTTCCTCGACGTGCTGCTGAAGGTGTCCTCCCCGTCGTACAAGCCCGGTGAGGCCGCGACGGCCCCGGCGAAGGCCCAGTCGATCTCCGCCGACGAGATGTCCCCGCTGGCCTACCTCCCGCAGAAGGTGTTCAAGGAGATCATCGGACTCATCACGACGAACCAGAACACCATCCCGGTCGTCCTCAGCGATCCCTACCAGCTCACGCTCGCCAAGGACGTCGGTCACCACTTCGACTACTGGCGCGACAACGATGCCGCCAACGGGAAGCCGCTGACATCCGCCGAGTACGCGGCGGCGTGGCTGACGCACCTCGCGCAGCAGGCACAGAACGGTCAACCCATCGATCCCTCGGCCAAGCCGGATGCCGGCAGCCTGGCGGCCGCGCTCGAGTCGGCCACGGCCACGGCCACCACCTCGGCCGCACCGACGACGCCGAGCACCGCGCCCGTGGCGGGCACCGTCACGGCAACCAAGTCCGCCGCGCCGACCACGACCGGAGCGACGACCACGACCAGAGCGACGACCACCGACACACCGGCGGCATCGGAATCCGGATCGGCGTCTACACCCGCCGCGACACCGAGCGCGGTCCCCGCCGCGGAGGCTGCGGCCCCGTCGGACTCGCAGGACTCGGTGCCGGACACCGTCTCCCCCGCCACCGCTGCGGCGGCGGCAACCACCACCACCGTCCCGACCACCACCACTCCGGCTCCGAGCCCGGCCGGGTAGCCGCGGCGCGGCGGTTGTCGTCGCCTCGGGAGGCGAGCCTCACCGGGCACCTTCACCCGGGCCCCTGTGGGGTCTCAGTCACCGAGACAGGTGGCCGGGCCGATCGAGTTCTCTGTCAACAATGGCGGCGCACTGAGACGTGCATCACTCACCCAACCGCCATAAGGAGAACACCATGGGATCTTCCGACGCCGACCTCGCCATGCTCGGCACCGTTGCCAAGGTCGCCGGATTCGGAGCCGGCCTGCTCAGCGGCGCCGGCGCCCTGATCGGACTGGGACTGTTCCTCAACTCTCAGTCCTAGGCTGTGGCGCGCCGGACCCACACGAATCCGTGCGGGTCCGGCGCGGGCCTACTTCTTGTCCGCCAGGATCAGCGCGAACCGCTCGTCCGGATCGGTCCACACCCGGTCGCTGCCGAAGCCTGCGGCGTCGAGCTCCTTGCCGATGCCCTCGACCCGGAACTTCGCCGAGATCTCGGTGCGCATCTGCTCCCCCGCGCCGAACCGCACGTCCAGGCCGATGCCCGGCAGGCACACGCTCATCGCCTCGGCGGCCTCCAGCCGCATCTCGATCCACTCGTTCGTCTCGTCCCACAGCGCCACGTGCCGGAACCGATCCACATCGAAGTCGGCGCCGAGCTGCTCGTTGAGCACCGACAGGACGTTGCGGTTGAACTGTGCGGTCACCCCAGCGGCGTCGTCGTAGGCCGGAACCAGCACCGCCGGATCCGTGACCAGCCCGACTCCCAGCAGCAGCTGCTCGCCCTCGTCCAGCACCTCGGCGATCGAGGCCAGGAACTCGGCCCGCTCGTCGGGCACCAGATTGCCGAGGGTTCCACCCAGAAACGCGATCATCCTCGTACCGCCCCGCGGCAGGTTGTGCAGCGTGTCGGTGAAGTCGCTGACGATGCCGTGCACGGTCAGCGACGGGAACTCGTCGGCGAGCTGCCCGACGGCGGACACCAAGGCTGCCTCCGACACATCCTGCGGCACATAGCGCTCCAGCGTTCCGTGCTCGGTCATCGCGCCGAGGAGCAACCGGGTCTTCTCCGAGGAACCCGAGCCCAGCTCGACGAGGATCTGCGCGGAGGTGGCCTCCGCGATGTCCGCGGCACTCGCCCGCAGCAGCTCCCGCTCGGTGCGGGTCGGGAAGTACTCGGGCAGCCGGGTGATCTCCTCGAACAGTTCACTACCCCGCGCGTCGTAGAACCACTTGGGCGGCAGCCACTTCGGTGTCGACGTGAGCCCGATCAGGGCGTCCTCGCGCAGGGACCCGAGCAGTTGCTCCGGCGCGAGGTGGATCTCCAGGGTCGGTTCGCTCATAGATGATCTCCCAACTCGGTGATGTTCAGATGTCCCGGCCGCGCCTCGACGAGGTGCCCATCCGGTACGGGCTGCCAGCCCGGGTCGTCGTCGATCGGCTCCGACGAGATCATCGCGCTGGTCTCGTCGACCTTCACCGACAGCGAGTGGTACACGGTGGTCGCCCACAGCGTCGTCCCGTTGCCCAACAACAGGTTCAGCCGCGATTCGGGCGCGGCCTCGAGGACGTCGGCGGTGACCGAGGCCAGTACGGCGGCCGGTGCGCCCGCATCCAGTCGGCGCCGCACCAGGGTCCAGAGCAACGCCGAATCCGTCAACGCCGGCATCCGCAGCAACTCCACGGCCGGCAGCCACTCGGCGAGCCCGGCGATCGAATCCGGCCAGCCCACGATCCGACCGTTGTGGCTCAGTGCCCACCCGTCGCCGGTGAACGGGGCGCACGCGGCGCGCTCGAGCGGCATGCCGACGGTGGCCGAGCGGACCGCCGCGAGCACGGCACCAGAACGGACCTGCCCGAGCACCCCGTCGACCGCGGGGTCCGCCCACATCGGCACCGGATTCCGGTAGGCCTGCACCCCGTCCGGCGATCCCGGATCGCCCTGCCACCACGCCGTGCCGAATCCGTCCGCGTTGATCGTGCCGCCCCTGCGCATGTCCCGCGGCGCCCAGGACTGGTCGCGCAGACTGTGTGATCCCGCGGTGATCACCTCTCCCACCGCGCGCGGCGGGCCCAGATAGCCCAGGTGCCTGCACATCTAGGCGCTCTCCGTCACATCACGCGCGCAACGGAATCCCGCGAAGATCTGACGCCGCACGGGATGGTCCCAGTTGCGGAAGGTGCCGCGGCAGGCCACCGGGTCGGTGCCGAACGACCCGCCGCGCAGCACCTTGTAGTCGCCGCCGTGGAAGACCTCCGAGTACTCCCGGTACGGGAACGCCGCGAAACCCGGATAGGGCAGAAAGTCCGACGAGGTCCATTCCCAGACGTCGCCGATCAGCTGATCCACGCCGTGCGGGGATCGGCCCCGCGGGTACGCCCCGACACCGGCCGGCTCGAGGTGCCGCTGCCCGAGGTTCGCGTGCTCGGTACCGGGTTCCTCATCGCCCCAGGGGTATCGGCGCGATCGACGGGTCGCCGGGTCCCACCGGGCGGCCTTCTCCCACTCGCTCTCGGTCGGCAGCCGCTTGCCCGCCCACCGCGCGTACGCCTCTGCCTCGAAGTAGCAGACGTGCACCACCGGCTGGTTCGGGTTCAGCGGCGCGAGGATCCCGAAGGACCTCCGCCACCAGTCCCCCGCCCCGTCCCGCTCCCAGAACTGTGGCGCGGTCAGGCCGACCGACTGCCGGTGCGCCCAACCGCGTTCGCTCCACAACTCGGCGCGCTCGTACCCACCGTCCGCGATGAATTCCCGATACTGCCCATTGGTGACCGGGGCGGCGTCGAGCGCGAACGTCGCGACGCTCACCTGGTGGGCTGGCCGCTCGTTGTCCAGCGCCCACGGATCCGTTGAGGTGCCCATGGTGAACTCACCACCCGGGATCACCACCTCGTCCGGTGTCACCGCGCGCACTGGGTCCGGTGCAGGGACGGCGCGCAAGACCGCTGGGCCGCTTCGCAACTGGTGGGTGGCGAGCATCGTCTCGTCGTGCTGCTGCTCGTGCTGGGCGATCATCGCGAACGCGAAACCGTCCCGCTCGACCGGCCTGCCCGCCAGCGGCGAACGGTCGAGGATGTCCCACACCTTGTTCCGTACCTCCGCGACGTAGCCGCGCGCCTCCTCCGGGTTCAGCAACGGCAACGCAGGCCGGTCCGCCCGCGCGTGCTTGAACGCGTCGTAGATCTCGTCGATGTCGCGGCGCACCGGTTCGCGGCCCCCCACGTCGCGAACCAGCCACAGCTCCTCCTGGTTGCCGATGTGCGCGAGGTCCCACACCAGCGGGCTCATCAGCGGCGAGTGCTGCGCGATCAGTTCCGACTCGTCGACGCAGTCGGTGAGGGCCGCGCTGCGGGCGCGGGCACGGGCCAGCACCGTCGCGAGTTGGGCGCGCAGGACCTCGCGCGTCGGGGCCTCGGGCGCCGTTGCGTGGGTCGAGGGGCCTGCGGTCATCGGTGGTACTCCTCTGCTGGGTTGGTTCCGCGGCAACATCGCTCGGCCGCGGCCGCGAGCTCCTCCTCGAACCGGGACGACCGCGCTGCGGCCAGGAACAGCAGTTCGCTTGCGGCGCGCCGTAGTTCGCCGTCGCGGAGCCCGAACTCGGCACCGTCGCGCCACCGTCCTGCGGTCGGCGCCGCGATCGCGGTGGCCTCCGCGACGGTGTCCCGGTCGCCGAGCAGCGCGGCCAACGCCGCGATCGGCACCCGCCAGAGATCGCCCGGTTGCGCGTCCAGGTACCGCACCTCCAGGTGGCCCGCGGCCCGGACGGGAGGGAACAGCGTGGTCAGGTGGTAGTCGAGGTCGGCAAGGTCCGGGCGCCTGTCGATCTCGGAATCGAGTGCCCCGGCGATCCAGTCCGCGAAGGTGGCACCCGGCGGTGCCGACCAGTCGCCGTCAGAGTCCGCGCCTCGCCCACCGACACCGCGCCCACCCACTACACACAGCAGCGGCACGTCCAGTGCCCAGCGGCCGTAGTCGGCGATCGGATCGTCGGTCGGCAGCGGCCGCGTCCGGTCCGGGTCGAGCTCGAGCCAGGCCCGCATCCGCTGCGACGCCCATTCGCCATCCGGTGTCCCGCGCAACCGGGGCGAACAGGCGAAGGCCGCGAGCAGCGCGGGGCCTGCGTCCTGGAGCAACCGCCAGCGGGCGGACACCTCGGCAGGGTCCGCGCCCGCGTCGACGCTCACCTGGGCGGCCGCGGTGTTGCACATCATCAGCCGGCCGAACGGACCGAGCCCGTCGAACCGCTCCTCCATGACCCGGTATCGGGGCAGTCGCAGCAGCCGCTGAGCCGGGCGGGACCGGTCGGCGGCACGGGAATGGACGGTGATGCCCGCCGCCCTCAGCAGGCGGCGCAGGACTGCTTCGTCGGCGGCGAGCGCGGCACACAGGTCCTCGGCGGAGGTCAGGGGCGCGCTGGAGAGTTCGATCTGGCCGCCGGGTTCGATGGTGACGGCGCTTCCGCTCGGCAGAGTCAGAGCGGGCGAAGAAGGGGCAATCGATGTCGGTGCGTGCGGCCCCAGCGCAGCGGCGACGTCGCCGAGGTCCGGCCGGCTCCGCGCGGGGTCGTCACGAGCGGTCAGCCATTCCAGTTCGGCACCGATGAGTCGGGGTGGGCCGAGCTTGAAACAGACACCACCGACGTACGCCTCCGCGGCGGCTCGGGTGGTGAGCCGGCGCGAATCCACTGCCATCGCCATCAGCTGCTCCGATCGTGGGCGGCGCATGTTCGGCAAGTACGAATTCGACAATAGAGACCGTCACCGACACTAAACCGAGATCGCCGATCGCGCACCCGTCGCGCCCGCGGGCGGGGCCGCGGCGACGGTACTGTCCGACACACAACGCCAGCTCAGCCAGGAGGGCCTGAAGATGCTCGATCAGCAACGCCTGCGCCGCGATACGCCCGGCTGCCTCGACAAGGTCTTCCTCGACAGCGCCGGGTCGTCGCTGCCCCCTGAGCCGGTTCTCGAAGCCGTCACCGCCCACCTGCGCCGGGAGGCCGAGATCGGCGGGTACCTCGCGGCCGAGGAGCGCTCCGCCGAGCTGGCCGACGTGAAGACCACGCTCGGCGAACTGCTCGGCGCGCAGGCAGGCGACCTCGCGCTGGTGGAGAGCGCGACAAGGGCGTGGACTGACTTCTTCTACGCGGTGCCGCTGGCCGCGGGCGATCGGGTCCTGGTCACCGAGGTCGAGTACGCCAGCAACGCCATCGCGGCCCTGCAGCGCGCCCGCGCGACCGGCGCGGTCGTCGAGGTGGTGCCGTCCACCCCGACCGGGGAGATCGACCTCGACGCCCTCGCAGGGATGCTCGACGAGCGGGTTCGGCTGGTGTCGCTGGTGCACGCGCCGACCAATGGCGGGCTGATCAATCCCGTCCGCGAGGTGGTGGATCTGGCGCACGATGTCGGCGCGCTGGTGCTGCTCGACGCCTGCCAGTCGGTCGGCCAGATCCCGGTGGACGTCGCCGCCCTCGGCGTCGATGCGCTCTCGGCGACGGGCCGCAAGTGGCTGCGGGCCCCGCGGGGCACCGGATTCCTCTACGTGCGCCCCGAACTGGCCCGCACCCTTGAACCCGCAGCGCTCGACCTGCACGGCGCGCAGTGGACGGCGACCGACGGCTACCGGATGGCCGGGGACGCGTCGCGGTTCGAGTTCTGGGAGTGCGGCGTCGCGGGCCGGCTCGGCCTGGGTGCGGCGGTCCGCTACCTGCTCGAACTGGGGATCGACGAGGTGAGCGCCGCGGTGACCGAACGCGGCGAGGCCGCGCGCGCCGGGCTGGCGACGGTCCCCGGTACGACGGTGCGCGATCTCGGCCGCGCCCGCAGCGGCATCGTCTCCTTCACCGTCGACGGGGTCGCCCCGGCGGCGGTGCGGGAAGCGTTGGCCGCCAAGGACATCACGGTGACCGTCAGCGGCCGCGGCTCGACGCTGGTCGACATGAGCAACCGGGACCTGGACGCGGTGGTGCGGGCGTCGCCACACTGCTTCAACTCGTTCGAGGACCTCGAGCGGCTCGTCGAGGCGGTCGCGGCGCTGTAGCGGAGTTACTCCTGCCTGCGCAGCTCGGCGTGCAGGTGGTGGGTGAGCGGCGTCGTGTCGTGTGCCATCCACAGGTCGTAGGTGAGCAGATCGCCCTCGACCACCCAGCGTCGGCGGATCTCGTGGACGGGCTTGGCGTTCGGCGACCGGCTCAGTGTCACCGTCGTCATCTCGAGCACGCCGTCGCGAACGTCACCCTGATGGATCTCGACGAATCCCGTGGGTTGGCTGACCAGCAGCTCGACGCTGTCACCTCCGGTGAGCCGCAGGTACCCGTTCTCGGTGTGCATCGGCGGCCCGCCGCCCGGCTTGCGAGTCCGGGACAGGTAGGTCAGGAAGGGCTTCCCGATCGGCGTCAGGTTGACCTGCTCGTCGTACGCGAAATCCTCGATCGTCGGGTAGTGCCCCTCGCCGGAGCCTGCCCAGTGGCCGGCAAACGGGGCGAGCACGCCCAGCGGCGCCAGCGCGGCGGTCACGTCAGTCATCGGCACTCCCGGGAGTTGTCGTGGTCTTCCATTTCCGTCCAAACCTAACGGCCATCCCGAACCCGTGCGATTTCGCGCTGGGCGCGTGTCGAGGTCGATTGGCGGGAGATCGCCGGTCTCCGGTATGCTGGCCAGCGTTGTCTCGGCGAGGGTGAACCACTTCGTTGGCTCACCGTGATCGACGCGGCTACGGCTACCTTTCGAGCAGTTTGCGCTCCGGGCCGTGCGCGTCGTCCGCCCCCGTCGAGAACACCGCAATGCCACCGAATCAAATCTGATGTGAGCCGTAGGAGCTGTTTTCCCATGTCGACCGATGCCAATCGCCTCGAAGCCGCCGTCCGCACCGAGTTCGGCAAGGGTGCTGCCCGCCGCGCCCGCCGCGACGGCCAGGTCCCCGCGGTCCTCTACGGCCACCAGGAAGAGCCGCGCCACCTCGCGCTGAACGCCCGTGAGTTCGCCAAGGTCCTGCGCGCGCACGGCACCAACGCGGTCCTCACCCTCGACATCGAGGGCAAGGAGCAGATCGCGCTCACCAAGTCGGTCGTCGTCCACCCGATCCGCAACTACATCGAGCACGCGGACCTGCTGGTCATCAAGAAGGGCGAGAAGGTCACCGTCGAGGTGCCCGTCGTCGTCACCGGCGATGCCGCCGCAGGCAGCCTGGTCGCCCAGGACGCCGCCACCGTCTCCGTCGAGGCCGACGCCATGAACCTGCCCGAGTCCATCGAGGTCTCGGTCGAGGGCCTCGAGGTCGGCAGCCAGATCCACGCCTCCGCCCTGACCCTGCCCGCCGGCGCCACCCTGCAGGGTGACCCGGAGCTGCTGATCGTCAACATCGTCGCCGCGCCGACCGCCGAGGCCCTCGAGGCCGAGGGTGCGGGCGCCGAGGGCGCCGAGGCCCCCGCCGAGGAGGCGGGCGAGGCCGAGGCCGAGTCCACCGAGAGCTGAGCCTGCTCCACCGCACACATCAGTGCAGCGCTAACGTCAACGGCGCGCCATCCCGCGAGGGACGGCGCGCCGTTGTCGTTCGCGGCCCCACCCCTACGACCGAGAGCCGACCGCGTTGAGCCAGCCATCCGAATCAACTGCCCTCGTCGTCGGGCTGGGAAATCCAGGACCGCAGTACGAACGCACCAGGCACAACATCGGGTTCATGGTGGTCGACGCGCTGGCCGCCCGCGAGCGGGCCCGGTTCACCGCGCACAAGAAGAGCGGTTCGGACGCGGTGACGTTGCGCATCGCGGGCCGCCAGGTGATCGTGGCGAAACCGCGCTCGTACATGAACCTGTCCGGCAAGCCGGTGGCCGCCCTGGCCCGGTTCTTCTCGGTCGAACCCGCGAATCTCGTCGTCGTGCACGATGAGCTGGACCTGGACTTCGGCACGCTCCGGCTCAAGCTCGGCGGCGGCGAGGGCGGGCACAACGGCCTGCGCTCGATCTCCAGCGCGATCGGCACCAAGGACTACCTGCGCGCCCGCGTCGGCATCGGCCGCCCGCCCGGTCGGATGGATCCCGCGGACTACGTGCTCAAGCCGTTCTCGTCGGTCGAGCGCAAGGAACTGGACCTGGTGTGCGAGGAAGCCGCGGACGCCGTCGAGCTGCTGCTCCGCGCCGGGCTCGAGGCCGCACAGAACCAGCTGCACTGATCGAACCGGCTGGCTACTATCTGGGCTACGCTGCGGACGCCGCGATGGTGTGGAGATCGAGAATGACACAGGGGGCGTAGTGGTTCGGTTGGGCGGCGCAGCGGGTGCCGGGCTCGTGCTCGTGGCCGGGATCTTGATGAGCGGTTGCGCGAATTCGGCCACGACCGGGGTCGCCACCGCCGCCGAGGGGGTCCAGGTCGACCCCGCCGAGTACGCGATCGGTGACGGCAAGCACGTGTTCCACCTGGTGTCCGGGGCCGCGGGCTGCTGGTTCAACCCCAACCAGGCCGACAACCAGGCGCCGCACATGCTGTGCGACCTCCCGCTGCCGAAGACGGACCCGCCGATCGTCGACCCCCAGACCAACGTGCGGGCGCCCGCCGACGCGATCGTCATCGAGCCCGACGGGGTCCGCAAGGTCGTCAACGTGGCCGGTGCCTTCATCGCGGGCCAACTGCTGCCGCCGGGCTCGACGCTCACGGTCGGGGCGCTGTCGTGCACGGCCCTCGACGGCAAGTCCATGTCCTGCAGAGGACCGGCCGGATCGTTCAGTTTCGACGGCTCGACCTCCGAGGTCAGCATCCGCGAATAGCCCGCCCGACCACGCGTCGCCGGACTACACCCCGCTCACCAGGGCGGCCGACCGCCCGCGCCGCAGCTTGCCGGACGACGTCTTCGGGATGCTGCCCGGACCCAGCACGGCCACCGTCCTCGGTCGCACGCCGACCTCCGAGACCACCGCGTGCACCACCTCGTGCTCGATCCGCTTGACCTCCTCGGGGTCCTCATGGTCGTTGGTCTCCACCGCGACCGCGAAGGACTCCCGCTTCTGCCCCGCGTCGAGCCGCACCGCGACGGCGTTGCCCGGCCGGACCCCCCTGACGGTGCACGCGGCCCGCTCGATGTCGGTCGGGTAGACGTTGCGCCCGCCCATGATGATCACGTCCTTGACGCGCCCGCACACCACCATCAGGCCCTCCTCGGTGAAGTAGCCGACGTCCCCGGTGTTGAACCACCCTTCCGCGTCCCGCGCGGGCTTGTGCCCGTCCACCGTGAGGTAGCCGGGGGTCACCGACCCGCCCCTGAGCTCGATGATGCCGACCGCACGGCGTGGGAGCACCCGCCCGTCCTCACCGACGATGCGCCCCTCCAGGCCCGACACCAGCGGACCGAGCGTCGGGAGCCGGCGGGCATTGGCCCGGTCGGTCGGTACCGCAAGGCCGCCCGCCTCGAACAGGTCCGGGTCCACCAGGTCGAGCACCAATCCCTGCCCCGGCTGGGGCAGGGAGACCGCGAGGGTCACCTCCGCCATCCCGTACGTCGGCGCCAGCGCCGCCGGGTCCAGCCCGAATCGTGCCCCCGCCTCCGCGAGCGCGAGCATCGTGTCGGCGTCCACCGGCTCCGCACCGTTGAGCAGGCAGCGCACGGTCGACAGATCCACGACGCCGTCCCCGGCCTGCGCGAGCCGCCTGGCGAGCAGCGAGTAGGCGAAGTTCGGTGCGGCGGTGACCGTGCCCCGGTACCTGCCCATCAGTTCCGCCCACAACAGCGGCGAGGTGAGGAAGTCCATCGGGGTGATGCTGACGATCTCGGCACCGATCTGCATCGGCAGGGTGAGGAAACCGACCATGCCCATGTCGTGGAACAGCGGCAGCCAGCTCACCATCACGTCGTCGTCGACCGAGAACTTGATCCGGGAGAGCATCGCGCAAGAGTTCGTGTAGAAGTTCCCGTGCGTGATCTGCACAGCCTTGGGTGACCCCGTCGATCCCGACGTGAGCTGCTGCAACGCGATGTCGGATTCGGCGGTCTGCACCGGGTCGATATCGGGTCCCGCTCGCAGGTCCGCGATGGTGACGACCCTGATGCCCCGCTCCTCGAGGAGCGGCGCCGCCGCGTCGAAGGGTGCGCCGAGGATGACCGCCTTGGCCGCGATCATGCCGATGACCGTCTCGGTGTCCTCCGCCCAGACGGTCAGGTCCGTGCGCGGCGTCGGCTGGTGCAGCATGGTCACCGAGGCGCCACGCATCCAGATGGCCTGCACGGACGGCGCGATGTCCACGGGCTGACCGGCGAGGATCCCGATCGCATCGCCCGGGCCGATGCCCGTGTCCGCGAGCGCGCCCGCCATCGCGCGGGCGGCCGCGTGGATCTCGCTCCAGACCTGACGGCGCGGACTGTCCGGTTCCCCGGTCACGAGCCCATGGGGACTGTCCGCTGCGTTGGCATACATCTCATCGGTGAACCGGCTCATGACGCCCTCCTCCGCACGATGGAGGGACGAGGCGGCCGGGCGCGGTGCACGCCGCGCCGAGGGCCCCAGAGCCCTCACTGGTACTTCCGGAAACGCAGTTCGGCCGTTACTCCCGCAGGGCCACGGCCAGGTTCGGGGTGTACCCGAGCATAGGCGTCACCGGCACGGGTAACCTGGCATATTGGCGTTTCGCCACATTTCGTCCGTCTCATATCAGTAAGGAATCCCGGTGACCACCGAGCCCGCGTCGGCGTCCGCCTCCACCTCACCCGACGCCGCAGCGGAGGTCGCCTCAGCCGGGACCCCCGCGACGCCGAAGGGCCTGGCCGCCGAGGCCGCCCGGCGTCGGACCTTCGCTGTCATCTCGCACCCCGACGCCGGTAAGTCCACGCTCACCGAGGCACTCGCGTTGCACGCGAAGATGATCTCGGAGGCGGGCGCCGTGCACGGCAAGGCCGGTCGCCGCTCCACCGTCTCCGACTGGATGGAGATGGAGAAGGCCCGCGGCATCTCGGTTAGCTCGACCGCGCTGCAGTTCAACTACAAGTCCGCCGAGTCCGAGCCGAACGATCCGATCAGCGTCATCAACCTCGTCGACACCCCGGGTCACTCCGATTTCTCGGAGGACACCTACCGGGTGCTCACCGCCGTCGACGCCGCGGTCATGCTGATCGACGCAGCCAAGGGCCTCGAGCCGCAGACCCTCAAGCTGTTCCAGGTGTGTCGCCACCGCGGGATCCCGGTGATCACCGTGATCAACAAGTGGGACCGCCCCGGCCAGACCCCGCTGGAGCTGCTCGACGAGATCCACGAGCGGATCGGCCTTACCCCGACCCCCCTGTACTGGCCGGTTGGCATCGCGGGCGACTTCCGCGGCCTGCTGCGGCGCGGCGAGGACGGCGCCCCGCGGGAGTACATCAGGTTCACCCGCACCGCGGGCGGCGCCACGATCGCGCCCGAGGAGATCCTCGACGCCGACGCCGCCGCGGCCCGTGACGGCTCCGACTGGGACACCGCGGTCGAGGAGAGCGAGCTGCTCTCGGCCAGCGGACAGGACCACGACCAGGAGATGTTCCTGGCCGGGCAGACCTCCCCTGTCATCTTCGCCTCCGCGATGCTGAACTTCGGCGTCCGGCAGATCCTCGACACCCTGGTGGCGCTCGCGCCGGCTCCCGGCCCCCGCGACGACCTCAAGGGCGCCGCGCGGGAGGTCACCGATCCGTTCAGCGCGGTGGTCTTCAAGGTGCAGGCGGGCATGGACACGAGCCACCGAGACCGCTTGGCGTTCATGCGGATCGTCTCCGGCGTCTTCGAGCGCGGGATGGTCGTGACGCACGCCCAGACCGGCAAGCCCTTCACCACCAAGTACGCGCAGACCGTGTTCGGCCGCGAGCGCTCCACCGTCGAGTCCGCGTACCCGGGTGACGTCGTCGGCCTGGTGAACGCGACCGCCCTGGCACCCGGCCACACCCTGTTCACGGACAAGAAGGTGGAGTTCCCGCCGATCCCCTCGTTCGCGCCCGAGCACTTCTCGGTGCTGCGCGCGGAGAGCGCGAGCAAGTACAAGCAGTTCCGCCGCGCCGTGGAGCAGCTCGACTCCGAGGGCGTGGTCCAGGTGCTGCGCAACGACATTCGCGGCGACGCGGCGCCGGTGATGGCGGCCGTCGGCCCGATGCAGTTCGAGGTCGTGGCCGCGCGGATGAAGGCGGAGTTCTCGGTGGAGGCCCGGATGGAGGGCCTGCCGTACGCGCTGGCCCGCCGCACCGACGCCGAGTCGGCCACCGAGCTGGGCCGCCAGCGCGGGGTCGAGGTCTTCACCAGGTCCGACGGCGTGATGCTCGCCCTGATCAGCGACAAGTGGCGGCTGCAGTACCTGCAGAAGGAGCTTCCTGAGCTGACCCTCGAGCCGCTCGTCGCGACCGCCGACTAGCTCCGTGAATCCGCTGCTCACCCTGTTCGACGCGGAACTGCACCTCGGCGGGGCCACGATCCTGTGGCGCGAGATCCTCGGCAACACCTTCGGCATCGCCTCCGCGATCGGCGGGATGAAGCGCGTGGTCTGGGCGTGGCCGGTGGGCATCGCCGGAAATGCATTGCTGTTCACCGTGTTCATGGGCGCGCTGTTCCACACCCCACAGGAGCTGAACCTGTACGGCCAGGCCGGCCGCCAGCTGATGTTCATCACCGTGAGCGTGTACGGCTGGACGCAGTGGCTGCGGTCGCGGCACGAGTCCGGCCAGGCGGTGCTGCCGCGATGGGCGCCGCCGCGGGACCGGCTCCTGTTGGTCCTCGCGATGGCCGCGGGCACGGTGGCGTTCGCGCAGATCTTCGCCCGGCTCGGCTCCTACGGCCCGTGGGCGGAGGCCTGGATCTTCATGGGGTCGATGCTCGCCACCTACGGGATGGCCCGCGGGTGGACCGAGTTCTGGTTGATCTGGATCGGCGTCGACGTCGTCGGTGTTCCGCTGCTGCTCAAGGCCGGTTATTACCCGTCGGCGATCCTGTACCTGGTGTACGCGGGCTTCGTGGTCTGGGGCTTCGCGGTGTGGCTGCGGATCCAGCGTCGGACGACGCCCGTTCGGGTCTAACGAACCCCTAATGATTCGCTAACGGGCGCCGAGTTTTTCGTCCATACCTTGGGTCACGTCGAAGCCACCGGGGCTCCGACACGACCGAAGGAGTTCCCCATGCGCAAGTCCCTCAACACCGGCATCGTCCGCAAGCGTGCCGGGTTCGCGGCCGCCGGGCTGGCGGTCGCCGCCGCCGTCACGGTGCCCGGCGTGGCGTGGGCGAACGACGCCATCCCGCAGGGCGGGGCGGTCGCCGTCCAGGAGTCCGGCCCCGCGGTGGCAGGCGCACCGCTGGACGCGGCGACCTGTGCGGCCACGGCCGTCGAGCTCAGCCCGGAGGCGCTGCAGAAGATGATCGAGGACGGGACCGCGGTGCCCGCCGTCGCGACTGTCCCGGCGACCCCCGCGGGCGAGCCGGGACAGCCCCTCACGGACGTCCTGACCGAGGGGGTGCAGCGGTTGATCGCCGACGGGACCGCGATGCCCGCCGTCACCTCTGCCCCGGGGACCCCCGCAGGCGAGCCGGGACTGGCCCTCACGAAGGTGCTCACCGACGAGGAGGTGCAGAGGATGATCGCCGACGGCACGATCACGCGCGCCGTCCCGGCGGACGAACTGCCCGCGGATGCACAGATGCTGACCATTGAGATGGACGAGAGCGTCCCGGCCGGTGCCGTGACCGTGACTCGCGCCTGCTGAGGCACCCCGCGGCCACTGGCACCATGGATGCGGTGACCGACACCGCCCGCATCCTCGTCGTCGACGACGACCCCAAGGTCCTGGCCTCGCTGGAGCGGGGGCTCCGCCTGTCCGGTTTCCACACCGAGACCGCGACGGACGGGGCCTCTGCCCTGCGGGCCGTGTCCGACAAGCGCCCCGCCGCGATCGTCCTCGACGTCAACATGCCCGGACTCGACGGCGTCGGTGTGGTCACCGCGCTGCGGGCGATGGGCAACGAGGTGCCGATCTGCGTGCTCAGTGCGCGCAGCTCGGTCGGCGACCGGATCGCGGGCCTGGAGGCGGGCGCGGACGACTACCTGACCAAACCGTTCGAGCTCGGCGAACTGGTCGCCCGGCTGCGGGCGCTGCTCCGGCGGGCACCCAGGGCCGCGGCGCCCGCCGGGTTCGTCACGGTCGGGGCCCTCGAGGTGGATCTGCCGGGACGGCGCGCCCACGTCGCGGGCCGCAGGCTCGACCTGACCAAGCGCGAGTTCGACCTGCTCGGTGCGCTGGCCGAGAACGCGGGCGTCGTGCTCAGCCGCCCCCAGCTGCTCCGCCTGGTGTGGGGCTACGACTTCGACGCCGACACCAACGTGGTCGACGTCTTCGTCACGTATCTACGCAAGAAACTGGAGGCGAACTCGATGCCACGAGTCCTGCACACCGTCCGAGGCGTCGGGTTCGTCCTGCGAGCGCAGCCGTGAGGCGGTCGCTGTCGCTACGCGCGCGGGTCGCCATCGTGTCGGCGTTGTCCGCGGCCGTCGTCATCGTCGCGATCGGCGCCGCCATCGCGGTGTTCCTTCGGGTGAACGGCTCGGAGCAGATCGACCGGACACTCGACTCGGTGACGTTGTCGGCCCCGGCCAACACGGTCCCGGCCGACATAGTCGAGATGGCACCGGCCCTTCCGCTGCCTGCGGTCGTGTCCGGAGGGTCCGCAGAGGCCACCCCGGCCGAAGATGCGACCAGAACGGAGTTGCTGGCAGGTACCGCGGTCCGCATCCGCGACGTCGCGGTCCCCGGAGAACCGGGCGCCTTCCTGGCGTTGACCGTCCCCGAGGACCCGTTGACCCAGGCCATCCGGCAACAGCAGGTGGCGGTCGCCATCGCCGCCGTGGTGGCGATCGCGGCGGCGGGCGGGCTGGGCTGGCTGCTGGCCGGCCGGGCCGTGCGCCCGCTCCGACTGCTCGCCGACGCAACCCACGACATCGGCGACGATCCCCGGGCCGCGCGCCCGAGCGTGCGCGGCGCCAGGGAGGCCGAGGATCTGTCGGAGGCGATGGGTCACATGCTGGACCGGATCGCCGCCGCCCAGAAACGGACCGAGGAGGCGCTGGGATCCGCCCGCGACTTCGCCGCGGTGTCCGCGCACGAGCTGCGCACCCCGCTGACGTCGATGCGGACCGATCTCGAGGTGCTCTCGACCATGCGGCTCACCGGCGAGCAGCGTGACGAGATCCTGCGCGACCTGCTCTCCACCCAACGTCAGGTCGAGACCACCCTGACCGACCTCGAACGGCTTGCGGTCGGCGAGCTCTCCGACGTCGCCGACCACGAGCAGCTGGACCTGGCCGAGCTCGTCGACCGCTGCGTCCAGGCAGCCGAGCGCACCCACCCCGACCTGGACATCGACTTCTCGGCACCCGAACCCGTTGCGGTGCGCGGCATTCCGACCGGCCTGCGGCTGGTGCTCGACAACGCCATCACCAACTCGGTCCGGCACGGCGGGGCCGGACGGGTGCTCGTTTCCGTCCGCACCGACACCGACGGTGACGCCGTCATCACCGTCGACGACGACGGGAGCGGGGTGCCCGAGTCCGAGCGGGCGTCGATGTTCGAGCGATTCGTCCGCGGCACCGGCTCCGGCTCCGAGGGGTCCGGGCTGGGGCTCGCGCTGGTCGCCCAGCAGGCCGAACTACACGGCGGCACCGTGGAATTGGTGGACAGCCCGCTCGGCGGCGTCAGGCTGTCGCTGCGGCTCCCCCGCTCCGGCCCCGCCGAGTGTGCACCTACGGTCGCCGCCACTCGGGCGATGCCCCGGTAAGTGCACTCTCGACCGGCTGCGGTCAGATCCCGGCGCGCCTGACGAGGGCGTCGGTGATCGTCGGCGCGAAGTTGTCCAGGAACCGCAGCAGCTCCGCATAGGTCGGGAGCAGTTCGACCGGCCGGGTGCGGATCGCCGTGACCAGCCAGGACGCCGCGTCCTCGGGGGCGAGCGCGGGCATCGAGTCGTAGTCCTTGGTCGGGGCGATCATCGGGGTGCGGATCAGGGGGAAGTGAACGGTCGTCACGGACACCCCGCGACCCTCGAGCTCGGCGCCGAGGTCGCGCCCGAACGCGCTGACCGCGGACTTCGACGCGTGGTACGCCGCGAACTTGGGCATGACGCCACCCGGCACGCCCCAGGTGGCCACGTTGACCACGTGTCCCTGCCCTCGCTCGAGCATCTCCGGCAGCAGCGCGAGGGTGAGCCGCACCGGGCCGAAGTAGTTCAGGGCCATGGTGCGCTCGAAGTCGTGGAACCGGTCGAACGAGTCCTCGACCGGGCGGCGGATCGACCGGCCCGCGTTGTTGACGAGCACGTCGACGGGGCCGAACTCGTCGCGGACCAGGGTCCGGAGCCGGTCCACGTCGTCGGCATCGGTGAGGTCGCATGGCAGGGCGTGCGCGGTCCCGCCGTCGCCCACGATCTCGTCGCGCACGGCCTCGAGCGCCTCGGCGCCGCGCGCGACGAGAATCAGCTCGGCGCCCTCGGCGGCGAGGCGCCGTGCGGCCGCCTCCCCCACCCCGGACGACGCCCCGGTCAGCAGAATCCGCTTGCCCTCGATCCGGTGCTCGCGCATCGGCAGGATCTTCGCGGCGATCGCCCGGGCGGACGGGATCGGGCTCAGCGCCGCACGGGCGAGGATCTCGGTGATCACGATTGCTGGCTCCTCCGGTTGGGATGGCGGATTCGATGCTATCCGCGCGCCCCCGGACCCCGCCGAGTGTGCATCTGCCGGGCGTCGCCAGGGAAGGGACGACAGCAACTGCACACTCGGCGGGGCGGGCGGTGCTAGTCGAACAGCGCGGCGATCACGTCCCGGTCCACCTCGGCGAGGCTCGACGGCGACCAGGTCGGGTTGCGGTCCTTGTCGACCAGCACCGCGCGCACGCCCTCGGCGAAGTCGGGCCCGGCGGTCACCGGGCCGGTCAGCGCCAGCTCACGGTCGAGGCACCGCGACAGCCCGTCGTCCGCGCCGCGCCCGATCAGCTCCGCGGTGACGAAGGCGGCGGTCGGCGACACCGCGGTCAGCGCGGTCCTCGCCTGCGCCGTCCACTCGTCGTCCCCGGTCAGCCGGGCCAGCATGTCCGCCGGGGTGCCCTGCGCGAACACCTCGTCGATCTCCGCCTGCCGCGCGGCCAGCGGCGCGTCGGGGGCCTGCTCGCCGAACTTCTCCAGCGCCTCGGCGGCCGAGCCACCGCGGATCGCGTCGGCCAGCTCCGCCAACCGCTCGCTCGGCACGAAATGCGTCGCCAGCCCGAACGCGACAGCGTCACCCGCCGACGCCCTGGCGCCGGTGAGCCCGAGGTACATCCCTGCCGCGCCGGTCAGCCGCGGCAGGAAGTGGCTGGCTCCGATGTCGGGGAAGAACCCGATCGCGGTCTCCGGCATCGCCAGCACCGCCCGCTCGGTCACCACCCGGACCGAGCCGTGCACCGAGATGCCGAGCCCGCCGCCCATCGCGGCGCCGTCGATCAGCGAGATGTAGGGCTTCGGGTACTCGCCGATCAGCAGGTTGAGCCGGTACTCCTCGGCGAAGAACCCGTGCACGAACTCCCGATCGCCGCGCAGCACCGCCTCCCGCACGGCCTTGATGTCGCCGCCCGCGCAGAACGCCCGCTCGGAACCGCTGGTCACCAGGACCGTCTCGACCGCCGGATCGTCGCGCCAGCGCAGCAGCGGCTCGTACAGGTCGCGGATCATGCTCGGGTCGAGGGCGTTGAGCGCCTTCGGTCGGTCCAGCACGATCTCGCCGACGCCGCCTGCGACGTTGGTCCGGATGAAGCTCATGCACACTCCCGTTCAGGTGATCTCGCGGTCACGGCCACAGGGTGTCTGTCGACCACCCCGCGGACGGCCCGAGCCGCCGGTACCGCAACCGTTGGTGTCTGCGCCCCGGGTCGGCGAGCCAGAACTCCACGCTGTCCGGGACCAGGCACCAAGCCTGCCAGGCCGGCGCGACGGTGCCCGGATCGGCCTCGATCCGGGCGACCATCTCGGCGACCGCGCGGTCGTACTCGGCGGGATCCGCCAACACCTCGCTCTGCCTGCTGGCCGCGGCCACCGCGCGGGCGGTCACCGACCGTTCGACGTAGTCCCGCGCGCTCACCCCCGCCTCCCCCGGCTCGGCGCGGCCGCGCACCCGGACCTGCCTGCCGACTCCGGCCCAGTAGAAGGTCAGCGCCGCCGAGGGGTTCGCCGCCAGCTGACGCCCCTTCGGCGAGTCCACCGAGCCCGAGAACCACCAGCCCCGTTCGTCGACGTCCTTGAGGATGAGGACCCGGGCATCGACCCCGCCGTCGTCCTCCGTCGTGGACAGCACGGCGGACTGGGGTTCCGGCACTCCCGCCGCGATCGCGTCCTCGAGCCAGCGCAGGAACAACGGCGACGGGGTTGGCGTCGGGTCAAGGGCATCGGCCGCCACCGCGGTTGCCGTGAGGGCGGGCAGGGCGCGCAGCCACGCGCGGGTGTCGGCGAACGAGGACCGGGGCGTGATGTCGGGCACGCTCGAACCCTAGGCCCGACCGCGGGTCCGCGCACCGCGACGACACGCCACCGACCGAGAGGTCCTGGCGCCGAGCACGATTCGACCCGCGG
Source organism: Rhodococcus sp. UNC363MFTsu5.1 (assembly GCF_000686785.1). Classification (NCBI taxonomy): domain Bacteria; kingdom Bacillati; phylum Actinomycetota; class Actinomycetes; order Mycobacteriales; family Nocardiaceae; genus Rhodococcus; species Rhodococcus sp. UNC363MFTsu5.1. The sequence continues at coordinate 128,021 of NZ_JMLO01000009.1, forward strand.
GCCCCCGTCAGGCGGTGGCCTGGGTGGCGGACGGGGTCACCGAGAGCGCCCACCGACTCGAGGTGACCTGGAAGCTCGGGATGTCGGCGAGGGAGATGACCACCTCGTAGGTGCGCTCGTAGCCCGTGTGCGAGATGCGCCATCGTCCGTCCGCACCCCTGGCGTACCGGTCGTGATAGAAAGCCGCACCGCGCAGCAGCATCCCGTCCTCCGGGATGATCACCGTGTCCGAGAGCACCCAGACCCCGGACGCGGTGTCACCGTCCACGTCGATCTCGGGCTGCCCGGTCAGGTGCTCGGTCAGCACGTGCGGGGCGAGCGTGATCTCCATGAAGGAGACCAGCGCATCGCGATCCTCGAACCGGAGATGCTCGCCGTAGGTCGCCGTCGCGTCGGGCAACAGGGTGTCGCGGAACGTGGCCCAATCCTTGGTGTCCAGCGCGCGGGTGTACCGGTACTTGAGTCGGCAGATCTCGGCGACGGCCTCCAGATCCATGATGCACGCCTTCCATGACGGGACTCATGCACAGATACTGACCTGCATCGCAGACTAGTCGCCTTCGCCCGGCGAGGAGACCGGAATGGGTGAGCGCCGGTTCATTCCAGCTCGGCGGCCAACTCCATCCAGCGCTCCTCCGCGGCCTCCTTGTCGGCCAGCACCTGCCGCAGCTCCGCGTCGAGCGACTGCAACCGCTGCGGATCCGTGGCGGCCTCGACCAGCGCCGCGTGCAGCGTGGTCTCCCGCTCGTCGAGCTTGCTGACCTGACGCTCCAGCTTGCTCAGTTCCTTGCGGGCGGCCCGGTCCGCCGCGCCGTCGCGGGTCGCGGTCGGCGTCGTCACCGGCGCGGGCCCTGGAGCCGCGATCGCCACGACCTGCTCGCGCCGTCGCAGGTACTCCGCGATGCCGCCGGGCAGGTTGGTGAGCTTGCCGTCGCCGAACAGCGCCCAGGTGGAGTCGCAGAGCCGTTCGATCAGGAACCGGTCGTGACTGATCACGACCATCGTCCCCGCCCAGCCGTCGAGAATGTCCTCGAGCTGCTGGAGGGTGTCGATGTCCAGGTCGTTCGTCGGCTCGTCGAGCAAGAGCACGTTCGGCTCCGACATCAGCACCCGGGTGAGCTGCAGCCGACGGCGCTCGCCGCCGGACAGGTCGCCAACCGGGGTCCGTTGCCGGGCCGGGGTGAAGCCCAGCCGCTCGGCGAGCTGACCGGCCGAGACCTCACGGTCCCCGAGCACGATCCGCTCGGCGACATCCTTGACCGCCTCGAGCACCCGCATGTCGGTCGGCAGATCGTCGAGTTCCTGTCGGAGCCAACCGATCTTGACCGTCTTGCCCTCGATGCGCTTGCCCGTCGACGGCGCGATCTCGCCGGCAAGGGTGCGCAGCAGCGTGGTCTTGCCGGAGCCGTTGACGCCGACAAGGCCGATGCGCTCGCCCGGGGCCAGCCGCCAGGTCAGGTCGTGCACGAGCTCCCGACCGTCGGGGGTCGAGATGGTGGCGTTCTCGAGCTCGATGACGACCTTGCCGAGCCGACGCTGCGCGAACGAGGCCAGCGCGACGTTGTCGCGCGGCGGCGGCACATCGGCGATGAGCGCCTCGGCCGCCTCGATCCGGTAGCGCGGCTTGGAGGTCCGGGCCGGCGGGCCACGACGCAGCCAGGCCAGTTCCTTCCTGGCCAGGTTCCGACGCCGGTCCTCGGCCGCGTCCGCCTGCCTGGCCCGCTCGGCCCTGGCGAAGATCCAGTCGCCGTAGCCGCCCTCGTAGGTCTCGACATTGCCGCCGACGACCTCCCAGGTGCGGGTGGCGACGGTGTCGAGGAACCACCGGTCGTGGGTCACCACGACCAGGGCACTGCGCCTGCCGACGAGATGTTCGGCCAGCCACTGCACGCCCTCGACGTCGAGATGGTTGGTCGGCTCGTCGAGCACCAGCAGGTCGAGGTCCTGCACCAGCGCGGCCGCGAGCGCGACGCGGCGCCGCTCGCCGCCGGACAGCCCGTCGACCTTCGCTTCCAGGCCGACCGAGTCGACGCCGATGCCCGCGAGGATCGATCGGATCCGCGCGTCGCCCGCCCACTCGTGCTCGGCGACCCCGAGCGGGGCCAGCACCACGTCCGCGACGGTCGAGCCCGCGGGCAGCACGCCGCGCTGGGTGACCACCGCCATCCGCAGTCCGCCGACCCGGCTCACCCGGCCGGAGTCCGGCGGCTCGAGGCCTGCGAGCACCTCGAGCATGGTGGTCTTGCCGCCGCCGTTGAGGCCGACGACACCGATCCGCTCGCCCTCCTGGACGCCGAGCGACACCGAGTCGAGCAGCGGTTTGATCCCGAACGACTTCGAGACCTGTTCCAGATTGATCAGATTCGCCATCAGCGCTCCGTCTTGTCGTCGATCACGCGGGCACCGGGCACCGGTCCGTGGGCTGTTCGCACGGTCCGGCAGACGCCCGCGCCCGCCAGTTCCGCGCTGACCGCCACGGCCGCGTCGGCGTCCGCGCAGAGAAAGGCACAGGTGGGCCCCGAGCCCGAGACGATGCCGGCCAGGGCACCCGCGGCGGTGCCGGCCCGCAGGGTCCGGCGCAGCTCCGGCTTCAGGGACAGCGCCGCGGGCTGCAGGTCGTTGCCGAGCAGGGGCGCGAGCTGGTGGGGATCGCCGACGGCCAGCGCGTGCATCAGCTCGTCGGGGTCCCCGAGCCGGGGCGGGTCGCCCTCGGCCCGCAGCCGGTCCAGCTCGCGGAACACGTCCGGGGTCCGCAGCCCACCCTTGGCCAGCGCGAGAACCCAGTGAAAGGTGTTGCGGGACAGCACCGGCAGCAGTTTCTCCCCGCGACCGGTACCGATCGCGGTGCCGCCGCGCAGCGAGAACGGCACGTCGCTGCCGAGCCGGGCCGCGTACTCGTCCAGATCGACGCGCTCGAGGCCGAGCTCCCAGAGCTCGTCGAGGGCGACCAGCGTCGCCGCGGCGTCGGCGCTGCCGCCCGCCATGCCACCCGCGACCGGGATGCCCTTGGCGATCGTGATCGCGACCGCGGGGTCCCGGCCGGCCCGCTCGGCGAGCAGCTCGGCCGCCTGCCAGACCAGGTTGCGCCGGTCGGTCGGCACCACCCGCGCGCTCTCGCCGTGCACCGCGACCGAGAGCTCGTCCGCGTCGCTGACCTCGACGTCGTCGTGCAGCGAGAGCGCCTGGAAGACCGAGGTGAGCTCGTGATAGCCGTCTTCGCGCAGGTCACCGACGCCGAGGTGCAGATTGACCTTCGACGGTGCCCGGACGATCACCGGGCGAGGAACAGCGGACAGCACAAGGCACCAGCGTAGTGGAACAAATGCGGTCCGATGACCGCGCCGATGGGACGACCATGGTGGTGGACGCCGCCGACCCACCGAGGAGCCGAGATGACCGATCCCCGCGACCCCAACCAGCAGCGGACCGTGGTGCCGCGGCCCGCCGCCCTGCCCTACCTGTCCGTGCCCGACGCCCGCCGTGCGATCGAGTGGTACGCCGAGGCCTTCGGCGCCCGCGTCGACGGCGAGCCGGTGATGATGCCCGACGGCCGGGTCGGGCACTGCGAGCTGGCGATCGGCGAGGGCACGCTGTACCTGGCCGACGAGTTCCCGGAGATCGGCTTCACCGCGCCCAGCCCCGGCCGTTCCGGGGTGAGCCTGATGCTGCCGGTCACCGACACCGACGCCACCCTGGAGCGGGCGCGGGCGACGGGCGCGACCGTCGAACGCGAGCCGGCGACCGAGAACGGCCATCGCGGGGCCACCCTGGTGGACCCCTTCGGTCACCGGTGGATGCTGGCCGGGCCGATCGGGTGAGCCGGGCCTAGATGATCAGGGCCGCCACCGCCACGCAGGCGATGGTGAAGGCCCCGGTCAGCACGCCGGTGGTGCCGGACCCGGTCACCAGGACGGCCGACGCCGTGGCGGGAACGGCCGACCCCAGCGCGATGGCCACGGCGGAGCGGACCCGGTGGGGAGCGTGATCATCTGGAAACAGGGACTGGTCATGTGCGGTGAGCTGCATTGAATCGTCCTTTCCCTCTGCGGTTTCACAAACCGACGGCGCGCTCGAGCGCGGCGAGCTCGTCATCGAGGTATCCGAGTAGCGGTTGCAGCGGCGGGACACTGCGGCGGCAGCCGGTCAACCCGAACGCGATCTCGTCGTCGGTGCTGGTGCAGGTGATGTTCAGGGCCTGCCCGTCGACCGGGATCGACAGCGGGTAGAGCGCGCTCAGCCGGGCACCGTTCCAGTACAGGGGCGTCCCGGGGCCCGGCACATTGGAGACCATCACGTTCGCGGGGCGGATCGGCCCGCCGAGGCCGAACATGCCGAGCGCCAACGGGGCGACACCGAGCGCGCTGGTGGCCAGGACCTGCGCCGTGCTCATGGTGCGCATCGAGTCCTTCCCCTCGCGCATGGCGGTGCGCACCGTGTCGAGCCGGGCCGCCGGATCGTCGAGGTGCGTGGCGAGATTGCACATGAGCAGCCCGATCTCGTTGCCCGCCTTGGCCTCCGGCTGTTCACGCCGCAACGAGACCGGCACCATCGCGATCAGCGGGTCGGCGGGCAGCGCATCGAGTTCGTCCATATAGGCGCGCAGCGCGCCCGCGCACATCGCCAGCACCACGTCATTGATCGTGGCGTCGCCGCATTTCGCGACCAGCCGCAGCCGCTCGATCGGCCATGACTGCGCCGCGAACCGCCGAGCGCCCCCGATCGGCACGTTGAAGATGCTGCTTGGCGCGGCGAAGGAGAGCGAACCGCCGCGGTCGTTCCTTGCCCGGTCGACCGTGCCCGCGAGCGCGGGCAGGAGGCCGACGGCCTCGCCGACGGCGCCACGCGCGACGCGCAGGACCGCCGACGCCAGATCGAGGGGGCCACTCCTGGAGGGCTCGACCACGGCCCCGTCAGACACGTCCGGGACGAGCGTGAGCGCGGGACGCTCCCGCACCAGCGGCTCCCACGGGGCGGGCATCTCGCGGGCCTCCGGATCCTCGCTGAGCGCGCTGCGCAGCAGTTTCATCGCGGACACGCCGTCGGCAAGGGCGTGGTGGATCTTCGTGTACACCGCGAACCGGCCGTCCTCGAGTCCCTCGATCAGGTGCATCTCCCACAGCGGGCGGCTGCGGTCGAGCAGCCCGCCGTGCAGTCGGGACACCAGTTCGAGCAACTCCGTGAGCCCGCCGGGCGCCGGGAGCGCCTCGTGGCTGACGTGGTGGCCGAGGTCGATGTCGGAGTCGGTCTCCCAGCCCCACTGACCGAGCGAGGTCACCGATCGCCGCGCCCGCTTGCGCAGCAACGGCGACACCTCGCCCCTGGCGAAGGCCGCGTCGAGCATCGCCCGCACGTCCCGCGCGCCTGCGCCCTCCGGTGGCGTGAACAGCGCCAGACCCCCGACGTGCATCGGATGCTCTCGGGACTCGCCCAGCAAGAACATCGAGTCGGTCGGTGACATCGGCAGCAGCATGGACGCCTCTTTCCTGAAATCCCGTGCCCGGAACCGTGAGCGGCTCCGGTCCCCCGGGGACCTGTCATTCCGGCGTTCCAGGTGTGTCGCTTTCTCCCAGTTATTCTGTGAGAAAGATCACGAACCAGTAGCGCTTGAGACCCGTTCTACATCATTCGGAAATCGGAATCCACTTGAGCAAATGTCCAGGTCCAGGGCCTGTTGGACCCCCGCCAAGATCAACTTGATTTGGCACGCGGGAGCACAATCCATTCACCTGCAGATATCAAGATCATGTGTTCTCGCCAGGGAATCGATACTCGCCGTAACAGCATCTTTCTCAATATGAAAACTTCGCCTGCCAGTAACCCTACTCGTGAGTAAACAATTTCCTACTCACGAGTACGCGTTATACCTACTCGCCAGTATCAATCTTATTACCGGTTGGTAGTACCGATTCACCCTCCGGTCCCCACCGAGGACGAATCGAATCCCGCTGCACTGCAACGACATTGATCGATCCGCCGGCGCCGACGGACGCGACATGACAATGTCGGGGAAATACTGCATGCTTGCGTACCGGCAGGGTCGACTTGGGACGCCAGGCCGGGCGAGGATTACGCGTGACCGGATCGAATTCGCTCGCGCCTCGACTTCGTTTCCACACGAGGTTTCGGGTCCCAGCCGCACTCGGTCGGGCATGTCCCAGGCCAACCGGTCCGGACTGCACACCGCTCCGGCATCCTCATGGGGTTCGGGACGGGCGGACGGTCGCATGGGCGCGGCGCAGTCGACACACATATTCGAGAAACGGTGGGCGAGGATGTTCAAACGTGTAGCGGTGGTCAATCGGGGTGAGGCGGCGGTACGCCTGATCCGGGCAGTGCGCGAGCTCAATGCCGAGCACCCTTACGGCATCACGACGATCGCGCTGCACACGGAGGCCGAGCGTCGGGCGATGTTCGTCCGGCAGGCGGACGAGGGCGTCACCCTGCGACCGTCCACCACGGCCGCAACCCCCTACCTCGATCACGCCGAGCTCGAGCGCGCCCTGATCGAGGCCAGGGCCGACGCCGTCTGGGTCGGCTGGGGCTTCGTCGCCGAGGACCCGGCCTTCGCTGACCTCTGCGCCCGCCTCGGTATCACCTTCATCGGCCCCTCCGCCGACGCCATGCGCCTGCTCGGCGACAAGGTCGAGGCCAAGCTGCTCGCCGAGAAGGTCGGCGTCCCGGTCGCGCCGTGGTCCGGCGGCCCCGTCGAGACCCGCGCCGACGCCCGCAGGCACGCGCAGGCCATCGGCTACCCGCTGATCATCAAGGCCCGCTCCGGCGGCGGTGGCCGTGGCATCCGCAAGGTCTTCGCCGAGGACGAACTCGAGCTCGCCCTCGAGCGCACCCAGGGCGAGGCGGAGCGTTCCTTCGGCGACCCCGTCGTGTTCATCGAGCGCCTGGTCACCGAGGCCCGGCACGTCGAGGTGCAGGTCATCGCCGACGCGCACGGCAACGTCTGGGCCCCCGGCGTGCGGGACTGCTCCATCCAGCGCAAGAACCAGAAGGTCATCGAGGAGTCGGCTTCTCCCCTGCTGAGCAAGGAGCAGGCCGACCACCTGCGTGGCGTCTCCGCCGACCTGGTGCGCGCGGCCGGCTACTGCGGTGCCGCCACCGTCGAGTACCTGTACCAGCCCTCCCAGCAGGTCTTCACCTTCCTCGAGGTCAACACCCGACTGCAGGTCGAGCACCCGATCACCGAGGCCACCACCGGCATCGACCTGGTCAAGCTGCAGATCCAGGTGGCAGGCGGCGACCCGCTGGTCGGTGACTGCCCGCCCGAGTTCGGCCACGCCGTCGAGGCCCGGCTCAACGCCGAGGACGCCGACAACGGCTTCGCCCCTGCGCCCGGCACCGTGCGCCTGCTCAAGTTCCCGCTCGGCTCCGGACTGCGCGTGGACACCGGCATCGCCCAGGGCGATGTCATCCCGCCCGACTACGACTCCATGGTCGCCAAGGTCATCGCCTGGGGCCGGGACCGGTCCGAGGCCCTCGCCCGGCTGCGCACCGCGCTGCGCGAGACCACCGTCGTCCTCGACGGCGGCACCACCACCAAGTCGTTCCTGCTTGACCTGCTGGACCGCGAGGAGGTGATCACCGCCAGCGCGGACACCGGATGGCTCGACCGCACCGGCGCGGGCACCGCGAACGGCCCGACGCCCGCCGCCGCCGTGGCGCTGCTGGCCACCGCCGTCGGCGTGTACGACGCCGAGGAGGCCCACGAGCGCGGCGCGTTCCTCGCCGCCGCCCGCGGCGGCAGGCCGCGCGCCAAGCACAACGTCGGCCGACCCGTCGAACTCAGCTACCAGGGCCAGGCCTACCAGCTCGTGGTCGGTCAGATCGGACCGCACCGCTACCGGATCGACGGCGACAGCGGCGAGATCGAGGTCGACGTCGACCGGCTCAGCGAGTTCGAGAGCCGGATCGTGGTCGGCGGCCGCCGGTTCCACATCGTCTCGGTGACCGGCCCCGCCCATCACCTCGTCGAGGTCGACGGCATCAGCCACCAGATCAGCCAGGACGAGGCGGGCGTCGTGCGCGCCCCCTCGCCCGCCGTGGTGGTCGCCCTCCCGGTCGCCGTCGGCGACGAGGTGGAGGCCGGCGACACCCTCGTGGTGCTCGAGGCGATGAAGATGGAGACCGCGATCCGGGCTCCATACGCGGGCACCGTCCGCGAGGTGCTGGCCGTGGTCAACGCCCAGGTGGACGCGGGCGCGCCGCTGCTGCGCGTCGATCAGGTCGCCGAGGAGACGGTGACCACCCAGGCCCCGCGGGTCGAGTTCGTCGCCCCCGAGACCCGCGACCGCGACGACCTCACCGAGGCGCTGGCGCGGCTCGACGCGCTGAGCGCGATGATCACCGGATTCGACGTCGACGCCGCCCGCTCGCGCGCGCTGCTGGCCGAGTACCTCGCCCTGCGCGAGTCGCTCCCCGAGTCCGACAACACCCTCGTCGCCGCCGAGCTGAACCTGATGACCACGTTCGCGGACCTGTGCGAGCTCTCACGCAACCGGCCGACCGTCGACGAGGAGGACACCGTCGAGCGGGTGCACAGCCCGCGCGAGCACTTCCACTCATTCCTGCAGTCGCTCGACGTCGACGTCCACGGGATGCCGGACTCGTTCCGCGCCAAGCTCTCCCGATCGCTGCGTCATTACGACGTCAACGATCTCGAGCGCACGCTGGAGCTCGAGGAGGCCGTCTACCGGATCTTCGTCGCGCAGCAGCGGATGGAGACCCAGGTCCCGATCGTCGCGGGCCTGCTCGCGCAGTGGCTGCACGACGGCCGCGTCTGCACGGACAACTACCCCGCCCTGGCTGAGGTGCTCGACCGACTCGTCCTCGCCACCCAGCTGCGCTACCCGGTCGTCGGCGACGTCGCCCGCAACCTGCAGTTCCGGATCTTCGACGAGCCGGCGATCCGCAAGGCCCGCGAGCAGGTCTACGACGGCGTGCGGGGCAGCCTGCAGTACCTCGCGGAGCGTCCGGGCGCGGTCGACCGCGCGGAGCGGATCGACGCGCTGGTGGACACGCCGGAGCCGCTGGTCGGTCTCCTCGCCGACCCGCTGTCGCTGCCGGGCGACCTGCTGGAGGTCGTCACCCGGCAGTACTACAAGATTCGCGGCCTGCACGACGTCAAGGCCCTCGACGGTCACGGCTTGCCCTGCGTCACGGGCACTTTCGAGCTCTCGGGTGAACAGCTGAACCTGGTCTCGGTCGCCGCCGAGCGGGACCGCCTCGACGAGGCGCTCGCCGCCGTCGACGCCGCGGTCGGGCCTGCCCCGGTCAACCAGGTCATCGACCTCTACCTCGTCTGGCCGGACGCACCCGCGGACGGCGACGCCCTCGCGGAGTCGCTGCGCACGGTGTTGCGGGAACACGGCGCAGCGGCGTCCTGGCGCCGCATCACGGTCACGGTGGCGACCCCCGGCGACATCACGGCGCAGCGCGTCGTGACGTTCCGGCCCGCGGCCGAGCCGGATTCGGGGCTGGTCGAGGACAAGATCATCCGCGACATGCACCCGCTCACCGCTCAGCGCCTGAACATGTGGCGGCTCAAGAACTTCGACGGCACCCGCCTGCCCGCCCCGGCGGACACCTACCTGTACCGCCTCGTCGCCAAGGAGAACCAGACCGACGAGCGGCTGATCGCGATGGCGCAGGTGCGGGACCTGACGCTGCAGCTCGACGCGGACGGCGAGATCGCCGCCGCGCCCGCCATCGAGCGGGCCGTCGTGGCCTGCCTCGACGGCATCCGCCGGGTCCAGGCCGAGCGCGGCAGCAAGCGCATCGAGAACAACCGCGTTGTGCTCTACGTGTGGCCGAAGTTCGAGGTGTCGGCCGACCGGATCGCCAGGATCGCGCAGCACGTCGCGCCGCTGACCGTTGGCGCCGGACTCGAGCAGCTCACCATCATCGGTCGCCTGCAGGAGACGCCCAACGGGGCGCCTCGTCAGGTGGCGGTTCGGTTCTCGTACCGTTCGGGCGCGGGCCTGCAGGTTGCCGTCACCGAGCCGCCGACCGAGCCGCTCAAGCCGTTGGACGCGTACACGCAGAAGGTGCAGCGTTCCAAGGCGCGCGGCACCGTGTACCCCTACGAGCTGATCCCCGCCTTGTCGGCCGGCGGCACGTTCGTCGAGTACGACCTCGACGAGTCCGGCGTGCTGGTCCCGGTCGACCGCCCCCACGGACGGAACTCCGCGGGCATCATCGTCGGCCTGGTGACCACGCCCACCCAACGGCATCCCGAGGGCATGACCCGCGTCGCGCTGTTCGGTGATCCGACGAAGGCGCTGGGCACCGTGGCCGAGGCCGAGTGCTCCCGGGTGGTCGCCGCGATCGACATGGCGGAGCGTCTCGGCGTGCCCGTCGAGTGGTTCGCTCTCTCCTCCGGCGCCACCATCTCGATGGAGTCCGGCACCGAGAACATGGACTGGGTCTCACGCGGGCTGCGCCGGATCATCACGTTCACCCAGAACGGCGGCGAGATCAACGTCATCGTCGCCGGAATCAACGTCGGCGCCCAGCCCTACTGGAACGCCGAGGCGACGATGTTGATGCACACCAAGGGCATCCTGGTGATGACCCCGGACAGCGCGATGGTGCTGACCGGCAAGCAGTCGCTCGACTACTCGGGTGGTGTCTCCGCGGAGGACAACTTCGGCATCGGCGGCTACGACCGGGTGATGGGCCCGAACGGCCAGGCGCAGTACTGGGCGCCGAACCTGACGGCGGCCATCGGCGTCCTGTTCACGCACTACGAGCACTCGTACCTCGCTGCGGGCGAACGATTCCCGCGCAAGGTCGAGTCCACGGACCCGATCGACCGCGACGTTCGCACCTTCCCGCACGTGCACCCGTCGAGCGAGTTCACCACCGTCGGCGAGATCTTCTCGGCGGAGACCAACCCGGACCGCAAGAAGCCCTTCGACATCCGGACCGTGATGCGCTCCGTGGTCGACCAGGACCACGCGGTGCTCGAACGGTGGGCCGACATGGCCGACGCCGACACCTCCGTGGTGTTCGACGCCCACCTCGGTGGCAACGCGGTGACCGTGATCGGCATCGAGTCGCGCGCCATCGCCCGCAAGGGCTGGTTCCCGACCGACGGACCCGACCAGTGGACGTCCGGCACCTTGTTCCCGCGCTCGTCGAAGAAGACGGCCCGCGCGATCAACGCGGCCAGCGGCAATCGCCCGGTCGTGGTGCTGGCGAACCTGTCCGGCTTCGACGGCTCCCCGGAGTCGCTGCGGAACCTGCAGCTCGAGTACGGCGCCGAGATCGGCCGTGCCATCGTGAACTTCGACGGACCGATCGTGTTCGTGGTGGTCTCGCGGTACCACGGCGGCGCGTTCGTGGTGTTCTCCGGCGCGCTGAACGAGAACATGGAGGTGCTCGCGGTGGAGGGCTCCTTCGCCTCGGTGCTCGGCGGCGCACCCGCCGCGGCCGTCGTCTTCACCCGCGAGGTGAACACCCGCACCGCAGCGGATCCCGCGGTCCGTGACCTCGAGGCCCGCCTGGCCGAGACGGACGACAACGCCGAACGCACCCGCCTGCGGGTCGAGCTCGCCGCCGAGCGCTCCGCGGTCCGGTCGTCGAAGCTCGGCGAGGTGGCCGCCGAATTCGAGGCGATCCACAACATCGAGCGGGCCCGCGAGGTCGGCTCGGTGCATGCGATCGTCCCGGCGGCCGAGCTGCGTCCGCGCCTGGTCGACGCGGTGGAGCGGGGCATGGGCAAGGCTCTGAACTCGGTGTAGGGATCGATCTGTGACAGCAGTGGGCGCCGCCGGAACGATTCCGGCGGCGCCCATTTGTTGCTGCGGCCCGAAGCGGTGTCAGCCCTGTACGCCCATACTGAATGGGGCGATGCAGTAATTCTGGCCCAACAACAGGTTCCGCACAGCAGCGCAGACAGAACCGAGCGCCGTACCTCCCACATCCATAGTCGGGCCCACGATCTCGTTGCTTCCCGTCATGCCGCTTCCGACGACCCGATCTCGTCCAAGGCCACCACCGTGGCAGCCGATCCCGTGCCGATGACGTTCTCGATCGGGTCCAGGGAATCCGCCGCCGCGGTTCCGCCGCTGGTGACCAGTGCACCTGCCAGCGCGGTGGCGACGACGGCAGTCGAGATGATTCGACGCCCGGAATGATGTGTCGTCAAGATCCTGTGTGAAAGGGGCGGGACCTCGGACGAGGCGCCGCCGTGACAACTGCCGCGAGACCGGCATCGGTCGACGCGGTCGTGATTGGGGGTCAACGTACCCTGCGCTCCGCACCCGCGGTTGCGTATTCATTCCATTGCGACACAACATGATTCGTAAAACGCAACGTTCGACATTCCAGCTGAATCGGTTGGCACGCCCGGTCTTCAACGAGGGCTGACCACCCCGAGGAGCAGCGCGACGGCCGCCCCGTCGACCGACGTGGCGGTGTTCGACAGGACGAGGACGGCGCGCTGCCGGTCACGGTCGAGCGCGAGCATGCTCGCGAAGCCGCCCGTCGTGCCGTTGTGCCAGGTGACGGTCCGCTCGCCGACCCGATTCGTGAGCCAGGCGTACCCGATCCGGCCGTCGCCGTCGGCGTCCCATCGGGGTTCGAGTGCAGACATTCCCGGTGCCGCCCCCGCGAGGACCGCTCGGGCGAATCGCGTCATGTCGGCCGGAGTGGAACGCACCCCACCCGCCGGTGCCGCCGCATTCATCGTCCACGGCCCCGCGCGCCGACCGCGTCGGTCGTACCCGATCATGGCGCCGGACCGGATGCCGTCCCGAGTGACGGGCAGATACGTGTCGGTCATGCCGAGGGGCGCCGACAACCGCTCGGTGAGCAAGTCGGCATATCCGATGCCCGCCGCAGCGGCCAGGGCCTGACCCAGCAGCGCGCCACCCAGATTCGAGTAGGCCATGCGGCCGGGCGGGCCGGGCGTGGAGGCCCGTGCCTGAGCGAGCAGCCCACGGAGATCGGCGCGGTAGGGGTCGCGCCGCGCGGCGGCCGCGATGGCCGCGCCGAGCGAGTCCCGCGTCCGTGGCGACAGGCGCGGCAGTCCCGACCGGTGACCGGCCAGGTCCCCGAGCGTCACCGCGGCGACGCCGGTCCCCCGCACCGGAAGCAACTCATCAAGCCGGGTCCCCTCCGCAACCTCGCCTCGATCGATCGCATCCGCGAACAGCATGGCGGTCATGACCTTGGTGATCGACCCGATCTCGAACGAGGCGTCGCGGGACGACCCGAAATGCGCCTCACGATCTCGCCCGTTGTCGATCTCGACGACGCTGACGCAGTCGCGCACGCCGTCCCCGATCAGCGGCCCGACCCGACCGACGAGCTCCGCATCGCCGGTGACCGCCGTGGACAGAGTCGGTGGTCGGTTTCTCCGCAACAAGTCGGCCATCGCAATTTCCCCCTTCCCCGAATTTCTCGAGTGTTCCAGGGACCCGCACGATCGCCCGGCGACTCACGCGGCTAATGCGGACCACAACTGTCCGCAATGGCTGGCAGGGTGTAGCCATGCGGGAAACCTCGGCGAGACTGCTCCGACTGCTGTCGCTGCTGCAGATGCGGCGGGAGTGGTCGGGGGCGGACCTGGCGGACCGGCTGGCCGTGACGCCGCGGACGGTGCGCCGCGACGTGGACAAGCTGCGCGACCTGGGCTATCCGGTCAACGCGAGCGTTGGCGTCGGTGGCGGGTATCAGCTCGGCGCAGGCGCGGAGATGCCGCCGCTGCTGCTGGACGACGAGGAGGCGCTGGCCGTCGCGTTCGGCCTGCAGTCCGGCGCCACCGGATCGGTCGAGGGCCTCGGCGACTCGTCGCTGCGCGCACTGACCAAGCTGCGGCAGGTGATGCCCTCGCGGCTGCGGCACCGCCTCGACGCGCTGCGGATCGACGTGGTGCCGCAGGGCGCGCCCCGGTCCGCGGTCGACGCGAAGGTGCTCTCCGCGATCGCCTCGCTCTGCCACGTCCACGAGCGGCTGCGCTTCGACTACCGCACCCCCGACGGCACCGAGAGCAGGCGGGAGGTCGAACCGCACCGCCTGGTCCGGGCCGGGGCGCGGTGGTACCTGGTCGCCTGGGACCTCACGCGCGAGGACTGGCGATCGTTCCGGGTGGACCGGATGACGCCCAAAACGCCCAGCGGGCCCCGGTTCACGCCGCGCGAGCTGCCGGCAGGCGACGCCGCCGCGTTCGTCTCCCGCGGCATCAGCCGCGCGTTCAGCCAGGTCACGGCGCGGGTGCTGTTGGATGCCCCGATCGAGCAGATCACGCCGATGGTCGACGAGTTCTGGGGCGCGCTCGAGGCGGTCGACGACGGCCGGTGTGTGATCGAGCTCCGCGGCGACTCGGCCAGCGGCATCGCGGGCTGGCTCGCTGCGTTCGGCGTCGATTTCACGGTGCTCAGCCCGCCCGAGGTCCGCGAGGAATGCCTGCGGCAGGCCGAGCGCCACGCGATGCTCAGCGAGCGCTACCGCCGGAGCTGAACACGGGCGCCCGGTCGCCCGTGTTTGCACCCCCTTGATCCGCACGCCGATCGCGTGGTCAAATAACCGCACGATCGTTCGTACGTATAGAGGAGGGTTCATGGACCTGCGCGAGCACTACCTGGAGGCACTCACCCTGACGGGCGGGATCATCGCCGACCTGAGCGAACAACAGCTAGATCTCCCGACCCCCTGCGACGAGTGGGATGTCCGTGCGGTGATCTGCCACCTGAACGCCAACGCCAGGGCGATGTGCTCCCACCTGTCCGGCACCGCCGACAACACCAGCGCGGGCCTCACCGGCGACGCCCCGCCGACTCCGGATCCCCGTGCCGATTTCGCCGCTGCCGCAAGCGAACTCACCTTCGCCCTGACCGACGACGCGGTCCTCGATCGGAGCATTCCGCTCGCGAACTCCGGGGCAGCGTCCGGCTCGATCGCCATCGGCGTCCACTTCGTCGACGTCCTCACCCACGGCTGGGACCTGAGCAGGGCGATCGGTATCGACTACCGTCCCGCGGAACGCCGGGTGGCCACCGCACTGAAATTCGCCGGTGGATACCCCGACTCGCCCGACATGCGCGGGCCGGGCGCATTGTTCGCCCCGGTCCGCGCTCTCGACCCGGACGCCCCCGCCCTCGACCGGCTGGCCGCCCTCCTCGGTCGCGATCCTCAGTGGGCCCCCGCGGCGACTTCCATACTCCGATAACGCTTTCCGCCACAAACGGCGGATGCTGACGCTCCTGCGCGGACTCGCGTCCCACAGGAGCGTCAGCGAGCAGCCGATCCGTGCCGGAGCTCAGCGAGCGTCACCGACGGAACGTCGATCCAGCCGGACCCGCAGCGAGACCAGCAGGCAGCCCCCCACGCAGCGCAGCACGGCCCTGATCCTCGGATCGTCCAGCCGGACCGCTCCCCGCGCCATCAGACCGTCACCGACTCGGCGTCCGGCGCGGACGCCCGAGAACCGCGCAACGTCAGCCCGGCCAGGGCAGCCCCGGCCAACGCGACCGCCGCCGCGACCAGGAAGGCCGCCGAGAACCCGTCCGTGAGGGCGCCGGAATCACCGAGCTCGTTCGCCCCCAGCGCCGCGCCGACCGCAGTCGCGGCGGCCAGACCCAGCGCGGAGCCGAGCTGGTAGCTGGTGTTGACGATGCCCGACGCCAGTCCGCCCTCCTCCGGCCTTGCGCTGGAGATCGCGGTGCCAAGCGAGGGGATGAAGGCCAGCGCCATGCCGAGCGCCGAGACCAACGACGCGGGCAGCACGTCGACCCAGAAGTTGCCGTCCGGGCGAACCAGCGACAACCAGGCCAGGCCCGCCGACAGCAGGACCAGACCCGAGACCACCATCGACTTCGGGCCGAACCTCGCGATCAGCCGAGGGGCGAGCACGATCATGCCGATCATGATCAGCGCCGTCATCGGGATGAGGGCGGCGCCGCTGGGAAACGCCGAGTAGCCGAGCACCTGCTGCAGATACAGGTTCAGGAAGAACCACATCGGGATCCACGCGGCCCCGAGCAGGAACTGCGCGAGATTGGCGGCACCCAGGTTGGGCGTACGGAAGATCGCGAGCCGGATCAGCGGTTCGCGCCTGCGGGACTGGATCACCACGAACCCCGCGATCAGCACCGCGGCGGCGATCAGTGTCCCCCACGTCTGCGCGGCTGCCCAGCCGACCTCGGGGGCACGGACGATGCCGAACACCGCCGCCCCGATGCCGAGCGTGACGGTGAGCGCACCGAGCAGGTCGACGCCACCACTCGCACCGCCGCGACCGCCGGGCAGCAGCGCGGGCGCCGCAACGAGCGCGATGACCGCGATCGGGATGTTGATGTAGAACACCCATGGCCACGAGGCGTACTCAGTGAGCAGTCCGCCCAGGAACACGCCCGCGGTTCCGCCCGCGGGCGCAGCGGCGCCGTAGACGGCCAGCGCCCTGGTCAGTTCCCGCGGGGTGGACCCGAACAGCATCATCAGCAGGGTGAGCGCGGCAGGCGCGATCAGCGCGGCGCCGACGCCCTGTACCGCCCGCCCTACGAGTTCGGTCGGCACGTCACCGGCCAGACCCGCGGCCGCCGATCCCACCAGCAGGATGAGCCATCCGAGGCTGAACATCCGGCGGGCGCCGTACAGGTCGGACAGCCGCCCGCCGAGCAGCAGCATCCCACCGAACATCACGACGTACGCGTTGAACACCCAGGTGAGATTTCCCTGGCTGAAGCCGAGATCCTCGCGCATCTCCGGCAGCGCGACCCCGATGATCGACGTGTCCATGATGACCATGAACTGCGCGAGCGCAATCAACCCCAGCGCCAACCATTTTCGGGTTTGCGTCGGTCCCTGTGTCCGATCCATCTCGACCACTCCTCCTGATACTCCGGATGACTGTCACGGCGAATGCCGCGCCTCGGTTTATACCCCCCATGGGTATGACGCGCAACACCCGACAGGGACTTGCGCGAACTACCCCCCAGGGGTACCTTCATCCATGCAAGAACCCGTACCCCCCATTGGTATGGCCCACACAGAGGAGAACGACATGACCATCGCGAACTACACCGTCACCGGCATGACCTGCGGCCACTGCGCGGGCTCGGTCCGCGCCGAGGTCGGCAAGCTCGGCGGGGTCACCGACATCGCCGTCGACGTCCCCACCGGCCGGCTCACCATCACCAGCTCCGCCCCGCTCGACGAATCGGCAGTACTCGGCGCCGTCGACGAGGCCGGCTACTCGGCCACTCCCGCATAGGGACGGCCATGAACACCCCGATCAAACTCGCCGCCTACGCCGGAGGGCTCGCCGTGATCTTCGCGGCGGCCCTCGGGCTGGGCGCGGCAACAGGAAGCCCGATCGACATGTCGAACACCCACGACACCGCCGCCCACGGCGGACACGGTGATGCGGACACCACCGTCACCACCACCCCCGCGGGCCTTCAGGTCTCCGAGCAGGGTTACACCCTGTCCGAGGTCACCGCGCCCGCCGCAGCCAACGACCCCGGCGCACTGGCCTTCCGGATCCTCGACCCGTCCGGGACCGCGGTCACCGAGTACGACGAGCTGCACGAGAAGCAGCTGCACCTGATCGTCGTCCGCAGCGACACCATCGAGTTCCGCCACGTCCACCCGGTCCTGGCCGCGGACGGCACCTGGTCCATCGACTGGAACTGGCCACGGGGCGGCACCTACCGCGTGTTCGCCGACTTCCAGCCGACCGGCGGCCCGCAGCTGACGCTCGGCCGCAACGTCGACGTCGCGGGCGACTTCGCGCCTGCCCCCCTGCCCCGGGAAGCCCGGGTCGCCGAGGTGGACGGCTACCAGGTCACCCTGTCCGGCGACCTCAGCACGGCAGGCGGAGAGCTGACCCTTGCCGTGGCCCGCGACGGGAAGCCGGTCACCGATCTGCAGCCGTACCTCGGCGCCTTCGGGCACCTGGTCGCGCTGCGCACCGGCGACCTCGCCTACCTGCACGTGCACCCGCAGGGCGAGCCCGGCGACGGCGTCACCCCGCCCGGACCGGACGTCCGTTTCCACGCGCAGGCACCGTCCGACGGCACCTACCGCCTGTTCCTCGACTTCCAGCACGAGAACGTGGTCCGCACAGCGGAATTCACGGTCTCCACCCACGAAGGCCACTGACATGACCACCGAGTACCTCGCTCCCGAGACCACCGGCACCGCCAGCATCGAGCTCGCCATCGGCGGGATGACCTGCGCCTCCTGCGCGGCCAGGATCGAGAAGCGGCTCAACAAGATGGAGGGCGTGAGCGCCACCGTCAACTACGCCACCGAGAAGGCCAAGGTCGTCTTCGACCCCGCGGTCACCTCGGCCGACCTCGTCGCCGAGGTCGAGAAGGCGGGGTACTCGGCCACCGTTCCCCAGCCGTCCTCGGCCGACCGTGACACCGGTGCCGACACCGAGCCCGAGGACGAGCAGTCCAGAGCCCTCGCCGCCCTGCGCACCCGGCTGATCGTCTCGGCGATCCTGTCCGTCCCCGTCATCGCCATGGCGATGATCCCGGCGCTGCAGTTCACCAACTGGCAGTGGCTCTCGCTCACGCTGGCCGCACCGGTCATCGTGTGGGCTGGGCTGCCGTTCCACAAGGCCACCTGGGCCAATCTCAAGCACGGCGCCGCCACCATGGACACCCTGATCACCATCGGCACCGGCTCGGCGTTCCTCTGGTCGCTGTACGCGCTGTTCTTCGGCACCGCGGGTGAACCCGGGATGACGCACCCGTTCTCGCTCACCATCGGGCGCACCGACGGGGCCGCCAACATCTACCTCGAGGTCGCCGCGGGAGTCATCACCTTCGTGCTCGCGGGCCGCTACTTCGAGCAGCGTTCCAAGCGGCGGGCAGGGGCCGCCATGCGCGCACTGTTCGAGCTCGGGGCCAAGGAGGTCTCGGTGCTCCGCGGCGGAGTCGAGACCCGCATTCCTGCAACGGAACTCGCGGTCGGCGACCTGTTCGTGGTGCGGCCGGGAGAGAAGATCGCCACCGACGGTGAGGTCGTCGAGGGCCGATCAGCGGTGGACATGTCGATGCTGACCGGCGAATCCGTCCCGATCGAGGTCGCCGAGGGCGACGGGGTGGTCGGTGCGACCGTCAACGCAGGCGGCAGGCTCGTCGTCCGGGCGACCAGGGTCGGCGCCGACACCCAACTGGCCCAGATGGCGGCCCTGGTGGAGGACGCACAGAACGGGAAGGCCCAGGTGCAGCGTCTCGCCGACACCATCGCCGGGGTCTTCGTGCCGATCGCCATCGCGATCGCCGTTGCCGCACTGGGGTACTGGATCGGAACGGGCAACCCGTTGTCGGTCGCGTTCACCGCCGCGGTCGCGGTGCTGATCATCGCCTGCCCCTGCGCGCTCGGCCTCGCCACCCCGACGGCCCTGCTCGTCGGCACCGGGCGCGGCGCCCAGATGGGCATCCTGATCAAGGGGCCCGAGGTACTCGAGTCCACCCGCAAGGTCGACACCATCGTGCTGGACAAGACCGGCACGGTCACCACCGGCAAGATGACGCTGGAGGACGTGATCGTGGTCGAGGGCACCGATCGCGCCGAGGCGCTGCGCCTGGCCGGTGCCCTGGAGCACGCCTCCGAGCACCCGATCGCCAAGGCGATCGCGAACGCCGCCGCGGCCGATGCAACAGGTCAGCTGCCGTCGGTGGAGGGCTTCGAGAACGTCGAGGGTCGCGGGGTCCAGGGCGTCGTCGACGGGCACGCCGTCGTCGCGGGCCGGACCTCGCTGCTCGAGGACTGGTCGCTGCGCCTGCCGGCGGAACTGAGCGAGGCCAAGGCCGCGGCCGAGAACGCGGGCAAGACCGCGATCGTGGTCGGCTGGGACGGCGCGGCACGGGCCGTGCTGGTCGTCGCCGATGCGGTCAAGGACACCAGCGCCGAGGCGATCGCGCAGTTCAAGCGGCTCGGCCTCGAACCGGTGCTGCTGACCGGCGACAACGCGGCGGCCGCCAGGACCGTGGCCGACCAGGTCGGCATCGACACGGTGCTGGCGGAGGTCATGCCGGCGGACAAGGTCGACGCCGTCAAGGAACTGCAGTCCCGCGGGAAGGTGGTCGCGATGGTGGGCGACGGCGTCAACGATGCCGCCGCACTGGCCCAGGCTGACCTGGGGCTGGCGATGGGCACCGGGACCGACGCGGCCATCGAGGCCAGCGACATCACGCTGGTCCGCGGCGACCTGCGCTCGGCCGCCGACGCGATCCGGTTGTCCCGCAAGACACTCGGCACCATCCGCGGCAACCTGTTCTGGGCGTTCGCCTACAACGCGGCGGCCATCCCGCTGGCCGCGGCGGGCCTGCTCAACCCGATGCTCGCCGGCGCGGCGATGGCGTTCTCGAGCGTGTTCGTGGTGAGCAACAGCCTACGGCTGCGTCGGTTCCGGTAGGCGGCTGCGCCGCCCGTGAGTCCTTCTGGTGTCACTGCACACCAGAAGGACTCACGGGCGTAGCCGGTGCAAAAGCCCGTTGCCCCCGAGGCTCCCGGTTGGGAGTTCTGCCAGGACGCCGGATATTGCGGCGTCGATGTCGGCGGGAAGAGTGGTGACCGATCAGGCAGGCTGGAGGGATTCAACGGGGGTGGCGGTGGCGGCGGCCGCTCCGGCAGCTAGGCCGCCGGTCAGCGCTGCCGAGACGAGAACCGTGACCGCGAGACGACGCATTGTGGGACGAGGCATGTACGAACTCCATTCGTAGGCTTCGAGATTGTGTCCCACTCGGCACGGCTTGAATACGCCGATACCGAACACGGTTCGCGACACCGTACCGACAACAATCAAGCCCGGTGCGGAAATTCGTACATTATTGCCGCACTTGTCGATTCGTTCAACACAACGGACTATCGGCGGAATCTGCCACGCCGCCAGCAGCCCGTCACACGACGGAGTCCAGCGACTCGGATGCGATCATGTGACCAAGGCTGCGACATCAGCGGCCAATGCTCCGCCCGTGCGGAGCAGCGCGGCCCGAGCGCAGGCGCACACCGGGCCGCGACGGTTTCCCTACTGGAACATGCAACCGTAGGGGGCGAAGTTACATTCCTCATAACTTCCGCCAAAATAGGAGAGCAGGACGAGCGGAGCGCCGAGCACCCCGTATTTGTTCTCGTAGAGGGGAAGGTTCTCCACGCCATCCAGGGATCCGGTGGAAGTGGCGGCGACGGATTCGGCCGGCAAGAGGGATCCGGCGGGCGCCGCGGACGCGGCACCGGACCCGGCGGCGAGACCACCGGCCAGCACCGCCGACGCAACCACAGCAGCGGCGAGACGACGCATCGTGGAACGAGGCATGTACGAACTCCATTCAGAGACGGCGATTGAGTCGTGCATCGTCGGCGCCGAAGAGCACCATCACCGAGCACGCTTCGCGGCACCCTACCGACATCAGTCAGGCCCGGTGCAAGAATCCATACATTGTTGCGGCACTTGATTATTCGTTTAACGCGAACGAATCGGGTGATCTACTCGACGTTCGCCAATCGAACGAAGTCCGCAGCGCCGAGAACCTCCCCGCGGGCGGACGGGTCGATCCCCGCCGCGACCAGCAGGCGCTCGGCCTCGGAGGGCGAACCCGCCCACGTGGCGAGCGCGGCACGAAGCGTCGTGCGTCGCTACCCGAAGGCCGCATTGACCATAGCGAACACCCGATGCCGATGCTCCTCGTCAATGGGCCATGGCGGCTCGGCGTAGCGGTCCACCCGCCTTCTTCCCGCGAGGCAGCAACGGACCCAACAACGCCCACCGTGCGTCGGTCAGGTCCGCCCGCCCGCCCCGACACCGCGACGCTGAGCACGAGGTCTCCGGTATTCCGGTTGGTTCACCCTCTACCGGAGACCTCGTTCATTCAGTTGTCACGACACGCCTGCCTGGGCGTGGTTCCCGCCGGTGGAACCACTTTCGAAACACGGCCTACAGCGTCAGCGCCGCGCCATGGTCACGACCGGGGTGAAATTCGACTCAGCCTCACATCTGGCCGCAACCAGGGGTGCCAGGGCAGGGGGTGGCACTCCCACTTCCCAGCACGACCAACGGAAAGGCGATCAAGATACCGAGGGATTGGAGGGGGTTCGCCATGACGTCATCCATTGATCCGGCCGGAACGGCGGCGACGGATTCGGCCGGCAGGAGGGATCCGGCGGGTGCCGCGGACGCAGCACCTGACCCGGCGGCGAGGCCACCGACCAGCACGGCCGAGGCGACAACGGCGGCCGCGAGACGACCCATCGTGGGACGAGGCATGTATGAACTCCATTCGGTGACGAGGATTGGGTCACGCCTCGGCAGCCTCGACAGCACCGGCACCGAGCGCGCTTCGCGCCACCGTACAGACGAGGGGCCTGCCGCGTATCAGAATCCGCATACTGTTGCTGCACTAGGCGATTCGTTAGACGCAACGGAGACCATTGGAGCCTGCTCCGATGTCAGTGCTAGGCAGCCACGAACTTCTCCCGTCCTCGCGAAGCGGCTGTGATGGCAGCCGCTTCACGAGGACAGGAGACCTTCGTTGTTCAACGACCAGCTACAGCGTGTCGTCGCAATCTCTCGACCAACCTGCCTGGGCAGACACCTAGCCCTGGTACGGCCCCATTCCCCCAGGGTCCGTACTTCCACCCATGAGGTAGTACCAGAGCAATCCTTCAACCGAACCCATAACGAAGCCCTTTCGACAGCGAATTACCCGACGATGCACTCACCCACCCGTCAGAGCACCGATCCGGCGCTGCGCGGTAACCTACCGACAAAGCCCCCGACCCACATCAGCATTCGAATATCCCTGCGGCAAATGATGATTCGTTCAACACAAACAAATCACGGAACCACTCGACGGTCGCCAGTCTCACGAGAGCGGCGGCGTCCAAGACCTACCTCGAGCGCATGGTTCGATGCCCGCAACGACCAGGCGGCGACGCATCTCGGAACCAGGGCGGCGGGGAACACCAGCTGACCGAACACGGGCCACACCTATGCCGCCACGGCGCGACCATCGGGCCGGGGATTACCTACAGACGACGGGCCGGGCGCGGAACGAATTCGCATACCGTTGCTGCACTTGGCAATTCGTTAAACGCAACGGGCTCCGAAGAAGCCCGCTTCCGTCGTCAGGGCCGCGTCATCCGATCGGGTCGAGTGGCTCGACCCCCGCCAGGCGCACATAGGCCGCCGCATCGAGAGTCTCGCCGCGGGCGGACGGGTCGATCCCCGCCGCGACCAGTCGGCGTTCGGCCTCGGCGGGCGAACCCGCCCAGGTGGCGAGCGCGGCACGGAGCGTCTTGCGGCGCTGCGCGAAGGCCGCATTGACCACGGCGAACACCCGATGCCGATGCTCCTCGTCGATCGGCCACGGCGGCTCCGCGTAGCGGTCCACCCGCACCAGCCCGGACTCCACCTTCGGCACCGGCCAGAACACCTGGCGGCCGACGGCACCCGCGCGCCGGACCTCGCCGAAGAACCGGGCCTTGACGCTGGGCACCCCGTAGATCTTGTTGCCGGGCACCGCTGCGAGCCGGTCCGCGACCTCCGCCTGCACCATCACCAGGGCGGTGCGCAGGCTCGGGAACTCGGAGAACAGGTGCAGCAGCACGGGCACCGCCACGTTGTACGGCAGGTTCGCGACCAGCGCGGTCGGCGCGGCGGGCAGGTCCGCGGGCATCACCTTCATGGCGTCGGCGCCCACCACGGTGAGCCGGTCCGCGAGCTCCGGAGCCCGCTCAGCCGCCGTCGTCGGGAGCCGGGCGGCAAGCACCGGGTCGATCTCCACCGCGATCACCGAGTCGACCACATCCATCAGCGCGAGGGTCAGCGAGCCCAGTCCGGGGCCGACCTCGAGCACCACGTCATCGCGGCCGACGCCTGCCGTGGTCACGATGCGGCGGACCGTGTTGGCGTCGTGCACGAAGTTCTGGCCGAGCTGCTTGGTGGGGCGCACGCCCAGCTCTTCGGCCAGCGCGCGCACCTCGACGGGGCCGAGCAGGGCGGCCTGGCCGCGCGGGTTCCCCTCGGCGGGGTCCACCTCGGGGCTGGTCACAGGGGGTTCACCTCGGGGTTTGTCACGAGATGAACCTATCGCCTCTGCCGAGCTGCCGCGAAATCCGACACTCAGCGCATACCGAGGCGGGAGGTGCAGGACGGCCACGCGCCCCAGCCCTGAGTCGCCTGCGTCCTGCTCGCGATGGCGATCTGCTCCTCGCGGGTGGCCAGGTCGGCGCGCGGTGCGTACTTCAGCCCGCCCTGCCGCTCCCAGGTGTTCTGGTCGAACTGCACGCCGCCGTAGAAGCCGTTGCCGGTGTTGATGTGCCAGTTGCCAGTCGCCTCACACTGCGCGAGTGCGTCCCAGGTGGCGCCGTTGGTCACGGGCGGCACCTCGGTGCCGGGCTTGGCGCCGACCCGGACCACCTTCGGCTGGGCCGGGGTGGTGACGACGGCATCGAGCTGCTGGCGACCGGTCTCGACACCGTTGACCTTGGTGATCGCAAAGGTGACGTCGTGCACGCCTGGGGCGCCGGGGTTCTCCACGATGGTCCGGCTCATGTTCATCGTCGGGTCCTCGATGCGCTGGTCCGGCGGCGCAAGCGGCAGCGTCTCGGTCACGTTCTCGGTGCGCGTGCGGGTGACCGCGATCTGCATGCCCTCGGCGAGCTTGGTCTCGGGCGCGGGCACGACGGTGTCCGCCTGCTCGAGCGGGATGCCCTTGGCGGCCAGCAGCTCACCCACGGTCGGCGCGGCCAGGCGCAGCTCGGCCGGAGCCGCGGCCCCGTCGATCAGGCTGACCAGCTTGGGGCTCACCACGTCGAGCGCGGCGCCGTCGAGCGGCAGACGCTGCGAGCGGGAGGCGGAGACGTGTACGTCGCCTGCCAGTCGCTGCTGCTGCAGGGCCTCGTCCACCGTGAGCGCGGTGGTCCAGATGGTGCGCGGCTCGCCGTCGACGGTGAGCGCGAGCTCACGGGCGCGACGCAGGACCACCGTCGACCCGTCGGCGACGGCGGAGTCGGCGGCGGGCGCCACCACGTCCTTGTCGCCGACCGAGTAGCCGGCGTCGGCGAGGACGTCGACCACCTCGGTGCTCATCGTGCTCAACGCGATCGTCTCCCCATCGACGTCAACGGTGACCGTCTTGTGGCGGAACACCGCGAGCAGTCCACCCGCGATCAGGGTGAGGAGCAGGGCTCCGACGACCACGCGCAGCAGCGGGGAGTTGGCGTTGTTGATCCGAGTTAAAGGTGACACGAGGAGTCCTGAGGGCCGACGGTCGTCGGGGGTACTCCCGACGCGGTTCGATCACAGTACGGTAACGAGCACGAGGACTCCTGGCAACCGCGAGGCTCTGACCAGCGTAAACAAAGGTCTCAAATCGGTACACAGGGCGAGCCGTTTGCTCCTGCAATCGTGACCAGGAATGCTCACGCGGATGCGTACACAATCGCGCCGAAGACTCGACCGACTACCCGTCGTGATCGGCATCCTCGCCCTGCTCGCCCTCGTCCTCGGAGCCGGAACCGCCACCGCGCAATCCGACCCCGACAAGACCTACGTCATCGCCACCGACGTGACGTTCGCCCCGTTCGAGTTCCAGAACGAGCAGGGCGACTTCGTCGGCATCGACATGGACCTGCTCAAGGCCATCTCCGAGGACCAGGGATTCCGCTACCAGGTCAAGCCGCTCGGCTTCAACGCCGCCGTGCAGGCGCTGCAGTCGCGCCAGGTCGACGGCGTCATCGCCGGCATGTCGATCACCGACGAGCGCAAGCTGGTCTTCGACTTCTCCGATCCGTATTTCGACTCCGGCGTCCAGATGGCGGT
The DNA here is from genome assembly GCF_000686785.1 of Rhodococcus sp. UNC363MFTsu5.1. NCBI lineage: Bacteria > Bacillati > Actinomycetota > Actinomycetes > Mycobacteriales > Nocardiaceae > Rhodococcus > Rhodococcus sp. UNC363MFTsu5.1. The sequence continues at coordinate 153,816 of NZ_JMLO01000009.1, forward strand.
CGCGAAGTCGAACGACGACATCGAGTCCTACGAGGACCTCAGGGGCAAGCGGGTCGCGATCAAGACCGGCACCGAGGGCGCGATGTTCGCCGAGTCCATCAAGGACAAGTTCGGCTTCACCACCGTCACCTTCGACGACTCCGCCAGCATGTACGACGACGTCAAGACCGGTAACTCGGTCGCGGTGTTCGACGACTACCCGGTGCTGCTGTACGGCATCGCGCAGGGCAACGGCCTCAAGGCGGTCGGCGAGAAGGAGGCGGGCAACTCCTACGGGTTCGCGGTCTCCAAGGGCCAGAACGCCGAACTGATCGAGAAGTTCAACGCCGGGCTCGCGAACCTGCGCGCCAGCGGGCAGTACGACAAGATCCTCGACACCTATCTCGGAGAGGGGGCGCAGGAGGCCCAGGGCGGGAACAACTTCTTCTCGCTCCTCAAGGACACCTACCCGCAGCTGCTCAAGGGTCTGTGGATGACCATCGTGCTGACCGTGGTGTCGCTGGCGATCGCGCTGGTGCTCGGTCTGGTCTTCGGGTTCCTGCGGGTCTCGCACAGCAAGTTCCTGCGCGCGATCGGCGTCACCTATGTCGACATCTTCCGCGGCACCCCGCTGCTGGTGCAGGCGTTCTTCATCTACTTCGGCATCCCGGCCGCGCTCGGCTTCCAGATGCCTGCGTTCACCGCCGGCGTCATCACCCTGAGCCTGAACGCGGGCGCCTACATCACCGAGATCATCCGCGGTGGCATCCAGTCCGTCGACAAGGGCCAGATGGAGGCGTCGCGCAGCCTCGGCATGAACTACATGGCCTCGATGCGCAAGGTCGTGCTGCCGCAGGCGGTGCGCACGATGATGCCGTCGTTCGTGAACCAGGCGGTCATCACCCTCAAGGACACCTCGATCCTGTCGGTGATCGGTATCGCCGAGCTCACCCAGACCGGCAAGATCATCATCGCGAGGAACTTCGAGTCCTTCAACATGTGGCTGATCGTCGGCATCTTCTACTTCGTCATCATCATGGCGTTGACCAAACTGTCCGACCGGCTCGAAAAGAGGATCAACGCATGACGGAGTCGTCAGCGACGCCGGTTGCGTCGCCCACCACCAAGATTCAGGTCTCCGGCCTCAAGAAGGCGTACGGGGACAACGAGGTGCTCAAGGGCATCGACGTGGACATCGCCAACGGCGAGGTGGTCTGCGTGATCGGGCCCTCCGGGTCCGGCAAGAGCACCTTCCTGCGCTGCCTGAACAAGCTCGAGGACATCACCGACGGCACGGTGATCGTCGACGGCTACGACCTGACCGACAAGAAGGTCGACATCGACAAGGTGCGCCAGCACATCGGCATGGTGTTCCAGCACTTCAACCTCTTCCCGCACATGACCGCGCTGGAGAACGTGATGCTGGCGCCGGTGCAGACCAAGCGAGCCACCAAGGAGGAGGCCAGGGCCACCGGGCTCAGACTGCTCGAGCAGGTGGGTCTCGGCGAGAAGGCGAACGCCAAGCCCGCCAACCTCTCTGGTGGACAGAAGCAGCGCGTGGCGATCGCCCGGGCGCTGGCCATGAACCCGGACATCATGCTGTTCGACGAGGCCACCAGCGCACTCGACCCAGAGATGGTCGGCGAGGTGCTGCAGGTGCTGCGCGACCTCGCCGACCAGGGCATGACGATGGTCGTGGTGACCCACGAGATGGGCTTCGCCCGCGAGGTGTCCGACCGGGTGATCTTCATGGCCGACGGGTTCGTGGTCGAGGAGGGCACCCCCGCGGAGCTGTTCGGGAACCCGCAGAACCCGCGCACGCAGGACTTCCTCAAGAAGGTGCTGTAAGCCGGACCCCGCCGCTCGCCGAGTGTGCAGTTGTAGTCGGTCGCTCCCGGGCGATGCCCCTACAACTGCACACTCGGCGGCTGCGTCAGCCCGGGACCGCCAGCTCCATCACGACACCGGTCTGTTTGCGGCAGTCCATCCCGGACACGAATGTCCCACTGCCACCGAACCAACTGGGACTTTTCCCTACCGAGGTCCGCAACTCGGTCCCCGGCAGCGGGCGCCACACGCCCGCCTCGTCCTCGCGGTACAGCTCGTCGAGCAGGTACACGCCAAGCACCGTGCCGGTGGTGCCGTCGAATCCATCAGGGACGTCCGCGCCGTGCACCGTCCCCTGCAACCGTCCGCGCAGCCCGGAGGGATGGTCGGACAGGTCGTCGGGCGCGTCCCGCCAGTAGGCACTGACGCCGCCAGCGCTGAGCTTGCTGCCGATGCGGTCCCAGCGCACCGGTCGGTGGAAGATCTCCGGCTCGGTGTCGTCCGCGGTGAATGAGAGCACCCACGTCGCCTCGCGGCCCACCTCGGGCGGCGAGGCGCAGCACTCGATCTCCCACGCCGCGACGTACACGGCGACGACGTCGACGCCGCGGTCGACGGGAGTCGAATTCGTGAACCCGTGCATTCGTCGTCACCTGTGCGGCCCAATCTACTCGTCGAGCGTGCAGTTTCCGTCGGTCGCTCTCGGGCGATGCGACCGCAACTGCACACTCGGCGTCAGATGCGGTAGACCCGGCGGGCGGTGGCGGTCGAGGCCTGGGCGAGCTCGAGCGGATCCTGCCCACGCGTGTGCGCCAGCGCTCGGACCGTGTACGGCAAGCAGTACGGCTCGTTCGGTGCGCCGCGGAACGGGTGCGGGGTGAGGAACGGCGCGTCGGTCTCGACGATCAGCTGGTCGTCGGGCACCAGCTTCGCGGCCTCGTGCAGCTCGCGCGCGTTCCTGAAGCTGACCGTGCCGGAGAAGCTGAGCACGTAGCCCTCCTCCACACATGCCATCGCCATGTTCGCGTCGGAGGAGAAGCAGTGGAAGATGACTGTCTCCGGCGCGCCCTCGTCGAGCAACACCGCCAGCAGGTCGTGGTCCGCCTCCCGGTTGTGGATCATCAGCGGCTTGCGCAGCCGCTTGGCCAGGTCGATGTGCCAGCGGAACCCCTCGACCTGCTCCTCGACGGTGGCGCAGCCCTCGAGCTTGCCCGGCCAGTAGTAGTCGAGCCCGGTCTCCCCCACCGCGACCGTCCGCGGATCGCCCGCGAGGCGCTCGATCTCGGCCTTTGTCGCGTCGTCGAGCACGTTCGCCCTGGTCGGATGGATCGCGGTCGCCGCGTACACCCGCGGATCCCAGTTCGCGGCGTCCACCGCGAACCGTGCGGCGGCCAGATCGTCGGCCACCGTGACCACGCGACCGACGCCGACCCGCTCCGCGCGGTCGACGATCTCGGCCACCGACGCGGCGTCCGTGGCGCCGCACGCGTCGAGGTGGGTGTGGGAGTCGATCAGGGGCGCGAGCGGCTCTGGCAGGTCCGGGGCCGGACGGTCTCTTGGCACGCAGATAGAGTAGGCGCACCATGACTGTGTCACCCGCACCCAGCCGCCCCGAAGCCACCCGGCCGCCGTTCTACATGACCACGGCGATCGCGTACCCGAACGGCGTCCCGCACGTCGGCCACGCGTACGAGTACATCTCCTCGGACGCCCTCGCGCGCTTCAAGCGCCTCGACGGTTTCGACGTGTTCTTCATGACCGGCACGGACGAGCACGGCCTGAAGATGCAGCAGACCGCGGCCAAGGAGGGCATCCCCGTCCGCGAGCTCGCGGCCAGGAACTCCGACGAGTTCCAGGCGCTGGACAAGGCCCTCGGCGTCTCGTACGACCGGTTCATCCGGACCACCGACGAGGACCACGAGGCCGTCTGCAAGGTGCTCTGGGAGCGCATGGCCGAGGCGGGCGACATCTACCTCGACACCTACGCGGGCTGGTACTCGGTGCGCGACGAGGCCTACCACACCGAGGCCGAGACCGAACTGCTCGAGGACGGGACCCGGGTCTCGATGCTGACCGGCACCCCCGTGGTCTGGACCGAGGAGTCCACCTACTTCTTCCGGCTCTCCGCCTACCAGGACAAGCTCCTCGCGCTGTACGAGTCGCACCCCGAGTTCATCGCACCCGACACCAGGCGCAACGAGATCGTCAGCTTCGTCAAGGGCGGCCTCAAGGACCTGTCCATCTCGCGCACCACCTTCGACTGGGGCGTGCCGGTGCCCGGTCACCCCGAGCACGTCATGTACGTGTGGGTCGACGCCCTCGCCAACTACCTCACCGGCGCCGGCTACCCGGACACCGACGGCGAGTCCTTCCGCAAGTTCTGGCCTGCGGACCTGCACATCATCGGCAAGGACATCACCCGCTTCCACGCGGTGTACTGGCCGGCGTTCCTGATGTCCGCCGGCCTGGAGCTGCCGAAGCGCATCTTCGTGCACGGCTTCCTGTACAACAAGGGCGAGAAGATGTCGAAGTCGGTCGGCAACGTCGTCGACCCGCTCGAGATGGTCGAGCAGTACGGCCTCGACGCGCTCCGCTTCTTCCTGCTCCGCGAGATCTCCTACGGCCAGGACGGCAACTACAGCCACGAGTCCATCGTCACGCGGATGAACGCGGACCTGGCGAACGAGCTGGGCAACCTCGCGCAGCGGTCGCTGACGATGGTCGCCAAGAACTGCGACGCCCAGGTCCCCACCCCAGGCGATCTCACCGACGACGACAACGCGCTGCTGGCCAAGGCCGACGCGCTGCTCGAGGTCGTGCGCGCGGACTTCGACCGTCAGGCCCTGCACCTGGCTCTCGAGTCGATCTGGGCGGTGCTGGCGGATACGAACCGGTACTTCTCCCAGCAGGAGCCGTGGGTGCTCCGCAAGACCGACCCGGCCCGGATGGCGACGGTGCTCTACGTGACCCTCGAGGTCGTGCGCATCGTCGGGATCCTGGTCCAGCCGGTGATGCCGGACTCCGGGGCGAAGATCCTGGACCTGCTCGGGCAGGCCGAGGACGCCCGCGACTTCGCGAGCCTCGGCGTGCGGATCGCGGCTGGGAACCCGCTGCCTGCGCCGTCGCCGGTGTTCCCCCGGTACGTGGAGCCCGAAACCGCCTGACATGAGGGACGAGGGCGTGCCCGACGACGGCCGACCGTCGGCCGAGGCCGCGGCGCTCCTCGACGTGCTCGTCGGCGCCTACGAACGCGGCTGGCAACCCGCGGACCTGCTGCACCTGACCCGCAGGGGCGCCGAGTCGCCACCCGCCCTCGCCGCGGCCGTGCTGCTGTACGAGGCACGGCTGAGCGGGGCGGCCGAGCGGGCCCCCGCGGAGTGGTCCGATCAGCTGACCGCCGTGGCCGAGCTGTACCCGGAGCAGGCCAGCCTGGCGGACCGGACACCGGTCACCGGTCCGCGGGGCGGGCACCTCGCCGGCGCGCTGACCGCAGGCCGGTCGGGCTTCCTCGGCTTTCAACTGTCGGAGCTGGCGGCGGAGTGGAACCGGCTGCCGGACTGGATGATTCTGCTCACCCCGCCGTCGCAGTGGCCGGCTGAGAGCGCCGCCCCGTCAGGGCAGCGGCCGCACACGGAAGCCGACGCCGAGGTCCCCGGACCCTCGACCGCCCCGGATCCCAAGGTGCTGGGCCGGATCCGCGGGCTGCTCGCCAAGGCGGAGCGCACCGAGTTCGCGGAGGAGGCCGAGGCCTTCACCGCGAAGGCGCAGGAGCTGATGACGCGGTACGCGATCACGGCCGCGCTGCTGCGGTCACGCGCCCACACCGGCGGAACCCTGGTGCACAGCCGCCGGTTTCACCTCGAGAATCCGTACCTGAAGGAGAAGGCACACCTGCTGACCGCGATCGGTGACGCGAACCGGGTTCGCACCGTCCTGTTCGGCGACCTCGACATCGTCGCCGCGGTCGGGACCCCGGTCGACCTACAGCAGGTCGACCTGCTGTACACCTCGCTGCTGGTCCAGTCGGCCAGGGCCATGCAGTCGGCCGCCGCCGAGGGCCGCAGCGGTGCGCGCACCACGGGGTTCAGGAAGGCCTTCCTCGCCGGGTTCGCCAGCCGGATCGGGCAGCGACTGCACGACGCCGACGCCAAGGCCACCGAGGCGGCGGCCGACGAGGAGTCGATCCCGTTGAGCGATCTGCTGCCGGTCCTCGCCACCACATCCGCTGCGGTCGACGCAGAGTTCACCCGACTGTTCCCCAGCACGAAGAAGGCAAGGGCCCGGTCGGTGGACGCCAGGGGATGGCACGCAGGGCGGGCCGCGGCGGACAGCGCATCGCTGACCAAGGGCGGGCGCGCAATCAGACGCAAGTAGGCCCCGTTCCGCCCCTGAACTGCGACGGGACCACGTGTCGGACCCTCGGTGCACACTGTCGCCATGAGCGATAATCGAACACGCATTCGACAGATGTCCGCAGTCGACGCGCTCGCCCTGGCGTACGAGCACGGCTGGCAGCCCGCAGATGTCATCCACGTCACCAGACGCGCGCTCGACGCCACCGCCACCCTCACCGCGGCGGCGCTGATCCTGGAGGAGTCGCGACGAAGCCACGCCTGGTCGAGGGCTCCGCGGCAGTGGCTCGACCAGCTGCAGGCAATCGCGGACGCACACCCGGAGGCGGTCGCGACCGCGACAGTCGACCAGGCGCACGCCCGATCACTCGGGTTCCTGTGGCAGTACCTGAGCCCCTGGACGGCACTGTGCCCGCCGCCCTCGGCCTGGCCTCGGCAGCGCAGCGAATCGGAGACGCAGCCATCTCGCCCGGCAGATCTGAAGGTGTCGAACAAGATTCGCGGTCTGCTGGCGAAGGCCGAGAGCACGGAGTTCACCGAGGAGGCCGAGACGCTCACGGCCAAGGCCCAGGAGCTGATGACCCGGTACGCGATCAGCTCCGCACTTCTCGACGCCGGCGAGCCGGGCCTCGGCGTCACCGTGCACAGCAGGCGGGTCCACCTCGACAACCCGTATGTCAAGCAGAAGGCCCTGCTGCTCACCTCGATCGGCCATGCCAATCATGTTCGGACCCTGTACAACTCACGAATGGCCACAGCCACGGTGGTCGGGGCTCCCGTCGACCTCGAGCAGGTCGAGATGCTGTTCACCTCGCTGCTCATCCAGGCGACAAGGGCGATGAGCAAGGCGGGCGAGGACGGTTCGCGATCCACCTCGTTCCGCAAGGCCTTCCTGTTCGGGTTCGCCATCCGGATCGGCCAACGACTGACCGAGGCGGACAAGGCCGCGACCGCACGGGTGGTGGTCGACGCCGAAGTCCGGTTCGGGGACCTGCTCCCCCTCCTCGCCGGGCGCGCGGCGGCGGTGAAGGCCGAGGTGGACCGCCTGTTCGGCCCCACGAAGAGTTGGCAGCATTCCGCGGTCGACCCGAGTGGCGCGCGGGCGGGACGGGAGGCCGCCGATGCGGCAACGCTTTCGGCCGGAGGGCGTGCGATCGCGGGGTGAAGGCGGATCAAAGGCGCGTGAGACCGTGCGCCCCTCCCGCGACCATGTCGTCGACGACCGCCATCAGCATGTCCTGCATCGCCCGCGCGGCGTGGGTCGGTTGCACGTCGGCCCGGCGAGCCAGGGAAATGGTGCGGCTGAGCTCCGGCGCTTTGAGCCGCACCGAGCGCAGGCCGGGCCGATGGGCCGCCACCAGCGACGGCACCAAGGCCACACCGAGACCGCGCTCGACGAACCGCAGCACGCCCTCCATCTCCGCGCCCTCCACCGCGACCCGCGGCGTCAATCCGGCCTGCCGGAACGCGACGTCGGTTGCCGCGCGCAGGTCGTATCCACGGTGGAACATCACCAGGGGGGAGCTCGCGAGTTCGTCGAGCGTCAACGCACTGCGCACGGTGAGCGGATCGGCGGCGGCCGAGGACACCACGACGAGGTCCTCCCGCAGCAGCGGAGTGACCTCCAGCGCCTCCTCGCCGCGGTCCTCGTTCGAGACGATCAACGCCATGTCGACCAGACCGCCGGTCAACGCGTCGACCAGCGCTCGTGATCCACTCTCGTTCACGTTCAACGCAATTCCCGGGTACGCCGCGAGATAGCGCTCGAGAAGGTCCGCGACGAGACTGACACACAGGCTCGGCGGCGCACCCAGGCGAACCCGGCCGCGCCGCAACCCGGTCAGCTCGGCGATCTCGCGGTACGCGAGCTCCTCGTCCGCGAGCATCCTGGTCGCCAGCGGCAGCAGCACCTCGCCCGCCGCGGTCAGCACGATGTTCCCCCGCGCGCGGTGAAACAGGCTGGCGCCCAGTCTCTTCTCCAGCGCCAGGATCTGTCTGCTCAGGGAGGGTTGGGCCAGGTGCACCTCGCGGGCCGCCTTGGTGAAATGCCCGGTGCGCGCGACGGCGAGGAAGCAGGCGAGCTGCGTCAGGGTCACATGCATACGTCTAGCGCATCGAGACGACAGAAACAATGCATTGGAGTAATCGTCGCCCGCTCCCTAACGTCGCAGTCGTGACTGATTCGGTTTCTGTGATCGGCGGCGGCCTCGCCGGACTCACCGCGGCGATCGCGTGCGCGGAGGCGGGCGCCCGGGTCACCCTCCACGAGGCGCACACCACGCTCGGCGGCCGAGCCCGTGCCACGGCGGGCCCGTATGTCGCCCACGAGGGTGCGCACGTGTTCTACGCGGACGGCCCGCATTGGCAGTGGCTCAAGCGGCGTGGGTTCGTCGCGGGCCTGTGCCTCCCACCGGTCCGCAGCCTCGCACTGCTCGGCTTCCGGTCGGGTGGCAGATTTCGCAGGCGGCCGCCGATGGGGATGCTGCGGGCCCAGCTCACCCCCTGGGCCGCCGCCCCCGTCGACACCGACTTCCATTCCTGGGCCACACGGCGTTTCGGACACGACGCCGCAACAGCGATGGCGAACTCCGTCGGTGTCGCGACCTACGAGGCGGACACCGGGAAGCTCTCGGCGGCCTTCGTGTGGAATCTGTTTCAACGGATCTACGGACCGCGAGTCCCCGGCGTGCGCTACGTGGCCGGCGGATGGCAGGCGGTCACGAACCGGATGGCGGTCCGCGCGCGGGACCTCGGGGTCCGGATCGAACTGGGCTCCCGGGTGGACGCGATCCCCTCCACCCCGACGATCGTCGCGACCGAACTGTCCTCCGCGCGAGGCCTCCTCGACGACTCGACGCTGCACTGGCAGAGCGGGCACTGCGTGATGCTCGACCTCGCCGTGCGCGAGGGACGGCGCGACCTGTTCACCGCCGCCGACCTCGACGAGGGCGGCTTCCACGACTGCTACTCGATGCAGGACCGCTCCGTCGCGCCGCCGGGCGAGTCCCTGTTCCAGATCGACATGCCGGTGCGCGCGGGCGAGTCCGTCGACCAGGCCCGCACCCGCTTGTACCGTTTCGCCGATCTCACGGTTCCGAACTGGCGCGACCGGGCCACCTGGCAACGGACCGCGACGGCGAGGGGCAGGACCGGCGCCGTCGACCTGCCTGGCCAGACCTGGCGCGACCGACCCGGGATCGACCGGGGCTCGGGGGTGTACCTCGTCGGGGACATGGTCGCCGCCCCCGGGATGCGCGGGGAGATCGCGATCAACAGCGCGCTACGCGCGGCCACGTCCGTGGTCGCCGAACTGAAGATGTCGAAGGGGGTGCGCTGATGAGCGCAAGTGTGGTGGTCGTCGGGGCGGGCTACGCCGGGGTGATGGCCGCGAACAGGCTGAAATCACGGAGCGAGGACACGCGAGTGATCGTCGTCAATCCCCGGCCCGCATTCGTCGAACGGATCAGGCTTCATCAGCTCGTCACCGGAAGCTCCGACGCCACAATCCCATTCGAGCGGGTGCTCCACCCCGGGGTGGAGCTGCGGGTGGGGACCGTCGAGCGGATCGATCCGCAGGCCGGTTCGATCGGTTTGGGCGATGGCGAACACCTCGCCTACGACCATCTGATCTATGCGGTCGGCAGCACCGACCGGCGCGACCACATCCCGGGGGCATCCGAACACGCCTTCTCCCTGTCCGAGTTCGAACAGGCGCACCTGCTCCGGCTCCGATTGCGCGCTCTGCCGCGACCGCTCGCCGTCACCGTGATCGGGGGCGGACTGACCGGCGTCGAGGCTGCGGCCGAGCTCGCCGAGGAGGATCCCGAGATCGCGGTGACCCTGGTGTCCGACTCCCCGGTGGCGCCTGCCCTGCCGCCGCGGACGCGACGCACAATCCTCGCAACGCTGGCCACACTCGGCGTCACGGTGATCGACGGGAACCGGGTGGCCGAAATCGCCGAGGGCAAGGTCACTCTCGCGGACGGACGGATCCTGCAGAGCGATTGCACGGTGCTCGCGACCTCCTTCGCGGTTCCCGACCTGGCCCGCAGGAGCGGACTCGAGGTCGATGCCGATGGCAGGCTGCTGGTCGACGGGACATTGACGAGCCTTGGCACCCCTTCAATCGTCGGCGCCGGTGACGCGGTCGCCGGACCGCCGGACGAACTCGGCCACCTCCGGATGAGCTGCCAGGCCGCCCTCCCGATGGGTGCGCACGCCGCCGACACGGTCCTCGCCCGCCTCGGCGGTACCGAACCGGCACCGCTCTCGCTCGGATTCGTCGGCCAGTGCATCAGCCTCGGGCGGCAGCGCGGCGCCTTCCAGCCGACCCGCGCGGACGACGCACCCGCCTGGCCTGCGGTCACCGGACGCGCGGGGGCGCTCGTGAAGGAGCAGATCTGCGACGCGACGGTGCAGTGGATGGCGAAGCAGGCGACTCGCGGGTCCTACCGGTGGCGTCGCGGTCCGCACTGACGGCCCGTGACCGCTCGATTCGGGTGTGCGGGCGGGGCCGTGTCACGCTTGTCGGGTGCGGATCGAGCGGATTGGTGACGGCGGCGACCCGGCCGACGTGTTGCGCGCCCTCGCGAGCCTGGCCGTCGACCGCGGCACACCCGCGCCCGCGGCGCTGATCGGCGACTGGTTCGGTTCCCTGGCGGTGCTGGCCCCGACCGTGCACACCGCCCCCGTCGGCACGGCGAGCGCCTTCGGCCTCTCGGATCGAGAAACGGACACCGCCCAGGAACCCGGGAACGACCGTCCGGTGATCGGCGGCGGCTGGATCGGCTACCTCTCCTACCCCGACACCCCGGTCGGCGGTGCGACCGCCGCGCTCCCCGCCGCGGCAGGCGGCTGGACGGACTCGGTGTTGCGGCAGGACCGAGACGGCTGCTGGTGGTACGAGAGCCTGACCGACGACCCCTGCCCCACCGCATGGTCGGACGCCATCACCGCGCCCACCGCGCCCGCGCAGCCCTGGCGGATCGAGTGGACCGCGCCCGACCGCGAGTCACACCGCCACGGCGTGCTGCAGTGCCTCGAGGCCATCCGGCAGGGCGAGGTCTACCAGGCCTGCGTGTGCACCCAGTTCCGCGGCCGCGCGGAGGGCGAACCGCTGCATTTCTTCGCCGACGCCGTGGCCGCGACCCGGCCCGCCCGCGCCGCCTTTGTGCAGGGCGAGTGGGGCGCGGTGGCATCGCTGTCCCCCGAACTGTTCCTCTCGCGCCACGGGGACCTGCTCCGCTCGAGCCCGATCAAGGGCACGCTGCCCATCGCCGACGATCCGGATCGCCTGCGCGCCTCCGTCAAGGACGTCGCGGAGAACGTGATGATCGTCGACCTGGTGCGCAACGACCTCGGCCGGATCGCGGTACCCGGATCGGTCACGGTCACCGACCTGCTCGGCGTCTACCCCGCCCCTGGGGTCTGGCACCTGGTCTCCACCGTCGCCGCCACCGCCGCGCCCGGCACCACCACCGCGGACCTGCTGGAGGCCGCCTTTCCGCCCGCCTCGGTCACCGGCTGCCCGAAACACCGCGCCCGCCAGTTGCTCTCGCACTGGGAGCCCGACCATCGCGGGGTGTACTGCGGCGCAGTCGGGTTCGCGTCCCCACTCGCGGGCACCGAACTGAACGTGGCGATCCGCACCGTCGAGTTCGACCCGGACGGAAACACGGTGCTCGGCGTCGGCGGCGGCATCACCATCGACTCCGACCCGGACGCCGAGTGGCAGGAATGCCTGGACAAGGCGTCGAGCATCATGTCGCTCGGGTAGTCGCCCCTCAGGCCTGCGCGCAGGCCTGCTCCCCCGAGCCGGACAGCTCGAAGTCCGCCGCGCGGTCCGCCGACAGGGGGGCCGTCGACGAACAGATCCGACGGATGATCGACGGCGCGTCGAGCTCCCAGGTCCGCAGCACGCCCTCGCCGTCGCCGGAGAGGGCGGCGTGGGTACCCGGCAGGAAGGCCACCTGCCACCGGCCCGTACCCGCGGTGGTGATCGGCCCGCCGACGTTGTGCATCGACCCCGCGTCGGCGACGTCCCACAGCCGCACCGTGCCGTCGTCGCTGCCGCTGATCACGTGGCGGCCGTCGGGGTCGAACGACACCGAGTAGACGGTGCCGGTGTGTCCACGCAGCGGCGAACCCCTCATGGTGAGGGTTCCATCGCCTGCCCGATCCCACAGCACGACCGACTGCTCGTCACCCCCGGTCGCCAACATGGTCCCGTCCGGGCTGAACGAGATCGAGTTGATCCCGTCCGCCTGACCGCCGTCCGGGACCACGATCTCGCGCGGGCTCGCCGCGTCCCGCACGTCCCAGACGTGCATCCCGCCGTCCGCGTCGGCCGCCACCAGGTTGCGCCCGTCCGGGCTGAAGGCCACCGTGCGAACGAGATTGGTCGGACCGCCGAGCGGTTCACCCCACGGCACCGGCCGTTCCGGATCCGCCAGATTCCACAGCCGGACGCTGACGTCGTCCGCACCGATGGCGAGGGTCGACCCGTCCGGACTGAAGGCCAGCTCCCAGGTGAACCTGGTCTGCGTCAGGATCGGTCCGCCGAGGGCACGTGGGTGGGCCGGGTCGTGCACATCCCAGAGCTGCACCTGCCCGCCCGAGGTCGGTGCCGTCGCCATCGTGCCGCCGTCCGGTGACAACGCCACCACGTGGGCTCCGCCGAACGGGCGCGGCAGCGCGAGCGCACCCGCAAGGGACAACCGTCGATCCGCCGCGGCCCGCCACAGCCGGATCACCGAGTCGTATCCACCCGTCGCAATCAACGATCCGTCGCGGCTGGCCGCGGGCTGGGTGAGCGCCGACGCCGAGACGTGGATCGCCGTCGTCGGCAGGGTCCACACCCGGACCGTCGAGTCCTGTCCGCCGGTGACGATGGCGCCGCTGCCGGGCACCAGGGCGAGCGCCGGGACTCCGCCGCCGTTGCCCGTCAGGGCGGGACGCAGCTCGCGCAGGCTCCGGGAGGCGGGGTCGAGGGACCACGTCTTCACCGTGCCGTCCCACGAGGCGCTCACCAGGGTCGCGCCGTCCGATGCGAAGGCGATAGTCCACACCCCACCGGTGTGGGCCTGGACCGGGGCCCCGATCTCGCCGACCGCCCGCACGTCGGTGGTGTCGAAGACCCGGAGCACCCCGTCATCGCTGCTGGCGGCCAGGGTCCGCCCGTCGGGCGCGAACGCCACCGAGTGCACCACGTCGCCGAATCCGGTCAGCACCGACGGCAACGGGACGGGCGCGACGCCGCCGCCGACCCCGGCGATGTCCCACAACCGGACGCTGCGGTCATCGCTCGCCGTCGCCAGCACCGCCGAGTCCCCGCGAAAGGACACCGTCCGGACCGCGCCCTGATGGGCGGGCAGCACCGTGGACCCGAAGTGACCCGAGAACGGCTCCGAGGTGTCGAACATCGTCACCGTGCCGTCGTCGTTCGGCACCGCCAGGATCCGCCCGTCGGGGCTGAACCGGAGGTTGTGGACCGCCCTGGTCCCCACCTTGGTCCCGTCGAGCAGCGGCCGCGGCGCCGACCGGTCGGTGATGTCCCAGATGAACACGAGGCCGTCGCCGCTGCCCGCGGCCAGGATCCGCCCGTCCGGGCTGAAGGACACCGACGCCATGTACTTCTCGGCCCCGCCGAGCGGGCCCCCGATCGGTCGCGGGTCGGTGCGATCGGTGAGGTCCCACAGGCGAACGGTGCGGTCGTCGCTGGCGGAGGCGATCGTCGAGCCGTCGCGCGAGACCGCCACCCCGTAGACCGGGCCCTGATGGCCGGTCAGGACGCGGCCAACCGGGGTCGATTCGGTCGCGATCAGGCGCGAGTACGCGGCGTCGTTGCCCGGATTCATCTGCCACGCCTCGATCGCCAGCCGCGCGGAGGTCGTCGGGTCGGAATCCCGCAGCGAGTCCGTCAGCGCGATCAACTGGCGGAACTGCGCGGCCGAGCGCTCCGACTCGGCGCGCTGCTTCGCCGTCCAGGCCATCGACACCGCGACCAACGCGATCACCGTGGACACCACCAGCGCCGCCATCACGGCCCGCTGGATCCAGGTGTCCCGGCGCACGTGCCCGGTCGACGTGGCGAGGAACTCCGAGGCGATCGGGGTCAGGGACGCGGCGACCTTCGTCGCGCCGAGCCCCTCGACGGCGACCCGCGACGCGTCGTGCTCGGCGACCATGTCGAGGCGGCCGCGCTGATAGAGCAGGCTGTTGTTGCGGTCCGCCTGCTCCCAGTTCGTGGCGTCCGCCTCGATCTGCTGACGCAGCGCGGTGTACGAGCGGTCCTCCTGGATCCACTGTTTCAGCCGCGGCCAGGCATCGATCACCGCGTCGTGGATGAGCTCCACGCTCTCGGTGTCCGCGACCAGGACGCGGGCCGCGATGAACTGGTCGACCACCTGCCTGCCGGTCGCCGCGTCCTCGCCCGCGAAGGCCAGCAACTGCGGCAGCGTGCGCCGGATCTTCACGTCGGTGCCGGTGTCCGTGACGTACACCAGGTGCACCAGCATCGCCCTGGCGAGCACCCGGCCCCGCTCGTCCAACGCCGCCCAGGTTCGCTCGGCCGTCGCCGCGACAGATCCACGCACACCGCCGGTGGCGCGGTAGCTCGCCACGGTGAGCACCCCGCCGCGCCTGCGCTCCCACATAGTGTCGAGCAGGTGCGAGAGCAGCGGCAGGACCGTGCCCGCGCCCTCGTCCGAGGTGAGCACCCCGAGATCGTGCAGGATGAGGTCGACCAGCCCCGCCTCGAGTTTGAGACCGATCATCCGGGCGGGCTGGGTGATCACCTCCACCATGTCCTCCCGCGTCAGCGGCGCGAGGACCTTGCTGTGGCGTTCGAGCGCGCGGGCGAGCACCGGCTGGGACAGCGCCTGCCCGTAGAAGTCGGAGCGCATCGTCGCGACGACGACGGGCGCGGCATCGGGCGTCTCCTCCGCACCGACCGTCGTCGCGGCGAGATCGAGAAGGGTGAGGAAGCGGTCGCGCTCCTCGGGATCATCGCACTGGGTGAACAGCTCCTCGATCTGGTCGACGACGATCAGCAGCGGGTTCGAATCCAGCCGGGCGGCGGCCGCGCGGACGGCCCTGCGCACGATCTCCGGCCGGGGATCGCCGACCGCCTCCCGCAGCTCAGGGAGGGCCTCGCCCAGCGCCTGCAGCGGACGCGGTCCCGGGGTGAGCACCACCGGTCGGACGTGCGCGCCGGATCCCTGGCCCGCCAGTTCCGCGACGAGACCCGCCTGGACGAACGACGACTTCCCCACCCCCGAGGCACCGGTCACGATGACCAGCCCGTGCCCGTGTGCGGAGGTGACCGTGTCGACCAGTCCGGGCAGGCTGGCACCGCGGCCGAAGAACATCCGCGCGTCCTCGGCCCGGTACGGCTCGAGCCCGCGATAGGGCCGAACCCCGGTCACCGGAGCGGGCGCCACCTGATCGGCCGTCTCGCCGCGGCCGCGCGTGGCGTTCGTGTCGCGGGCACTCGACCACCACGCCAGCCACTGCTTCATCGAGTACAGGCCGGGCACCGGCGGCTGGGTGCCGTGCAGCGCCTGGGCCGCGCGGATGAGGACCACCAGAACCGGGCGGACGGAGTCGAACGTCGCGGGGACGCGTTTGCCCGATCGCCAGTCGCTCAGTCGCTGGACCGAGACCTGCCGATCCGTGCCGATGGTCCGGCCGACCGCCGACGCCTCGGACACGACCTTCTTCAGGGCGGGCCCGCCAGCCGTCGCGAACAGCAGGCGCAGCTGATCCGCGAAGTGCAGGCGCGCCTGTGCGTCCGGGTCGCTCGGTTGGCTGCCTTCCTGCTCGTCGGGGGCGCTCCGCCGGCTCCGCGCCTGTGCATCCGCACCGTCCACCGCATCGGCCGAATCGCCACCGGACATCGTCGATCACCCCAGTTCCTGCCGTGGAAAATCCGCTGCGGAAAAGTTCCTCACCCACTGCGAACTGGGACGATACCCGGATAGCGGGACACGCGGTTTGGTTGGGTCCCACTCGCCGACCAGAGTTGATCTCGACGCACGGGGGGCCCTGCATCACCGCGCCACACCGGCGGGAACTGTCAGCCCGAGGGGGGGTTGTTCCCGCCGGTGTGCACGTGGCCGACCACACACGACGGAGTGACCATGAGCAGAATCGCCGCCAAGATCGCGTCCACGGTTCCACCGACCCTCGCCGCAGCACTCGTCCTCGCCGCCGCGGTCGGCCTCATCATGTTGATGGGCGCACCGCCGAACTGACGCTCCGGCGCTGCCGGACCCACTCAGCCCTGTCGGGCCGCCAGCACCGCCTCGTAGACCTCACGCTTGGACACCCCGGCGGTCGCGACCATCGCGCACGCGTCCTTGAGACGCGCTCCGCCCTCCACGAGCCGCTCCACCTCCCCGACCAGATCCTCGGGCTCCGCGGCGACGAGACGCGCGGCCTCCAGCACGACGGTGATCTCCCCGCGCGCCCCCTCGATCGCCCACTGCGCCAGCTCGGCAAGGGTGCCGCGGCGCACCTCCTCGTAGGTCTTGGTCAGCTCCCGGCACACCGCCGCGCGGCGGTCGCCGCCGAGCACCTCGACCGCGTCGTCAAGGCAGGCGGCCAACCGGTGCGGCGCCTCGAAGAACACGCACGCCCGCTGCTCGGTGCGCAGCGACTCCAGCCAGGTGCGGCGCTGCCCCTGCTTGCGCGGCGGGAACCCGTCGAAGCAGAAGCGCTCGACCGGCAGCCCGGACAGCGCCAGCGCGGTCGTCACGGCCGAGGGACCCGGCAGGCAGGTCACCGGCAGGTCCTTCTCCACGCACGCCGCCACCAACCGGTAGCCGGGATCGCTGACCGACGGCATGCCTGCGTCCGTCACCAGCAGCACGGTCTTGCCCTCGGCGACATCGGCGACCAACGCCGGCAGCCGGGTCGTCTCCACCTGGTCGTAGAAACTGACCACCTTGCCGGTGATCACCACCCCGAGCGCGGCCGCCAGGTGCTTGGTGCGGCGGGTGTCCTCCGCCGCGACGACGTCCGCGGTTGCGAGGGCCTCCTTGAGGCGTTCGGAGGCGTCACGGACCTCACCCATCGGTGTCGCGGCTAGGACAAGACGACCGTTCATGTCACACAGCCTACGATCGAGCACGTGACCCAGTTGACCGACGAGCGCGCGACGCCCGCAGTCGACACCCTGATCGTCAGCCCGGCGCCGACCGCGCCCACCCTCGACCCCGGTCCGACCGACCGGATGCGTGGCTGGGCGGTCACCATCTTCCTCACCACCCTTGCGGCGATCACCCGCTTCGTCATGCTCGGCTACCCCACCGACGCAGGCACCCCGGTGTTCGACGAGAAGCACTATGCGCCCCAGGGCTGGCAGGTCCTCACCGGCGGAGGGCTCGAGGACAACCCCGGCTACGGCCTCGTGGTGCACCCGCCGATCGGCAAGCAGCTGATCGCCGTCGGCGAGGCGATCTTCGGCTACAACGGCTGGGGCTGGCGGTTCGCGTCCGCGGTCGCGGGCACCATCCTGGTGCTGCTGGTGGTGCGGATCGTCCGCCGGATGGCCCGCTCCACCCTCGTCGGTGCGATCGCCGGGCTGCTGCTCATCGCCGACGGCGTCACGTTCGTGTCCTCGCGGATCGGGATGCTGGACATCTTCATGGCCGTGTTCGTGGTCGCGGCGTTCGGCTGCCTGGTGGTCGACCGGGACGAGGTGCGCGAACGGATGGCCCTGGTGTGGGTCGAGGGCCGGATCCACGACTCCCTCTACGGGCCGCGCCTCGGGGTGCGCTGGTGGCGGTTCGGCGCGGGCGTGCTGCTCGGACTGGCGTGCGGCACCAAGTGGTCGGGCGTGTACTTCATCGTCTTCTTCGGACTCCTCAGCGTCGCGTTCGACGTTGCCGCCCGGCGCGCCTACGGCGTCAGCCGACCGTGGATCGGCGCCGGGCTGCGCGATGTGGGACCTGCGCTCTACGCCCTCGTGGTGATCCCGGTGCTGGTGTACCTGGCGAGCTACTGGTCGTGGTTCGCCTCGGAGACCGGCGTCGACCGGAACGCCGTCGGCACCAAGGTGGGCACCGACGGACAGTTCGCGTTCGTCCCCGACGCACTGCGCTCGCTCTGGTACTACAGCGGGAACGTGCTCGAATTCCATTCGGGGCTGACCAATTCCGCGGGCAACCATCATCCGTGGGAGTCGAAGCCGTGGTCGTGGCCGATGGGGCTGCGCCCGATGCTGTACTACTTCGCCGACGGCGAGCAGATCTCCGGGTGCGGCGCGTCGAGCTGCGTCAAGGCGGTCATGCTCATCGGAACCCCGGCGATCTGGTGGCTGGCGCTGCCCATGCTCGCCTGGGCGCTGTGGCGCACGGTGGTGTCCAAGGACTGGCGGTACGCGGCCGTGCTCACCGGCTACGGCGCCGGACTGCTGCCGTGGTTCGTCACCATGGACCGACAGATGTACTTCTTCTACGCCGTCGCCCTCGCCCCCTTCCTCGTGATGGGACTGGCGCTCGCGCTCGGCGAGATCATCGGCCGGGCCAGGGCCTCGGCGGAACGACGCGGCACGGGCCTGCTGGCGGTCTGCCTCTACCTCGGCCTGGTGATCGCGAACTTCATCTGGCTCTGGCCGGTCCTCACCGCGATCCCGATCACGCCGGAGGCCTGGCAGCAGCAACTGTGGCTGCCGAGCTGGCGCTGACCCCGGACTTCGGGCCGCGCTCGATCAATCCAATCAAGCATGCTTGATTGTTTTTCCGTTCGCGCCTACAGTCGCCTCCCAAGGGGCCGAATGTGACCCCAGTCACCAACCTCGTGGGCGCCCAGCCGTTCGGGTGGCGCGTCCACTCGACGTCCCGTGGAGGCCACGTATGCAACCCGATCTGTCCGGTCTGACCGCGCTCGAGGTCAACCTGGCCACCCGCACCTCGCTGGGTGACGCCCTCACCCGGTCGGCGCGAATGTTCGGCTCCCGCACCGCGATCGCCGACCGCGGCCGGTCGATCACCTACCGCGAACTCGATGCCGCCGCGGAGTCCGTCGGACGTTCGCTCCTCGAGTCGGGCCTGTCCCACCAGCAACCGGTCGCGATGCTGATGGGCAATTCGTGGCAGTTCGTCGCGACCTACTTCGCCTGCGCCAAGGCGGGACTGGTGGCGATGCCGGTGAACGTCGTGCTCGCACCCGAGGACATCGCCTGGATCCTGAACGACTCGGGCACCACCACCGTGGTCGCCGACGCCGTCTTCGCCCCGCTGCTCGAGAAGATCCTGCCCGGGCTGACCGGGGTGAAGTCCGTGATCCTCGTCGGCGCCGAACCCGCCGCGTCCACGGGCGGGGTGCCGACGCGACCGCTAGCGACTGCTTGCAGGTCGCTCGAAAGTCACTGCTGGGAGGACCTCGCGCTCCGCGAACCGGCCGGTCCCCTCGAGGTGCTCGTCGAGGACCGCGACGCGGCACAGTGCCTGTACACCTCCGGCACCACCTCCCGCCCCAAGGGCGTCCTCGCCAGCCACACCGCGGTCTTCGTGGCGGGCCTGACCAACGCATTGATGCAGGGCGCGACGTGGGGTGGTGAGCACGCGACCCTGGTCAACGTGCTGCCGATGTTCCACACCACGGGCCTGAACACGCTGGTCCTGCCGACCCTGATGATCGGCGGCACGGTCGTGCTGCCCGGACCGTTCGACCCGGGCGCTGTGCTAGACGCGATCGAGGCCCACCGGGCGACGCACGTGATGTTCCTGCCGATCATGTACCGCGCGCTGGTGGGCACGCAGGCCGCCGCGGCGCGGGACCTCTCCTCGGTCCGGCTGTGCATCTACGCGATGGCTCCCATGCCCGACACCCTCCTCGACCAGGTCGACGAGGCGTTCCCGAACGCCTCGGTGATCCTCGGCTCCGGTCAGACCGAGGTGGTGCCGGCGACCGTGCTGCAGTGGCCCGAGCACCGCCACACCAAGGCGAACTCGTGGGGCCCGCCGGTCCCGACCGTCGAGGTGCAGATCATGGACAACGACGGCACGCTGCTGCCTGCCGGCGAGAGCGGCGAGATCGTCTACCGGGGACCGCATGTCAGCAGCGGCTACTGGAACAACGCGGACGCGAACCGGGCGGCCTTCGCGCACGGCTGGTTCCACAGTGGCGATGTCGGCCACCTCGACGAGGACGGGGTCGTCTGGTTCACCGATCGACTCAAGGACATCATCAAGAGCGGCGGCGAGAACGTCTCGTCCGTGGAGGTCGAGCGGGTCGTCTCCGCGGCGCCGGGGGTCCAGGAGTGCTCCGTCGTCGGCCTGCCGGACGAGCGCTGGGGCGAGGCGGTGTGCGCCGTGGTCGTCGCCGCCGACGCCACGACCGCACCCACCGAACTCGAAGCCCAGGTGATCGCCCACGCCAAGCAGCACCTGGCCGGCTTCAAGGTGCCCAAGCGGGTGATCGTCGTCGACGAGTTGCCCAAGACGGCAACCGGCAAGGCCCGCAAGCACGAACTCAGGGCCGGCCTGAGCCACTGACGCACCGATGCGACGGAAACCCCTGCTGTTCCAGGGTTTCCGTCGCATCACACCGTGGAGCCGTTACTGGCCGAACTGCTCGGCCCACGTCGGGGGCGCGGCATCAGCCGCCGCTCCCGCTTCGCCTCCAGAATCATCGGATCGTGGCACAGGTCCCGGTAGAGCGAGACGCACAGGCCGATCATCACCACGACGAACGGCGCCGCCGCGATGATCGTCATCGTCTGCAGACCGTGGAGCGCATCCTCGCCACCTGTCCACAGCAGCAGCGCCGCGACACCACCGGTGGCCAGGCCCCAGAAGATCACCACCCAGCGACTGGGGTCGAGGGTGCCGCGCTGCGACAGCGTTCCCATCACCATCGAGGCGGCGTCGGCGCCGGAGACGAAGAAGATGGAGACCAGGAGCATCACCAGGACGGTCGAGACGCCCGCCAGCGGCAGATTGTCCAGCATGCCGAAGAGCTGGGATTCGGAGCTGCCACGGCCCGCCAGGTCGACACCGCTGCGCTGCTCACCGATCGCCGCGCCTCCGAACACCGAGAACCAGAACAGGCTGACGATGCTCGGGACCAGGATCACGCCGATGACGAACTCGCGGATGGTGCGGCCGCGGCTGATGCGGGCCAGGAACATGCCGACGAACGGGGTCCACGAGATCCACCACGCCCAGTAGAAGATCGTCCACGAGGACAGCCACTCGGCGGTCTCCGGATTGCTCGATGCCGCTGTGCGGGCGGACATCTCCGCGATCTCGGCGGCGTAGGCGCCGAGGGCGGTCGGGATCAGGTTGAGGATCAGCACCGTCGGCCCGAGCACGAACACGAACAGCGCGAGCACCAGCGCCAGCACCATGTTGATGTTCGACAGCCACTGGATGCCCTTGGCCACCCCCGAGACCGCGGACGCGACGAACACCAGCGTCAGCACGGCGACGATGGAGACCAGCAGCAGCGTGCCCGCCTCCTCCATCCAGCCCGCGACCTCGAAGCCCGAGCCGATCTGCAGCGCGCCCAACCCGAGCGAAGCGGCGGTGCCGAACATCGTCGCGAAGATCGCCAGGATGTCGATGACCTTGCCGATCGGGCCCTCCGCGCGGCGCCCGAGCAGCGCGACGAACGCGGAGCTGAAGAGCTGTTTGCGGCCGCGTCGATAGGTGCCGTAGGCGAGCGCCAACCCCACCACCGCGTAGGTGGACCAGGGATGCAGACTCCAATGGAACATCGTGGTCGCCATCGCGGTGCCGACGCCGCCGTCGGTGCCCGGCGGCGGGTTCACGAAATGCGCGAGCGGCTCGGCGACACCGAAGTACATGAGCCCGATGCCCATTCCCGCGCTGAACATCATGGCGATCCAGCTGACCGTGTTGAACTCCGGCTTCTCGCCGTCCTTGCCGAGCGGGATCCGGCCGTACTTGCTCAGTGCCAGCCACAGTGCGAACAACACGAATCCGGTGGCGGCGAGGATGAACAGCCAGCCCAGATTGGTGACCAGCCAGTCGAGCACGGAGCCCGTGACGGAGTCGAGGCTGTTCGGAGCCACCAGGCCCCAGAGCACGATCGCGGCGACGATCGCGGCCGTGACCCCGAATACCACATGGTCGGTCCGGACACCGGTCGTGCGCGTCAGGACGTGACCGATGATCTCGTCGTCGGTGCGGTCGGAATCCTGCTCGGATAGATCGGAATTCGACGCCATGTGCTCCTACGTTGCTTGCCCTGTCCGGCAAAAGCAAGCGCGACAGGCGTGGAACGGCGACCTACCCGAGCGGCTCCGCCCCCGCTACGACCTGGACCGAGCCGACGACCTACCGCCGAGAATCCCGTCGACGCTGAATCGTCCGGCCCCGGTCGCGGCGATCAGCAGCGATCCCACCCCGAGCGCCAGAACCAGCTCGTATCCGCCTTCGCTGACGAAGATGCCCTTGTCCCAGTGCACGATCGCGAACGCGCCGACCATGTTGAGGAACAACAGGATCCCGGCGATCGGCGTGGCGACCCCCGCGATGAGGGCGAAGCCGCCAACCAGTTCGATGGTCGCGGCCACGATCGCGGAGATGTCCGGCACGGGTGCGCCCATGGCCTCGAACGCGACCTGCGTCTTGTCGATTCCCATGGTGAAGAACTTCTGCCAGCCGTGGGCGACGAAGATGACGCCGATGCCGACCCTGGCGATGAGGACGGCGAGGTCGCGGAATGCGGCGGATTTCATGATGGAGTCCTTTTCGGTGTGCGGCGCGGCGGACGGAACGCACCAACTGTGACACACGCATAGTTGAAGCGTCAACCATGTGTCCACGGATCCGCCTCAGGCCCCCCGCAGTGCCGCCTTGAACAACTTCTCGGCGGTCTCGTCGCCGAGGCCGAGCCCTCGGACGGTGGCGACGTAGTCGGTTGCGGCGCGCTGCGCTGCGGCCATCGAGGCGTCTCCGACCGCGGCAACGAAGGACCCCAGCCGCCCCCTCGTCTCGATCGCCCCCAGCTGTTCGAGCTCTCGATACGCCCGGGCCACGGTGTTCGCCGCGAGCCCCAACTCCTCAGCGAGCGCCCGCACAGTCGGCAGCTTGGTGCCCGCGATCAGCTCGCCTCGCCGGACGAGATCGAGGATCTGCAGCCGCAGCTGCTCGTACGGCGCCGTGGACGAGTGTGGGTCGATGTCGATGCGCATGATCGAGGCTAACCCCGCGACGCCGCGGTCAGTCCGCGAACGCCTCCGCAACACCGTCGAACCAGGCCGACTCCTCGACCAGGCTGCGACTGCGCCAGCCCTCGGGCGTGCGGACGAGCTCGTGGTTGTACCAACCGCCGCAGAAGAACTGCCTGTCCTTCTTGACGACCATCGGATTGAAGAACATCGCCCGGACCCGGGCCAGGTCACCGTCGAGATCCACGTCGATGTTCGAGACGAAATGCTGCGTCTGCGCGAAGAGGTCGAGCATCGTGGCCAGCTGCGACACGACGAACTCGAGGTCGCCGCTCGGCCCGCCCGCGGTGGAGTAGTCGATGTGCGCGTCCGGGGTGAACACGGTGCGATAGAGAGCCCAGTCCTTGCTGTCCACCGCGTGCGCGTAGCGGGTGAACAGATCCTGTATCTCGATGCGGTCGGAGATCGTCTGCAGGTCCATGCCGACATACAAACGCACCGGCGCCCGGTCGCGCCGCCGAATGCGACAACGACTGGCGTTCAGGTCGCCGCGGCGCCCGAGCGCCTCGCCGCGAGCGCCGCGGTGACGCGGACCAGATCTCGCGGCGACGACACGTCCAGCCCGGTCAGCGTCGCGAGCTTGCGGAGCCGGTAGAGCACCGTGTTCGGATGGACGTGCAGGGCCGCGGCCGCGGCCGTCCGGTCGTAGCCGGCGTCCACGAACGCCTCGAGGGTGCGCAGGATCGGCTCGTGGGCATCCAACGGGGACAACAGATTCGCCAGCACCGCGTGCGCGGCGCTCGGCCTGGTCAGCTGATACTCGACCGGGACGTCCCGCAGCCGGAAGAGCCCGCTGCGATGCCCGTGGCATCGCGCCACCTCGAGCACCTCACGCGCCTCCTGCAACGCGCCCGGCACCCGGGTGTCCGCCGCGGCGGACACCGCGACGACGACCGCGGCGCCGATCGCCCGCTCGAGATCGAGCAGATTGCGCCGTAGCTGCGCGTACTGCGGGCTGCCCTCCCAGTTGCCCTCGGCGGGATCGGAGTCGACGATGGGGATCAGCGCCGTCCCGCCGCTACTGGTCACCGCGCACAGTGCCTTGTCCCGGCCGACGCTGTCGAGTTCGCGCTGCAGCCGCCGCACCTTGCGTCGCTCGGCCACCGCGGTGTCCACCTCCGCCGCTGATTCGTCGGGGTGCGGGCCGACGTGGATCGCGACCACCCAGTAGAGCCGGGCGAGCGTCAATCCGACCCGATCCGCGGTCCCCGCCGGGTCGGCACCCGCGGACAACGCCATCAGCAGGGCGCGCCTGGCGGCGTCGTCCTCCCCCGCCGGCCCGTGATCCGACCCGTATCCGGCCACGACCGCGGACGTGGCGGCCAGCAGGTAGGTGTGCAGCTGCCGCCCGGCCCGCGCCAGGGCCGGGCCGTCCCCGTCGGTGGCCAGCTCGGAGATCGCCGCCCACCAGTGCTGGATCCCGAGGTGGTACGCGTGCAGGACCTCGGCGAGCGGCACCAGCTCCTCCGCACGGCGGGCTGCCGACTCCCGCAGCTCCGCCACCTCCCCCTGGGTCGGCTCACGCGCGGTCCGCAGCATCGCGATGAACAGCTCCAGGTTCCGCCGCACGATGGCGGTGACGTCGTTGCGGATGGCCTCCTCCGGCAGCGAGCGATAGAAGGGGACTTCGGTCCACACCGCGTGCACCGTCTCCGCGACCAGCGCGTGCGTCCGTTGGGCCAGCTGGTCCGCCAGCGACCGACCGCCGATCGCGATGGGCCCGTCCGGGTCGGTTTTGATTCCTGACACAAAAACCTCCGAATAGTTGATCGCAATCTACAACCCCGACCAGGAGTTTTCCGATCAGTATGTAATCCACGCCACTCTCGGATGCACAAAGGACGCATCGCACGGGGGCGGGATATGAGAGAAGGAGTCTCGGTGACCAACATGATTCGCCGCGCCACCCGGTCGGGAGCCACGGCCGCCGCCACCCTGTGTCTGCTGGCCGCCGCGGCCGCGGGCAACGCGGGCGCCGCGCCGCTGCAACCCGGCGCGATCGACTACGTCGCGCTCGGCGACTCCGCCGCCGCCGGGCCGCTGCTCCCCGACCAGGACATGAGCGCGCCCGGATGCCTACGGTCGCGGGACAACTACCCCGCGGTGGTCGCCGCGGCCCTCGGCGCCACCCTCACCGACGTCACCTGCTCGTCCGCCAGGACGGCTCACATCACCGATACCAGGCAGGGCACCTTCGCCGGAGCCGTGCCCCCGCAGCTCGATGCACTGAGTCCCGACACCGACCTCGTCACGGTCACCATCGGAGCCAACGACTTCAATCTCTTCAGCACCGCCCTCAGCTGCACCAACCCGCTGCCGCAACCGACGGGCACGTCCTGCCGCGACAAGTTCACCGCGGGTGGACGCAACCAGCAGCGGGACCTGATCCGCGACTGGGCACCGACCTGGGGGGCGATGCTCGACAAGGTCCGCGAGCGCGCACCCCACGCGGAGATCGCGGTGGTCGGCTACGGAACCTATCTCCGGCCCGGCGGATGCCCTGCGCAGCAGCCGATCTGGCCGCAGGATGCCGACTACCTGCAGAGCGTGATGGCCGATGCGAACGAGGCCATGTCGGCCGAGGCGGCCAGGCGCGACATCCGATTCATCGACATCAGGCAGGCCACCTCCGGTCACGACATCTGCGCGGCCCCCGACCAGGCCCACTATGCGGGCCTGGTCCCTGCGGAGCCCGCGGTGCCCCTGCACCCGACGGTGCTCGGCATGCAGGCGATCGGCGCACAGGTCGCCGACGAGCTGCGCTGAGCACCTCACCACACCGCACCGCACCGCCTGCGGCAGTGCACCTTCCGTCCTCCCCTCACCGAACCAGCGAGGCCCCATGTCCGTGCACGAACCCTCGGTTGCGCCATCGGCGCTGCCCGCAGCCACGACCAAGGTCGTCAGCGGGGCGCTGATCGCCCTGTTCCTGGCGAATCTGGTCAACTTCTTCGACCGCGCGATCCCGTCGGTGGTCGCCGAACCCATCAAGGCCGAGTTCTCGCTCAGCGACCTGCAACTCGGCCTCATCATGTCGGCGTTCACGTTGGTGTACGCGGTGGCGGGACTGCCGCTCGGCCGACTCGCGGACCGCGGTGACCGGCCGAAGATCATCGGCGCCGGGCTGCTGTTGTGGAGCGGCCTGACCGCGGCGACCGGTGCCGCGGGCAACTACATGCTCTTCATCCTGGCCCGGCTCGGTGTCGGCGTCGGCGAGGCCAGCTTCACCCCCGCCGCGAATTCGATGATCGGCGACATGTATCCGGCGGAGCGACGCTCGCGGGCCCTCGGCGTCTTCATGCTCGGGCTCCCGGTCGGGCTCATGCTGGCGTACTTCACCGTCGGCAAGATCACCGAGGCCTTCGGATCGTGGCGGGCACCGTTCTTCGTGGCGGCCGTGCCCGGTGTGCTGCTCGCCCTTGTCATGTTCCGGATGCGCGACCCCGAGCGCGGCGGCTCCGAGCACACCGCCGCAGGCGCCGGGACCGTGCTCACCGACGACGCCCCGATCACCCGGCCGATCCGCAGGCTGCTGTCGATCCCGACCCTGCGCTGGTTGATCCTCGCGGGGCTGACCTTCAACTTCGCCGCGTACGCGGTGAACTCGTTCGTGGTGCCGCTGCTGATGCGCCAGTACGAACTGAAGCTGACACCCGCCGCCGCGGTCACCGGGATCATCGTCGGGTTGACCGGACTGATCGGCCTGCTGGCGGGCGCGCGGCTGGCGGACCGTGCGTCGACCAAGTCGCCGAACGCGCGGCTCACGATCGGCGTCGTCAGCTGCGCGGCGGCCGCGCCGCTCACCGCGCTCGCGCTGATGCAGAACGGCGGGAGCGTCGTGGCCTTCACCGCCCTCTTCGCCGCCGGCTGGCTGCTCGCCTATGGCTTCTACATCAGCGTCTACCCGGCCATCCACGACGTGGTGGTCCCTCGACTGCGCGCCACCGCAACCGCGCTGTTCTTCGCGGCAATGTACCTGCTCGGCGGATTCTC
The DNA here is from genome assembly GCF_000686785.1 of Rhodococcus sp. UNC363MFTsu5.1. Lineage (NCBI taxonomy): Bacteria > Bacillati > Actinomycetota > Actinomycetes > Mycobacteriales > Nocardiaceae > Rhodococcus > Rhodococcus sp. UNC363MFTsu5.1. The sequence goes on from NZ_JMLO01000009.1 coordinate 181,170, forward strand.
GGGCCCGGTCGTGGTCGGCGCCATCTCCGACTGGTTCGCCCAGCGGGCCCTCGACGAGGCAGGCACCGGCACGCTGAAGCAGTTCGCAGGCGAGGGGCTGAACTCGGCGATGTACCTCGTCCCACTGATGCTGGTCCTCACGGCCGTCTTCATCTACGTGGCCACCAGAACGATCGCGGCGGACGCCGCCCGGATGCGCCGGTCACTGGAAACCCGGTGAGCGGTTCCGGGACAATGACCGTCATGGCCGACGCGACTATCTACCACAACCAGCGCTGCAGCACCTCGCGCACCGTTCTGAAGCTGATCGAGGAGGCCGGCATCGAGCCGACCATCGTGAAGTACCTGGAGACGCCGCCCTCGCGCGACGGACTGCGCAAGCTCCTCGACGACGCCGGACTGAAGCCGAGCGAGGCGATCCGCAAGAAGGAAGCCCTCTACAAGGAACTCGGCCTGGCCGAGGCGAGCGAGGACGAACTGCTCGAGGCGATGGTGGAGAACCCGATCCTCATCGAGCGACCCATCGTGGTGACGGCCAAGGGCACCGTGCTCGCCCGGCCCGCCGAGCGGGTCTCCACGATCCTGTAGTCCGTCCGATCCGAACACGGCCCCGCCGGCTCGCGCCGACGGGGCCGTGCTGCGTTCACAGTCGGGATCCCTACGATCCCAGCGACCCGAAATCGACCGAGCCGAAGTCGACCGATCCGAGATCGAGCGAGCCCGACGCCTCCTCTTCCTCGGTGTCAACCGGCTCCGGCTCCGTCACGACCGGGGTCTCCGGCACCGCGGCCGCCTCCGGCGTCCAGACGCCACAGTTGTAGGTGATGAAGGTGCTGTCGGTGGCCTGCAGCGTGACGGTCGACGGGCTGTTGGTCTGCATGTACTCGACGACCGTCGGCTGCCCGTTCGTGAGCGCGAGCCGCGTCCACGTGCAGGGCGCACCGAGGGTGGTCGGGCCCGTCGACTCGTAGGTGCCAGGCGCGAGCCCAGCGGTACCCACCTGGAACCCGCCGTCATGGGTGATCACCGGGGTGCCCGCAAAGGCGACGCCCGCGCCCGCGAGAACGCCTCCGGCGACCGCAACGGATGCGATGGACATCGAAACCAGCTTGCGCATAACTTCCTTCCGCTCACTAAGTCAGTTGGACAATTGTCCAACTGGGAAGGTAGCCACCATCGGAGCGATCACATGCCGAATCACACATAGGTGACGCGAGTCACATCACCGGGTCGACGGCAACGGTTTCGCCTGCCGCACCAAACCTTTGGCGGTCAGAGCAGATCGCGCGACACCGGGCAGGACATGCACCGCGGGCCGCCCCGGCCGGAGCCGAGCTCGGACCCGGAGATGCGCAGCACCTCGATGCCCGATGCCTCGAGCCGCGAGTTGGTCACGACGTTCCGCTCGTAGGCGACGACCACCCCCGGCTCGAGGGCGAGGGTGTTGTTACCGTCGTCCCATTGCTCGCGCTCGGCCGTGACGTTGTCGAGTCCGGTGTCGATCACCCTGAGCTTGCCGATGCCCATCGCCTCGGCCGCTGCCTTCAGGAACGGCTGGGCACCGCGAATGCTCACCCCGACGTCCTCACGGTGAATGGTGAACGCGGACAGACTGTCCTGAATGGCGGGGTACATCACCACCGCGTCGACGTCGACCATCGTGCACACCGTGTCCAGATGCATCGACGCTCGCGCCTGGGCGATCGGGACCACCAACACCGAGTGCGCGAGGCCGTCCTCGAAAACACTGCGCGCCAACGCCTCCGCCCCGGCCGGGGTGGTCCGCTCCCCCACTCCGACGGCCACCACGCCCGGCGCGAGCAGCAACACGTCGCCACCCTCGACCGGCGCGGTGTGCGACTCATAGGCCCGCCGCACCCCGAGGAAGCGCGGGTGGTGCGCATAGATCAGGTCGGTCAGCGAGGCCTCGCGCACCCGGGCGGGCAGGGCCAGCGCGGTGATCGCGACCCGGTCCCCGATCCAGAACGAGGAGTCCCTGGTGAACAGCAGGTTCGGTAGCGGCTCGATCACGAAGTCACCGCCATGGTGCATCCGTCGCACCAGCGATGCGCCGCCCGGCCCGAGCGGGAGCTCGTCGAAGGTCATGCCCGCGGTCAGGATGGTGGCCAGGGCCGCTGGCTCGACGGTCCGCAGGTGCGCGGCGAGTTCCTGGGCGAGCGGGTGCCCGAGCCGGCGGGGATCGACGGCCGCCGAGATGCCCTGCATGCGGGCTGCCCCACTCACCGTCAGGGTTTCGGTGAGCACCTCGGACAGCAGCAACACCTCGACCCCGCGCGAGCGCAGCAGCGCGGCGAACGCATCGTGCTCCTCCTGTGCCCGGTCCACCCACGGCAGCCCGTCGAAGAGCAGTTGGTCGTTGTTGCGTGGGGTCAGCCGCTTGAGCTCGTCGCCGGGGCGGTGCAGCAGCACGGTACGCAGGGTGCCCACCTCGGAGTTGGCCCCCAGCACGGACGGCCCCTCGTTGCCCACGACGCTGCGCTCCATGGCTAGACGGTAGTTCGCGACCGGCCGCGCCGCGAGGGCTTCGTCTGCCGAACCACCGCCAGGGGTTCGGTCGCCGAGCGGATTCCCTCAACTATGGTCGAGGTCTACGACGGGAGGCGCCGGTGGAGATGCCGGACTGGAAGGCCAAGGAACTCACCCCGGGACAGCTGTCCGAGCGCAGCGGGGTGGCGGTGTCCGCGTTGCACTTCTACGAGCGCGAGGGGCTCATCGAGAGCCGACGGACCAGCGGGAACCAGCGCCGGTATGCGCGCGACACCTTGCGCCGGGTGGCCTTCATCCGGATCTCCCAGCAGGTCGGCATCCCGCTCGCGGAGATCAGGGAGGCGCTCGACACCCTGCCCGAGGGACGGACCCCGACCCGGGCCGACTGGGAGCGGCTCTCGACGAGCTGGCACGCCGACCTGGACCGGCGCATCGAGCAACTCACCCGGCTCCGGGACAACCTCACCGGCTGCATCGGCTGCGGGTGCCTGTCCATGAACAGCTGCGCGCTGGCCAACCCACACGACAGGCTCGCCACCGCGGGCCCCGGCGCCCGGGTGCTGGACGTTCGACTCCGCCGCTGATCGCCCGAGCTCGGCACACCCGGCCTCAGCGCAGCAGGCCGCGCTCGCGCGCCGCGGCCACCGCTGCCGTCCTGCTGTCCACGCCGAGCTTCGAGAACACATGCACCAGATGCGACTTCACGGTCGCCTCGGTGACGAACAGCTGCTTGGCGATGGCCCGGTTGGACAACCCGTCCGCCACCAGCCGGACGATCTCCGTCTCGCGAGCGCTCAGGTCGACCCGGGGCTCGCGGATCCGGCGGTACAGCCGTTGCGCCACATCCGGATTGAGTACCGTCTCGCCCCTGGACGCGGCCCACACCGCGTCCAGCAGCACCTGCGGATCGCTGTCCTTGAGCAGGTAGCCTGCCGCGCCGGCCTCGACCGCGCGCAGGATGTCGGCATCAGTGTCATAGGTGGTGAGCACCACCACCCGGGGCGGATCGGGTCGGGCCATGATCGCCTCGGTCGACTGCGCGCCGTCCATGCCCGCACCGAGTCGCAGGTCCATCAGCACCACGTCCGGTCGGGTGGTCTCGACCAACTCGAGCGCCTGCTCGCCCGAGGCCGCCTCCGCCACCACGTCAAGGCCCTCGTGCGAGGACAGCAGGGCGCGCAACCCCGCCCTGACCACCGGATGATCGTCGACCAGCAGCAGCCGCAGCCGCTGGCCGGTCACGACTGCGCTCCCGATACGGGAAGCGTTGCCGCCAAGGCAGTTCCGTCGCCCGGCGCCGATTCGACGACCAGCGAGCCACCCAGCGTCTCGAGCCGGTCACGCATCGCGCGCAGTCCGAACGAGGCCGGGTCGACCACGGAGGCGGGATCGAACCCCACCCCGTCGTCCACCACATCGAGGCGCACCTCGTCCTGGTCGTAGCTCAGCGTCACCCGGACGTTCTCGGCCTGCGAATGCAGCCGGACGTTGGCCAGCGCGCTCTGCGCGACCCGCAACAGCGCCACGTCGAAGTCCATCGGCAGGGGCAGCGGATCCCCCTCGACATGCAGCAGGCCTGCGATCCCGGTGTGTGTGCCCAGCTGCGCCAACTGGCGGCCGAGCGCGGACTCCAGCGAGGCGTCCTCGAGCGCCGACGGCGTCAGTGCCCCGACCACCCGCCTGGCCTCGCCGAGATTGTCCTGGGCAGTCTCCGCGATCTGCGCGAGAACCGCCTTGGGGTCATCGCCGCGCTGACCCGCGCGCGCCAACAGCACGATGGACGAGAAGCCCTGTGCAAGGGTGTCATGGATGTCCCTTGCCAGCCGCGCCCGCTCGGCCACGGCTCCTGCCTCGCGCTGCAGCGCCGCCAGTTCGTCTTGCGCGCTGAGCAATTCGTCATGGGATCGGGTCAGCTCGTCCAACAGGCGCTGGCGTTGCTGGGTGTCGCGCAGCAACTGCTGGTAGATCAGCGCCATCCCCGCGGCGGCGGTCGCACCGAAGATCGGACCGAGGAAGGACGCGACGGTGTTGCTGCTGCCATGCCAGAGCGTGGCGGCGATGACGACAGCGGTGATGGCCACCGTCGCCGCCAGCGCCACCCTGGTCGAGAGCAGATGGAAGCACAGGAAGAAGAGCGGGAACGCCACCCAGACAAAGCCGGCGGCGAGCAGGGACAGGCCGAGCCAGCCGAGCACCAGGACTCCCAGCCACAGCGGGCCGTACCAGTCGCGGCCCGTTGCCTCTGCGGCGCGACGGGCGAACCACACCCCGAGCAGATACCAGACCAGCACCGCCGCGGCGAGCACGAATGCGGGCAGCGGATTCGGCTCATCGACGGCCGCCCGTGCGGTCCCGACGGCGAGGAGGACGAGGAAGAGCCCGTGCGCGCCGAACTGCATGATGCGCAGCACCGGCGTCGTGCCACGGGCGTGGCGGTACTCGGGCAACAGCATTTCATCCACGCTAACACCACCAAGGGGCTCCGACCGGCCGCGATCGGCGATGTCCAACTTTCGATTGACCCGGGCACCCATCCGTTGCGCGATGCCGGACCGGACCACATTCGCGAGGCTGGAAGCCATGTTCCTCAGTATCCGTGACCTCAGATTCGCCAAGGGCCGCTTCGCTCTCATGAGCGCGGTCCTGTTCCTCATCTCGCTGATGGTCGTGATGCTCTCCGGCCTCACGGCTGGACTCGGGAATCAGTCGATCGCGGCGATCCAGAACGTGGGCGCGGACCGGTTCGCGTTCGGCGCGCCCGCCGAGGGGCAGAAAGTCGCGTTCACCGACTCCCAGGTCACCGAGGCCCAGCGGGCACAGCTCGCCTCGACCCCCGGTGTGGACGAGGCCTCGATCCTCGGCATCGCGCCCATCCGGATCACCGCCGACGGTCGAGATGTCAGCGCCAGCGGCTTCGGCGTCGCGGGCGACTCCTTCGCCGCGCCCGTCCCGCTGCACGCAGGCGAGATCGCCGTCGACCGCGAACTCGCGGACGACAACGGCTGGGCCGTCGGCACTACCGTCGACATCGCCGGGCACCCGCTCACTATCGGCACGCTCGTCGACGACTCGTACTACAGCCACCAGTCGGTGGTGTGGCTCGACCTGTCGGACTGGCGCCAGCTGCCGACCGCAGGCGACAGCGAGGGCACGACGATCGCGCTGCGCACCTCCGCCGGCTTCGACTCGGCGGCCGCCGAATCCGCAACCGGTACCGCCATCACCGACGAGAAGGGCGCACTCAACGCGATCGGCGCCTACTCCTCCGAGCGCGGCTCACTGCTGCTGATGCAGGGCATGCTGCTGGCGATCAGCGCGTTGGTCGTCGGCGCCTTCTTCACCATCTGGACCATCCAGCGCGGTCAGGATCTGGCGGTTCTCAAGGCCATCGGCGCCTCCACCCGGTACCTGCTCGTCGACGCACTCGGCCAGGGGCTGATCGTGCTCACCCTCGGCGCGGGACTCGGCACCCTCGCCGCGATCGGGCTCGGCTCGGTGGCCGCGTCGGCGGTCCCGTTCACCCTCACGGTGACCGGCACCCTCGTCCCGTTCTTCGCGCTGATCGCGCTGGGCATGCTCGGCGCCGCGGCGGCGCTGACCCGCATCGTGAAGGTCGACCCGCTGACCGCGCTCGGCGCAGCCAGGTAACCGCCGACGGCACCGCCGCCACACGTAAACCCCACGCCTCCAGGAGTATCCATGAGCATCACCCTGCAGAACACGGTCCTCACCTATCCCGACGGCGACACCCGGCTCCGCGCCCTCGACGACGTGTCCCTCACGGTCGAGCGCGGCGAACTCGCCGCGATCACCGGACCGTCCGGCTCGGGAAAATCCAGCCTGCTCGCCGTCGCAGGCCTGCTGATCACCCCCGACTCGGGCACGGTCACCATCGACGGCACCGACGTCACCGGCCTGGACAGGACGGCCCGCACCACCGTGCGCCGCCAGCAGCTCGGATTCGTCTTCCAGCAGGCGAACCTGATGGCCTCGCTGACCGCAACGGAGCAGCTGTTGATGATCACCCATCTGGGCGGCGGCAGCGTTCGCGGCCAGCGCGCAAGGGCAAGGGACCTGCTGTCCACTCTGGGGCTCGAGAAGCAGCTGGACCGGCGACCGCACCAGCTCTCCGGCGGACAACGGCAGCGGGTCGCGATCGCGCGCAGCCTGATGAACGACCCGTCGGTGCTACTCGTCGACGAGCCGACCTCGGCGCTGGACGAGGACCGCAGCCGCGAGATCGTCGAACTGCTGGCCACGCTCAGCCACGAGCGCGACGTGGCGATCGTGATGGTCACCCACGACCTCAGCCAGCTCGATCTGGTCGACGGTGTCTACGAGATGCACAGCGGGGCCCTGTCGAAGGCGACCGTGCCCGCGTAGCCGCGCTCGGAGCGCCTGCACGTGAATGAGCCCCGCGTCGGCGGGGCTCATCTACTGCGCAAGCACGTTGACCTGACCCCTCGGATCTCAGGGGCCGATGACCGGTCCGCCGGGACCACCGGGGAGCGGTTGCTTCGGACCGACCGGGGGCGCGGCCTGGCCCGGATCGAGAACACCGGAATCGACATGACCGGGGCCCTCGAAGGGGCCCTTCGGGCCGGCAGGGGGCTCAGCCTGTCCGGGATCGAGAACATCCGAATCGCCGACCTTGCCCGGACCCTCGAACGGGCCCTTGGGACCGTGCGGCGGTTCGACGACGGGCGGTTCGACCACCGGCGGCACGACCACCGGCTGCTCGACGACCGGCTGCTGCACGGGATGCGGGGCCGGCGGCGCGGCCTGCGGAGCAATGACGGGGCCCGGATCAGCGCTGTAGGAACCCGGGTTCCCTGCGCCACCATCCTGGGGACCGGGGTCGACCGGGCCGGCCTGCCCACCGTCGTGATTCACCACATCTTCCCTCTCCACCTGCGGCGGCGCGCTCTGGCCATGGCCTGGCACGGGCGTGCCGACGGTGCTCTCGCCACACGCCGACAGGGTGGCGATTCCGGCTAGCGAGAATCCGGCCACGGCGAGTGCCGCGAGCGTGTTGCGGGGAGTGATGTTGCGGATGATGGGGTGCCTCCAGGGGTTTCGGTGAGCTGCTGGGCTGCTACACCCAGCCTCCGGCACCACCCGCACCCCTGATAGGCACCCAAGGGTCACCGCGACCCACCCTCGAGGACCGTCGGATCAGGCCCGCGGCAGGAGCTTGCTGAACTGGTCGTTGGCCTTCTGCATCACGAACTCGTACGGCGGCGCGAACTTGCGGGCCCACCAGTAGCCGAACCGGATGTCGTTCGAGGTGTAGACCAGATAGCGGTTCTTCTTGATGCCGCGGACGATGCACTCCGCGACCTTCTCCGGTGAGACCGCACGCTTCTCGAAGCGGTGCACCAGCTTTCGGATCCGCGGATCGTCGCGGTCCACCCCGGCGATCTGCACGGTTCCGACCAGCGGGGTCTTCACTCCCCCCGGCACCACGAGGCTGACGCCGATGCCGTGCCGCTTGAGGTCGAAGCGAAGTACCTCGGAGACGCCGCGGAGGCCGAACTTGCTGGCACTGTATGCCGCGTGCCACGGCAACGCGAGCAGGCCCGCAGCAGAGGAGACGTTGACCAGGTGGCCTCCTCGTCCCGCCCGCACCATCGGCGGCACGAAGTTCTCGATGATGTGGATGGGCCCCATCAGGTTGACGTCGACCATCGACTTCCAGTGCCGGTGCTCGAGGTTCTCCACGGTGCCCCAGGCGGAGATGCCCGCCACGTTCATCACCACGTCCATGGCGCCGTGCGCACCGTCGATCTCCGTCGCCCACGCGGTGACGGCGTCGTAATCGGACACGTCCAGCGCCTTCGAGGCGGTCACGGCGCTCCCGGCCATGGCCACCGTCTCGGCCAGGCCGACCTCGTTGATGTCGGTGAGGAACAGCTCGGCGCCCTCCGCCGCCGACGCCAGGGCCGTCGCCCGGCCGATCCCGCTACCGGCCCCGGTGATCAGGCACTTCTTCCCCCGCAGGTCCTTCACGATGCCCTTCCCTAAACGTCGTCCGGTCGCTCAGGCGGAGTCTAACGACAACGGCGCCCCGCCCAGGGAGATCCGGGGCGGGGCGCCATCAGCTGTCAGCGATCAGGAACCGAAGGCCGGCAGGGAGCTGCCGCCCCCGCCACCGGGAACCGGCTCGTCCTGGACGGTGACCGTCGTGGACGCCTCCGAGCCGAGGTAGCCCGGCGCACCGGAGTACACCGCGCGCACGTCACGCACGCCGCTGACGGTGAACAGGTAGCTCACGCTGGCCTGCCCGTCCTTGACCGTCGCGGGGTTGCCGAGCGGCTCTGCGCCGCTGAAGAACTGGACGGTTCCGCCGTTCGCCCGCGGTGCGACGTTGGCCCGCAGGAACACGTAGACACCCTTCTGCGCGATCGCCGGGACATTCAGAGTGGTCGTGGTCGCGACGTCGGCCGCACCCGGATCCGTGATGTTCAGGGTCTGGGCCGTTGAGGTGGAGCCGGTGAAGCCGGGGGCACCGGAGAACACCGCGGTGATCGTCTTGTTGCCGGGCACCGTGAAGTTCTGGGTCACGCTTGCCTTGCCGTCGGCGCCGACCGGGGCGGTCCCCAGCACGGTGATGCCGTTCTTGAACGTGATCGTGCCCGCGCCGGGGAACGGAGAGACCTGGGCCTCGATGATCACGTCGACGTTGATGGGGGACGAGCTCGGCATGACGAGGGTCGTCTGAGTGGTCTGATCGCCCGGGTCGACGGTGACCGACTGCACGGCGGAGACCGACTCGGCCGCGAACGGCGTGGCGAGGAACTTCGCGGTCAGGTCGTGCGGGCCGGCCTGGTTGGCGGCAGGCTTCCACTTGAAAGAGGCCGCACCGGTCGCGTCAAGCGCCGCCGAGCCGATTTCGTTCGTGCCGGAGAAGATCTTCACGAGGTCACCAGCGCGGCCGCCGAGCACCTTGGACTTCAGCGTCGACTCGACCCCCGCCTTGAGCGGGCCGACCGGCTCGAGCACGGTGGTGCTGACGTTCTTGGTCACCACGTACGCCGGACCGAGGGTGAGGTTCTCCCCCGAGGACGCGACGGCGCCGTACTTGAGACCGGTGTTCAGCGCCACCTCCCTGGCGCAGTTGGCCCCGATCACGTACTGGAACTCGAAGGTCGGCGAGGTGGAGGCGTCCCAGCTGCCCGCAACCCGAAGCAGACCCGCGCCGTTGCTCGCCAGCGGCACCGGGAGACCGGCAACCTTCGCCGAGTCCTTCTTGTAGGTCAGGCAGGCGTTGCGGTGATCCTCGAAAAAGTTGATCGTGTCGGTTCCGGCGATCGTGGTGGACACCGTGACCACCTCGCCCTCGGCCGGTGCGACGTTGCTGATCGTGCGGGTGAAGTTCTTACCCCCGTCCGCCCATGTGATCGTCGCGGGCGCGGCGCTCGCGCCTCCCGCCCCCAGCGTCACCGCGAACCCCGCGGTGACCGCGAACGCGCCAGCCATCGCGATGGTGCGGCGCACAGACCTCCCCGACATGCATTTCCTCCCAAAGACGAGGGCGCCCACACGTGTTGGGTTGCCCTGTTGTGTCGTCACGGAATCCGACTCACCCGCAGCGGAGCCGTCGGCGTGCACAGAATCGAGCAGAAGTAGACCACGCCGGTCCCGCGCCCGACGTCGTTTTGGCATAAGAAAATGGACGGTTGTGTAAGTCATCGCGACCCGGTCGCGCACGGTGCGGAGCCGCCGCGAGCGGGCGCTCCAACGGAACGCATCTGCGCAGCTACGGCACGCGCGTCCCGCCCGTCACAGGCGTCACAGCCTGGTGGACATCTCGTCCTGGTAGTCCCGGATCGTCTTCTCGATGCTGTCGGCATCCTCCGGATCCCCATGGCGGCGAGCCTCGTCCGCGCGATCCCGCAACGTCCTGATCGCCTTACGCAATTCGTTGTCGGTCATCCTGTGATCCATATCACCAAGTGTGCCCGGCTCGGCGACTCGAGGCCAGTGCCGAATCCGGCACATGGCCGTGCCCGAGCCTTGACGCCCACGCCGAGCGCGACGAATGTTGATCACATGTATTCGGGGGCCTCGCGCCCCGGTGGATCGGTCGCGAGGACATTCGCGAAGTCGCACACACACGAACCGCGCAACGGCTCGTGCGGGCACCTCAATGACCAGCGTGGAGACCACCGGCTCCCGCGCAGTCCGCACTGGCCTCGTCCGCGGCTTCCCCGACCCGCCCGCCCTCCAGATCGACCGACGTGGCGAGTTCGGCCTTCTTCGCATGACGAGAGGCAGCCATGAAGACCGACCTGAACGCGGTACCCACGACCACCACATCGCCCGTCGCCATTCCCGAGGTGGTCGCCGCGCTACGCAAGACGTACGCCACCGGCCGCACCAGGCCCGCGACGTGGCGCATCGAGCAACTCCGCGGCATCGAGCGGCTGCTGGACGAGCGTGAGGGCGAGATCGCCCGCGCCCTCGCCGAGGATCTCGGGCGCGGCGCCTTCGAGTCCTGGTTGATGGACATCCTCGACGCCAAGCTCGAGGCTGCCCACGCACGCAAACGGGTCCGCCGGTGGATGCGCAGCCGGCCGCGACCGCTGCCGCTGCACCTGATGCCGGCTCTTGGCTGGGTGCAGTACGAGCCGCTCGGCGTGGTGCTCGTCATCGGGGCCTGGAACGTTCCGCTGACGGTCACCCTGGCACCGCTGGTCGCCGCCGTGTCGGCGGGGAACTGCGCCGTCGTCAAGCCTTCGGAGCTGACCCCGGCGACGTCTCGGCTGCTGGCCCGACTGCTACCCGAGTACCTCGACTCCGAGGCCGTCGCCGTGGTCGAAGGTGACAGCCACACCACCCAGACCCTGCTGGCACAGGCCTTCGATCACGTGTTCTTCACAGGCGGCACCGAGATCGGCAGGAAAATCCTCGCCGGGGCCGCGCCACACCTGACCCCGGTGACCCTCGAACTCGGCGGCAAGAGCCCGGCGATCGTCATGCGGGACGCGGACCTCGCCGTCACCGCCCGCCGCATCGCCTGGACGAAGGTACTCAACTCCGGCCAGTCCTGCATCGCGGCGGACTACGTCCTCGTCGAGCGAGCCGTTCGGAACGAACTGGTCGATCGAATTGTCGACAGCCTCAACGAGTTACAGTCGGCGGAATCTGCGCGGGGCATGCGCATCATCAACGAGCGCCAGTTCGACAGGCTGGCCGGGTACCTCGCGAGTACCGAGGCCACGGTCGCGCTCGGCGGCGGTTCCGATCGCGCCACACTGACAGTCGAGCCCACCGTGCTGGTGGACCCGAGTCCCGAGGACCCGATCATGCGGGAGGAGATCTTCGGACCGATACTCCCGGTGCTCGCCGTCGACTCGCTGGACGAGGCGATCGCCTTCGTCAACGCGCGACCCAAGCCACTGGCAGCCTATGTCTTCACGAGGTCGGCGCACACTCGCCGAAGTGCGCTGTCCGAGATCAGCTCCGGAGGAGCTGTGGTAAATCACCTCATGGTCCACCTCGTCGCGCCCGATCTCCCGTTCGGCGGCGTCGGCGCCAGCGGCATGGGGCGGTACCACGGCAGGTGGGGATTCGAAGCGCTCAGCCACCGAAAGGCCGTGCTACTCAAGCCGTTCAGGCCCGATTTCCGGTTCGCCTACCCGCCCTACACCACGCGGTCGATCAAGCTGATCCGCAGGATGTACCGGGCCTGAGAAGGGCGAAACGACTGGCACTCCACACCCGGATGTGGCCCCCGACGACGAATCGTCGGGGGCCACATCCGGGTGTTCAGTCGCTCAGCCGGGTACGCCCCGGCGGAACTCGATCAGGATCCGAAGATCGATCCGAGGCTGCCCGCGCCACCGGGGGTGCCACCGCCGGTGCCCGTGACGACCACGGACTCCTGATCGGCGGAGGCGTTCACGGTGCCCGCACCGGAGTACTCGGCTGTGATGACGCGCTGGCCCTCGTTCGCGGGCGTCCACGAGAGGCTGGCCTGGCCGCCCGCGTTCACCTGCGCGGTGCCGATGACGATGTCACCGTCCTTGAACGTCACCGTGCCACCCGCGTCACCGGGAGTGACCTGCGCCGAGATCGTCTGCGCCGCGCCGACCTTGGGCGCGCCGCCGAGCGTGAGCACCGTGGTCGAGTTGGTGTTGCCCGCCGGGGCCGCCGCCACGGTCACAGTCGCGTTGGCCGTCGACCCCGTGACACCGGAGCGCCCGGAGAACGTCGCGGCGATCGAGTGGCTGCCCGCGGTGGACGGCACCCACGTGTAGATCGCCACGCCGTTGGCATCGACCGGCACGTCGGCCAGGGTCGCCGCGCCGTCCTTGAATGCCACGGTGCCGCCTGCGCCCGCGGGCGACACGGTCGCCCTCAGCACGGTGGACCGACCGACCTCAGCGCCGGAGATCGGGGCGAGCACGGTGGAGGACACGGCATCGGCCTGTGCGACCTGCACGGTCTGCACCGACGACTGCGAGCCCTCGGCCCGCGGGGTCGCCAGGAACTTCGCGGACAGTCCGTGCGCGCCGCGGGTGGTCGGCGTCCAGTTGAACGTCGCCTCGCCCGCGCCGTTCAGCGGGGCCTCGCCGAGCTTCGCCCCACCGTCGAAGAACTCGACGGGATTGCCCTCGGCGCCACCGGTCACGGTCGCCTTCAGCGGCACCGACTGCCCGACCTGTACATCGGCCGGCGCGGTCAGGGCGGTGGTGGAGGTGTTGATCTTGACCGAAACCGCGGGGCCCTTGTTCTGGTAGGTGCCGGAACCGAGGGAGCCGCCGTAGTGCACCGTCGTCATCAGCGGGACGTTGCGGTCGCAGTTCGCGCCGACCTTGTAGGAGAACTCGAACGTCCGCAGGTTGGGGCTGATGTGCGGGTAGAGCGGCCACTCGATGCTGCTGCCCTTGACCTTCGCGAAGTCAGCGCCCTGGCTGTCCAGGCCGCGGGGCGAGCCGTCCACCTTGGCCGAGCCGTCCACGTACGTCAGGCAGGTCGGATGGACGTCCTTGACCTCGTAGATGTACTCGACGACGCCGCCGGTCCGATCGAACTGGGTGGTCGAGGTGATGATGTCCCCCTCGGCCGGGTTCACATCGCTGATCGTGCGGGTGATCCGCTCGCTACCGTCGTCCCACGTCACGCTCGCCGGGGCCGCCCCCGCGACGCCCGCGCCAACCGTGGCGGCGAACCCGGCCGACAGGGCCAGAACGCTCGCCCCACCAACCACGCGACGAATGCTCTTGTCAGACATACACTTCCCCTCTTTGCGGCAGACCGCGGACACGGAAAGACGTCCAGGTCGTCCAGATTCTCGTAGTGACCAGCGCCCCTCCGTCGCACGGCGATGACCTCCCGGGCCGCTGAGGCGACATGAAGTAGATCACATCCGATGTGCGCGCAATGTCTCTTTGATGAATGACATGGACAGCTGTCCGACACCCTGTCGCCGAGGCGCGCCTCGGCGGAACAGGTGGAAACGCAAAAGGCGCTCCTCCCGAAGGAGAAGCGCCTTTCGACTGGTGGAGCTGAGGGGAATCGAACCCCTGACCTCTTCGATGCGAACGACAATCGGGATGAAGTCCCAGCACAGCCCAGCGAGTCGAGAAGCCTGAGCCTCTCGATCACGCTGGGCTTTTGTGCGTTGGCAAGAACTAGCTGAGTTGGCAGTTAGTGGCAGTGCTGCGGACCCACTGCGGACCCGAGGTGCCGAATCGCTCACGCGTGCGCATCGTTCCTACAAACCTCGATACAAACAGGGGCCGATCGACGTCGCATCCCTTTTCTCCTCCTCTTCTCCCTCGTCATCCCCTAGTGCGTTAGCGCGTTGCAGTGCGTTGGCAGTGCGTCAACCCGCTCGCATTCCAGTGTGTTAGTGCGTCAGTGCGTATATAGAAGAACGCACTGACGCACTCACTGGATGGGCTCCCAGCTCGGTCAGTGTGTTGCGCTGTAGATTCCCCTCCCATGGACTGGCTCGGGGATATCGCGTGGGGCTCCGTGGAATGGGGAGATGTCGCCACATGGGTGGCATCTGTGACGGCGCTGGTGGTGGCATTTGTTTCTGCGACGCTTTCGGTGAAGTCACTCAGGTGGGAGCGCTTGTCAGCGGAGGCAGGTGTGCGGTCGGCGGAGGCGGCAGAGCGAGCGAACCGCCTCACCGAGCGAGCATTGTCCGACGGATTGCGTACGCGGACAGCCACTGAAGGCGCCTTGAATGGGTCGAAGGTGGAGTGGCGCGTGGAGAATCCATCCGCGAATCGCTTCGTTCTCAGGAACGTAGGTACCGCGGTTGCTGATGATGTAACTGTGGACGAAGACTCGATCGGGACGATCCACAGGCAGCTTCCAAAGGGCGCTGTAGTGCGCCCAAACGAGGGTGTCGACTTCCTGCTCCTCGCAACGTGGGGCAGCCCACTCCCGAATCAGATCTACGTCACGTGGCGGGGCACGGACGAGCCCCAAGCCGTTCCCCTGCCAGTCTGACAGCGCATCCCTGTCCCCCACCGTCCCCCGACCGTGCCCGGGGCATGGTCAAACAACCGTCCCCCCCTCCCCCTCTCTATAAGGGAGGGGGACGGTTGAGGGGTTTTGGGCTGGGTCACCGTCCCCCTTTGAAAACATGCCGGGTTTCATGCCAGCTCGGCGGGCGGTGGTCAGCACCGTCATGAAGGCGATGGTCTCGAATCGTCTTGATCGCTCGAAGTTCGGGGTCGTTGGTGACATCGCGAAGCTCGGCGACACCATCCCGGACGAGGACGACAACGATGGCAGTGGAGAAGGTCTGCCGTGTTCGACAAGGCGTTGATCGAGCGCATCTACAAGGTCAGCGCGCTGTCGCGGTGCAGGCCTGGCATGGCGGGGAGCCGCTATCAACAGGCCGGTTTCGGGTTTGTGCACAGGGTTGGCGGCGGTTCCGGGGTGATTTCTGTCGTCCGTTTGGTCCATGGTCTGTTCGGAACTGCCGCCAACTGAAGGGGACCCCGAGGATGAGTGAGGCTTTGCCTGAGTGGGATGACTTGCCGGCGTTGTCGGTCCGGCACAACGCGCTGTTGCACCGTAACGCTGAGTTGCTGCGTGAAGCGGACCAGCTGCGGTTGCTCGAGTGTCAGACCATGGCCTATGTCCGGATGCGGTTGGGGCGGATCTTTGAGGAGGCCTGGGAGCTCGAGGTTGAGATTGCGGAGGAGCGTGGGCACTCATACCCTCCAGACAGAGGGCGGTCCGCAGCGCTGGATTGGGAGGTGTGAGGTGGCCGACTTCGTGACGGAATGCGCGGAGGCGCTGTATGCCGCGGTTAAGGATTCCCTGCCTGGCATGGTCTCTGTGATCGCTGGTGAAGACCTGCGGATGGGCATGGTTGAGGATGGGATCAACTACATGGTCCGTCACACGGCGAAGTTGGGGCTGTGCCTTCCGGCGGACATTCGTTCAATGGTTGTGGAGTATCTCGACGAGTGGGATGTCCGGTTCGAGGATGACATCCGCTTCTACCTCGAGCAGATCCCCATTTGTGCGTGAGGAGGCTCAGGCTCAGTGGCCGCCCCAGGCGCGCGGTGGGGGCGCAGGCGCGCGGCAGCGCGGACGGCCTCGAGCCTCCCAGAACAAACGAACGGGGCCCCATTGCCTCCGCGTTCTGACGGCCGATCATTTAACGGCTTGCAGAGGGGGGAACCCCGTTCGTCGTCCATGCTACTGGGTGACGATCTCGAAGAGGTCGTTGAAGTCGAGTGCGGGGAAGGCTGCGAGGAGGCCGGCGATGAACTTTCCGCCGGGTGGGTTGCGGCCCTCGAGGGTGCGATAGATCGACACCTCGCTGATGCCGACAGCCTCGGCAAGGTCCTTCTGTCGGGTCATGCCGGCGAGGGTCATGTACTTGGTCAGTTGTTGGCGGCGAAGGACGATCCGTGAAGGCATGAACGAACTCCTCAGAATCGGCAGCAGGCCCGCCCCGCCGCTCTGCGTCGAATCATTAGCCAGATTCCAGGACTTGGCTGAACGGCAGATACTGACGCTGACGCAACTCTCTGCCTGATCGAGAAGAACTTCGCG
>NZ_KK366016.1:0-107323 GCF_000686785.1 Rhodococcus sp. UNC363MFTsu5.1
GAGTACCTCGAGTCGCACGAGGCGGAGGCCGCCATCGCGCTTGCGGAGGTCGTCGCGGTGGCACACGGACTCCGGCCCGCACCTCAGCAGTTCGACGGCATCGACGCCGCAACCTATGTCGGGTCCCTGACCCCCGAGCAGCGTGCCTGGATTCTCACGACGCTCGAACGCGCGATCGCTGACAGCGACACATCGGAGCTCCACGAGTTGTGGGCCGAGAACGGCCCCGAGGATCTCGAGGCGTGGCGGGCACCGATCCTGAACAGGGTGAAGAGCCTCAGGGCGCCGAGCTGAGCGCGGGCCGGCAGCGAGACGGCCGCTCAGCGTTCCGCGAGTGGTGTGCTGAGGTCGGCGAAGTCGTCGGTGGGGGCCAGATCCCGTAGTAGCCGAAGCAGATCCTCGGGTGGGCTGGTCAGACGCCGTTGGCCGAGGTCGAGCCAGCCCCCGGTCGAGGTCACCGTGGCGGCGACAGTGCCGTCTGCTCGGGTGAAGGTGTTCCGCATCATGAAGCGGGCGCCGTCGGGCGACAGGCCCGCCATCTGCAGGGACAGCTCGGCCTGTTCGAGCAGGCGCAGCTCGGAGCGGTAGCGGAGCTGGTCGGTTTGGATCACCGGACCGAAGCCACGCCTCGCAAACTCACCCGCTGAGAACCCGGATCCGGCGAAGTACTGCATCCTGCTGTTCTCCGCGGCCGCCAGGTAAGCGGTGGTGCGCATGTGACCGTTCTGATCCATGTCCGACCATTGGGGTCGGAACGGGATCGCGAAGGTGTGAAGTCGCTGCGTGTTTGTATCCGGAACACTCATGGAAACCATGCTCGGCGCCGCGATCCGTTGTGGCTAGTTCAAACTTTGAACCAGGCACGGCGTCGACTCGGGATTAGTCTCCTGGGGTGAGCGGATACGGCCAATTCTGCGCGGTCGCGCGTGCCCTGGAGGTAGTGGGCGAGCGGTGGACCCTGCTGATCGTGCGTGAGCTACTGCTCGGTGCGACATCTTTCGGGGACATCCGCCGAGGCCTGCCGCGTATCCCCAAGGCCACGCTGTCGGCACGGCTGCGCGGACTCCGGGCCGCCGGGATCATCGACGCCGACTACCGGCTAACCGATACCGGGTTGGCGCTGGCGCCGGTGGTGCGGGAACTGGCACGGTGGGCGGTCGCCACCGACAGCGTTGCCCTGTCCGAGGACGACCTGGACACGGCGGCGCTGACCTGGGACATGCAGCGGCGTGTCGATACCGACGCCCTGCCCGAGCGACCGCTCGTGCTCGCGCTGGAGTTCACCGACCGTCCGGCCACCGACCGCCGCTTCTGGCTGCACCTGTCGCGAAGAAACATCAATCTGTGCCGTGACGACACCGGAGCCCCGGTCGATGTCTGGCTCACCGCGCCGACCGGGGTGCTGACCAGGTGGTGGCTCGGCGAACTGGCCTGGACCGATGTTCTCGGACGCCCGGGAGTACGGATACACGGCGACCGGAAGCTTCAACGTGAGATGCCGCGCTGGTTCAAGCGCTACGTGTTCAGACCGGAAAATCTGATCGGGCCCGAGAACACGGTTCACGAGCCCTCGGGATAGCGCCATGTGACCGCTCGGTGTTTGCTCGATCCCGGTGAGGCGGCACCGGAACCCGCACGGAATCCGGCGATTGCGCTGGCCAGTATGCGTGGTGATCGATACGTTTGATCCATCAGCGAAGGCAATTGCCCGCGGCCGATGAAGAGGATCGAACGTGACCAAGCGAATACTCCACGTCGTCACCAACGTCGCGCACTATGCCGATCCGTCCGAGCCGACCGGTCTGTGGCTGTCGGAGCTCACCCATGCCCACGAGATCTTCGCGGCGAAAGGGTACGAGCAGCGCATCATCAGCCCGAAGGGTGGACTCTCGCCGCTCGAGCCTCGCTCCCTCAAATGGCCGAATGTCGATGCGACGGCCAAGGCGTGGCTGGCGGACGACGCCCGCAAGGCGCTGCTGTCGAACACGGCCAGGCCGGACGAGGTCGATCCGGCGGACTTCGATGCGATCTACTTCACCGGCGGGCACGCCGTGATGTGGGATTTCCCCGATAACGCTGGTTTGCAACGGATCACGCGCGACATCTACGAGCGCGGCGGGATCGTCTCGTCGGTCTGCCACGGTTATTGCGGCCTGCTGAACACGGAGCTGTCCGACGGCACGCTGCTGGTCGCGGGGCGCCGGCTCACCGGCTTTTCCTGGCGGGAGGAAGTGCTCGCCAGGGTCGCCGACAAGGTGCCCTACAACGTCGAGGAGGACATGAAGCGGCGCGGGGCGCTCTACGAGAAGGCCCTGCTGCCGTTCACCTCGAAGGTCGTTGTCGATGGCCGACTGGTGACCGGCCAGAATCCGCAGTCGGCCAAAGCGACGGCCGAGCAGGTCGCCGACCTGCTCTGACGCCGGGCCTTGCTCGGGAAGGATCGCAGAGCACCGGTCCCGACCCTTCCCGAGGACTGAACGTCAGGCGTTCGCGGCCGCGTTGTTCAGCTGCTCGAGGGTGCCCGTCGCCTCGAGGTATTCCTGCACCCAGCGCTCGATGACGGCCGAGGTCTTCTCCACCTTGGTGAACTGGCCGACGACCTGACCGACAGGGTTGAACGCGACATCGACGGTCTCGTCCGGGTACTTGTGGGTGGCGGCGACGGCCATCCCGGACACCATGTACTGGAGTGGCATGCCGAGCGGTTCGGGGTTGCCCTCCTGCTCCCACGCCTCGGTCCAGTCGTTGCGCAGCATCCGGCACGGCTTGCCGGTGAACGAGCGGCTGCGCACGGTGTCGCGGCTGCTGGCATTCGTGTACGCGGCCTGCTGGACGGGGGTGTTCTCGGCCTCCTCGACCATCAGCCACTGCGAGCCGGACCAGGCGCCCTGGGCGCCCATCGCCAGCGCGGCAGCGATCTGCTGGCCGCTGCCGATGCCGCCTGCGGCGAGCACCGGGACCGGTGCGACCTCCTTGACGACCTGCGGCCACAGCACGATCGAGCCGACCTCGCCGCAGTGCCCGCCGCCCTCGCCACCCTGCGCGATGATGATGTCCACGCCGGCGTCGGCGTGCTTACGGGCCTGGTAGGGCGAGCCGCACAGCGCGGCGACCTTGCGGCCGGCGTCGTGGATGTGCTTGATCATGTCCGCCGGCGGCGTGCCGAGCGCATTGGCGATGAGCGTCACCTTCGGGTGCTGCAGCGCGACCTCAACCTGCGGGGTGGCGGTGGCCTCCGTCCAGCCGAGAAGCTGCAACGCGTTCTCGCTGCCGTCGTCGGGCAGGGGCACGCCGTGGTCGGTGAGGATCTTGCGTCCGAAATCGAGGGTTTCCTTCGGCACCATCGACTGCAGCATCTTCGTCAGCTCGTCCGCCGACAGGTTCGAGTCCATGCCCTCGTACTTGTTCGGGATGACGATGTCGACCCCGTACGGATGGTCGCCGATGTGCTCATCGATCCAGTTCAGCTCGATTTCCAGCTCCTCGGGAGTGAACCCGACCGCGCCGAGGACGCCGAAGCCGCCTGCCTTGCTGACGGCAACCACGACGTCGCGGCAGTGGGTGAACGCGAAGATGGGGAACTCGATGCCGAGTTCGTCGCACAGGGGTGTGTGCACGGGCACTCCTTCGTTGAGGTGGACGCGTCTTCTGTAACGCGTTTCACCATAGGTCGAGGGCGTTTCCGGAGGGTGGCTGTTGGCGAATCGACTTTCGATCGGTCGTCAGCCGGCCGCCTGCGCGGGCGCCCCGGTTTCGGCCAATCCGGTCAGGGCCCGTGGCAACGGACCCTGGTGCAGCACGCCGAGGCGTTGGGTGGCGCGGGTGAGTGCGACGTAGAGCTCGGCCGCACCACGCGGCCCGTCGGCGACGATCCGTTCCGGTTCCACGACCAGGACCGCGTCGAACTCCAGACCCTTCGTCTCCGACGCGGGAACCGTGCCCGGCACCCCGGGCGGCCCGATCACGACGCTGGTGCCTTCGCGCCCGGCCTCGTCCCGGACGAACTCCTCGATGGCCATCGCGAGTTCGTCCTCGGTGACCAGTCGGGACCACGGCCGGACGCCGCAGGCGCGGACCGACTCCGGCGGCCGGACCCCGGGCGCGAACTCGGCGAGCAGCGCGCCGGCGACGCCCATGATCTCCGCCGGGGTGCGGTAGTTCACCGACAGCGACCGGTAGGCCCAGCGGCCGGGCACATACGGTTCGAACACCGTGTCCCAGGAGGTCGCTCCGGCCGCCGACCGGCGTTGGGCGAGATCGCCCACCACCGTGAAGGACCGGTCCGGGCAGCGTCGCATCAGCACCCGCCAGTCCATCTCGGACAGTTCCTGCGCCTCGTCGACCACGACGTGCCGGTAGGTCCAGTCCCGGTCCGCCGCGGCGCGCTCGGCGAGTTCCCTGGTGTCCCGCTCGAGGAAGCGATCAGCAAGGTCCTCCGCGTAGAGCAGATCCGTTGCGAACAAGTGGTCGTCGTCGTCCATGTGGTCCTCACGGCCGACCATGAGGTCGAGCACGCCGGCCGCGTACGCCGCCTCGGCCTCGGCCGCGGCCTTCCGCTCCCGCTCCGCGGCCTGCTCGGCCGACGGGTCCGGGCCGAGCAGGTCGACCAGCTCGTCGAGCAGCGGCACGTCCGACACCGTCCAGGCTTCGCCGTCGGCACGCAGCAGCGCCCGGTCTGCGCCCGCCGCGCGCAGGCGTTCGGGGGACGTGTACAGCTGTGCCAGAAGTGTTTCCGGCGTCAGGATCGGCCAGAGTTCGTCGAGCGCGGCGACGAACGCGTCGTTGTCGGCGAGCTCGGCGACCAGGTCCGCCCGCAACTCCTCCCAGGCCTGCCCGTCCTTCCTGGTCAGCCAGCCCGGGCCGATCCGGGCCACCGCCCGTTCGGTGAGCACGTAGGTCACGATCTCGCGGAACACCGCGCGGGCCTCGTTGTGCGGCAGCCCGCTCGCGCGCGCCTCCTCCCTGGCCCACTCCGCGGTCTCGGCGTCGATCCGAACCGCGACGTCCGACAGCTCGATCGGCAGCGGATCCGGTGGCAGTCGCTGCCGATCGGCGATCGCCGCCGCGAGCACGTCCAGGACCTTCAGCGAACCCTTGAACCGCGCGGCTTCCGGGGTGTCCTCGGCGGTGACGCTCAGACCGGGCACGAGATCGCCTGCGGTCATGAACACCACGTCGGACTCGCCCAGCGATGGCAGAACGCGGCCGATGTGGTTCAGGAACGCCGGGTTGGGCCCGACCACGAGCACCCCGTGGCGTTCCATCCGCTCCCGCTGTGTGTAGAGCAGGTACGCGACACGGTGCAGCGCCACCACGGTCTTCCCGGTGCCGGGGCCGCCCTCGATCACCAGCACCCCGGGGTGGTCGAGCCGGATGATTCGGTCCTGTTCGGCCTGAATCGTCGCCACGATGTCGCGCATTCCCTCGCCGCGCGGCGCATTGACCGCCGCGAGCAGGGCGGAGTCTCCCCTGCCGTCATCGTCGGCACCGTCCGGGCGGCCGAGCACCTCGTCGGTGAAATCGACAACCTGACGCCCCCGAGCGTGGAACTGGCGGCGCCTGCGCATGTTCTCCGGGCTGGCGGCGGTGGCGACGTAGAACGCGCGTGACGCGGGTGCCCGCCAATCGAGCAGCAGCGGTTCGTAGTCGTTCGCCTCGTCGAAGATGCCGATCCGGCCGACGTACGAGTGTTCGCCCGAAAGGGTGTCCAACCGACCGAAACACAGCCCGTTGTCGGCCACGTCCAGCCGATTCACCTCCCGCGCCAGCGCGCGCACCTCGGCGTCCCGGTCCACGAGTGTCCCGCCGTTCTCGGCGTCGATGGGCCCCCGCAACGCCGCGCCGTATCGACCCTTCACCCGCGCGCGCTCCGCGTCGAGCCGCGCGTAGAGCCCGGCCACGTGGTTCCGCTCGGACCGCAACTCGTCTTCGTGTCCCTGAGTCGACATGTGCCCCCATTTCCGCAGGTTCTGGCTTCGGCCAGCGATTCTGCGGCACCACCGGGGTCTTGCCGCAAGCCCCCCGGTGCGCTATATGTTGAAAGTGGAAAGGAGCGAGTACTCCTTTCCATTCCTTGTTTGAGCGCACTTCTCTCCGCGAAGCGGCGTGGTGTGGTCCCCCCTCCTGGTCGTGAACGGGGGGCCGAACAGCGGCCGGAGCATGCGTGGGTACGGCGGAAGTTTCGTTGTGTAACGGAATCACTTTTGCGGCCGACAGTTCCGATGTATTGCAAACGAACAGGGAGGGAAGCACATGGGTTCGGCTGTCGATGCTCTGGAATGGATCCGCGAGGGGTACCTGGCCGGTGATCCGCTGCGATCTGCGCTCTTCGTCGGCGCGTCGTTCATCACGATGCCGTTGCAACTGATCGCGACGATGCTGGGCCGTCCCTTCTAGCCCACTGCCAGTACCAATTCAGAAAGCCGCCCCTCCCCATCGCGGGAGGGGCGGCTTCTTGAATGCAGCATGTTCGGCAGTCGAGGGTGCCGGTCGTCGGAGCCTGCGCGCACGCCAGGGTCAGGCGCGCGGTTCGCGTCCGAGGTAGCGCAGCAGCTCGGCGGTCGCGGTATCGCCCGACTCCCCCTCGACCACCGCGGCATACGCGCCCCACTGGCGCAGCGGCTCCACGATCTCCGCCTCGACCCCACTGCCCGGCGCCGGATGTGCGGTGCGTGCCGCGGTGAGCAGGTGGCCGGCGAGTTCATCGGTCAGCGGCGACGGCTGGCCGGTCGCGATCGCGATATCCCACGCGTGGACGGCGGCGTCCAGCGCGGCCATCACCGCGGCGACCGGGGTCGCGAGCGCGCCGTGCGGAAGCGGGGTCGGGACGGATTCGGTGTCGTCGGCGACGGTCGTCCACGCGGCGGCGGTCTGCTCGATCGCCTCGCGCACCAATGCCGCGGCCGAGCCGTCGATGGCGCCGGAGGGATCGAAGGGGTTGTAGGCCGGCCCGACCCCGACGCCGAGGGCCTGGGCGAAGGCGAGCTGGTCACCCGCGGCGTGCTGGATCACCTGCGCGACAGTCCATTCCGAGCACGGGGTCGGCAGCTGCCACTGCTGGTCGCCGACCCCCGCGACGACGCCCTCCAGCGCCGCGTAAGAGGTCGAGAGCACGTCGCGCCACACGGGGCGCAGGGTCGCGGTGGCGTCGGCGGCGGTGGTGAGGTTCATGGTGAGCCTTTCGTCGTGCTTCCTGGTGGTGACCTGAGCCTATGGGGCTATTAGGCTGGATTCGTTCCTAATAATTTCGGAGGTGAATGTGGCGCCCACCACAACACGCGTGCTGCGGCTGCTCTCGCTGCTGCAGGACCGCGCGCACACCGGCAGGGAGCTGGCCGAACGGCTCGATATCACCGACCGCACCCTGCGAAATGACATCCAGCGACTGCGTGAACTCGGCTACCCGGTTCACGCCGAACGCGGCGCCATCGGCGGCTACCGGCTCGGCCGCGGCTCGACGATGCCGCCGCTGCTGCTCGATGACGACGAGGCGGTGGCGGTCGCCGTCGCGATCGACCTCGCCGCGGACGGTTCGACCGGCATCGCCGACATCACCGAGAGCGTCACGCGGGCCCTGGCGAAACTGGAACAGATCCTGCCGAAACGGTTGCAGCGTAAGGTGACAGCACTACGCAGCGCCACCGCGATCGGGCCGGCGACCACCGGTTCGCGTGAACCGGACGCGCCGGTGCCCGCGGCGGTGCTCACCGCCCTCGCGGGTGCGATCCGAGACACGACCGCGGTGTCCATCGAGATCGAGAGCGGCACCACAGAAGTCGAGCCCTACCGCCTGATCAACTGGCAGCGACGCTGGTATCTGGTCGCCTATGACATCGAAATCCACTCCTGGCGGGCGATTCCCGTCGCGCAGGTGCGCCGGGCGACCGCGGGTAGTCGTCGGTTCGGGCCCCGCGCACTGCCCGACGAGGACCTGGTCGCCTTCGTCATGCGCCACATCGCAACCACCGGCTGGAAGGTGCATGCCCGCGTCACCGTGCTGGCGCCCGCCGAAACGGTGATCGCCCGTATCAATCCCGCCGTCGGTGTCGTGGAGGCCGTCGACGCGGACAGCTGCGTCCTGCTGACCGGCGCGGACGCTCTGGAGACCATCGCCATCTACCTCAGCATGCTGATGATGGACTTCCGCGTCGACGGCCCGCCGGAACTGGTCGCGCATCTGCGTACGCTCGCGCGGCGGTACTCCGCGTCGGTGGAATCGGCACTGTAGTCGGGTGGCTCGAGTGACGATTCGGGAGGGCCGGGACAGACGGCAGACTCTCCATATCCTGCACGGGTATTCGACCAAACGCGCACCCTCGTAGAATCGGGTGCAGGCCAGGGCATCCGATTCCGATTCTCTTGGTACGTATGGAGGGCCGCGTCGTTTTCGCGAGCTCCCGAGCGGGATCTTTGGTGTGGGGGTGGGTAGCAATGCAGGCTGGTCAGCTTCACCGGCGCCTGGCCGTGGCCATGCGTTCCGTCACGGACGTGCACGAGCCACAACGGGCGGCCCGACCGGCGGGATCACTTCTCGGAGGGGGTCGCTACCGTCTACTCCGGCGCTGCGGGGTGACCACCGATTTCGAGTTCTGGCATGCGATGGATCGAGCCCTGGACCGCGAGGTCGCGCTGACCATCATCGATGGCGGTGCTACCCAACACGGCCGCTCGAACGGCAACGAGGTCTTCGCGCGGACGACGGTGCTGTGCCAGGTTCGCTCCCCCGCTGTCGCTGACATACTCGACATGGTCGACGGGGATTCGTTCAGCGCGGTGGTCGCCGAGTGGGTTCCCAGCGTGTCATTGGAGGAGGCGGCGTCCGGCTCGCCGTCGATCCTGGGTGTCGCCCGCGCCGTCGTCGAGCTTGCCGACGCGATGCAGAAGGCCCACGAGTCCGATGCGGTACTCGCGATCGGAGACGTCCCGCGAGTGCGGGTGCGGGTGAGCCTGGGCGGCACGGCGTATGTCGCGTTTCCGGGGACGCCCGCGTGCAGCGACCGCGATGGCGACCTTCGAGGCCTTCGCCACGCGATCCGAACCTTGGCCCCGGGAGTCGCGAGTCCCGACCTCCCGCTGGCCGGTGGGACGACCGCGGGTGCGATGGCCACCGCGCTGCGGAGGATTGTGGATCAGCCGCCACCTCCGGAGGTTCCTGCACCGGCACCGGCACCGGCACCTGCACCTGCACCGATCTCCGAGGAGCAGTCTGCGGCGCGGTGGGACCCGAGACAGCTGGGCCCGATTGCGCTGACAGGCATTGCCGCGCTCGCCGTGGCGATGCTCGGCGCGATCGGATGGCTCATCGGGACTTCCTTGGCCGATCTGCCCGAGTCCGAGGCCGTCGCCACCTCTGGTGAACCCTCCGGTGACGAGGTGGCCCCGCCGCCGCGGCCACTGGTTCCCGTCGCTCCGGGTGGATCGGCCGTGTACTCGCCCCAGCAGTACCCGGACAATGCGCTGGCGAGTGGACTGGCCATCGACGGGAAGCTGGAGACGGCCTGGTCGACGGACACGTACATGCAGCAGTTTCCACAGTTCAAGAACGGTGTCGGGCTGACCGTGGCGCTTCCCCCGGATACCACCCTGAGGGGGGTGTGGATCGCATCGCCCTCCGCGGGTGCCCGCATCGAGATACGAACCGTGCCTCCGGTGGGCGGCGTCCTCGAGGAGACCGCGGTCTTGGCCGCCGCGACCCTGCAGCCGGGGGTGACACCCATCGCCCTCGCCGACTCGGCCCCGCATTCCGGGTTGACCGTCTGGATCTCAGCTCAGGCCGGAAGCGAGGGAAGCTACCGGACTGAGCTGTCGGAGATCGGGTTCCTGAACTGACGGCTCGCGGGCATCCGTGTGCTTTACACCGATAGGGGAGGCCGTTCCCCGGAGGGCTGATCGATGATCGGCGCTGTCGTGTTCATGGGTTCGCCGAACCAGCAGGAGAGCGCTTCCCGCAGTGCGTGTGCGGCGGTGTCGGCGGGTTCATTGATCTGTGCGGCCCAGGCGATGTGGGCGTCCGGGCGGATCAGCATGGCGTCGGCAGGTCGATCATCGGTCTCGGCCGCGCGGATGTCGACGCGGTGCTCCCATTCCCGTGCGATCTCGCGGAGCTCCGTGCGATCGGCGAGGTCGAGGAGGATCGGCCGCGCGGGGTGCATGAGCTCCGCGACACTGGTGGCGCCCCGGTCGGTGTGCAGGGTGAGGTCGGGTGCAAAGGTGCCGGCCAGGGAATGGTGCCCGGAGCCCGGCATCGGATAGCGAATGTCGTTGTGGCCGATCAGAGATCCCATGCGGCGCAGTGCCGGCTCGTCGACGACCAGTTCCTGGAAGAGTTGCCGAAGTGCCTCGGAGGCCGGGTCGTGTCCGCGGCGAAGCGCCACCTGGGCTCGGGTCTGAAGCTGGGCACGTCCACCCGCGTAGTGGCGCTCGTCGTGATAGGTGTCGAGCAGGCCGGCCGGTGCCCAGCCGTGGATGTCGGCACCCAGCTTCCAGGCAAGGTTGACCGTGTCGAGCATGCCGACATTGAGCGCCGTGCCCGTGGCGGGGAACAGGTGGGCCGCATCGCCCGCGAGCAGGATCCGTCCCGCGCGATACCGCTCCGCCTGGCGATCGGTGAAGGTATAGCGCGACAACCGAATCGGTTCTCCCAAGGGAAGATCCGCGCCGAGCACGCGACGGACACTGTCGCCGAGCTCGGCCAGTGTCAGCGGTTCATCATCGTCGTACTCGGTGGACTCCCCCTCGGTGGTCTGGAAGGACAGAACGCCTGAGCCGGCCGCGAACGCGAACACGCCGTGGTCGGTCCGGGTGAAACCCGCATGGATCCTGCCCAGTCCGGGGACGTCGATGTCGCCGTTGTCGAGCACCGTCACCGAATCGTGCACGGTGACCTGAGCGAGCCTGTTGACCTCTGGATAGGTGGTGCCGGGGAACGGGATACCGGCCATGTCGCGGATCCGGCTGCGTCCGCCGTCGCAGCCGACCAGGTATCGGGCGGTCACCCGGTACGGCCCGTCCGGCCCGCGCACGTCAGCGGTCACGGTGGCGTCGTCCTGACTCACACCGACCACCTCGTGTCCGCGGCGGATGTCGGCGTCGAGTTCGTGCGCGCGGTCGTCGAGTAGGCGCTCGATCTCCGCCTGTGGGATCGGCAACGCCCGCATCGGCGGATCCGCCATGTGCGTGAAGTCCAAATGCAGACCGCCGAAGGGGAATCGGGGAGCAATGTTGGGGTCGCTGCTGGCTGCGTCGAACCGTTCCCGTAGGCCCCGGTAGCGAAGCAGGTCCAGGATCCGCCCGCCGAGGCCGCTGGCCTTCGGAACGTCCCGAAGCTGCGGCTGCCGCTCCAGCACCAGTGGCCGGACACCCGCCAGGCGCAGTTCACCGGCCAGCATCAGGCCGGCCGGGCCTGCGCCCACGATGATCACGTCGGTGTCGACCACGCGCTCGCTCCCCTCGGCGTCCTTCGTCGCATCCCCGCTCGATCCGGTTGTCGGCAACACACGCATCTTCGCTACTCCCATTTCCGCAGAATCTGGCTCAGGCCAGCGATTCTGCGGCACCACCCGGGCCTTGCCGCAAGCCCCCCGGTGCGCTATACATTGAAAAGGGAAAGGAGTAGATGCCCTTTCCATCTCCGTGAATACGGACAATCTCCTCATTGATCAATGCGGTCTTGTTGTCGTGCCGACGATCAGTGTGAAGGGTCCGTCTTCCGGAAACGGCTGGTAATCGTCCGTCCACTCCCCTGCGTTCATGAAACGAAACTCTCGCATGGCAATGAGCAGCTTCGCGGAGGCAGCGAGCTCGGGGTGAGCCAGAATGGGTCTGTGTTTCGATTCGCTCGGTTCAGACGGTCCGGTGCAACGCCTGTGCCCTATGAACCGCGAGACCTGTTGCGTGCCTATGAGCATCATGCGACTCGCGAGGTGCGACCGAGCTCCGGCGAGCTGCTGATCGTGATTCCGCTGAGGGAGGGCAGCTTGGAGATCACGGTCTTGGATCCATCAGCGGACTGGATCGAGTCGCGAATCCGCGGGCTCTGCGCGTCGCTGGGCGACATCGATCGGCGCGCCCAACAGGTTCTGCGTGGCGAGTTCAATATCGGCTGGGTCGAACTCGATTCGGCACACCACGGCATCGTCGACTACTGGGCCGCCGGGGTGAACAGTGAGTACGCCATCGACATCTCGTGGACCGGAGATGCCTGGGAGGAAACGCCTGCGGCACCACTGACCTGATATGTGATGGTGCAGCAGGCCCGAGCGTTACGAGGCCGGAGGGCCTTCTCGCAGCCTCGGGCGGGGTTCAGATTCCTTGGCGGCCCATGCGGTTGGGCTGAGGCCGAACTGTCGGCGGAACCAACGCGAGAAGGCGCTCAGATCCGAGAACCCGAGTTCACACGCAATGTCGGTGAGGTTCCTGTCCCCACGCGTGATGTATCGCCGGGCGAGGTCTGCGCGCACCGAATCGACAACGGACGAGTAGGTTTCGCCCGCCCGAGACAGGTGTCGATGCAGGGTCCGCCGGTCCATGCCGAGACTGCGCGCAATACGGGCCGCGGTGCAGCTCCCGCCCGGGAGGAGGGCCTCGATGATGTCGCGCACGCGTCCGACGGCGGAGGCATCCTCGGGTGGCGCGAGCAGATCCAGGTACTGCCGTGCATAGGGCTGGAGCATCGGGTCCGACAACGGGTTGACGGAGTCCAGATCGCTCGAATAGAGCACGAAACCGTTGAAGTCTTGTTCGAAGGCGATGTCCGTCCCGAACGCTCGGTGATGGACGTCGAGTGTGGGCGGTGCTTCGTGGACGAAGCACGTGGACAGTGGCCGCCAGTCCTCGGGAAGGAACGCGCTGAGGATCCGGGCCAACGAAGCGATGACCAGTTCGATGGACTGGCGACCGAGTGTCATCCCTGTTGCGGGCTCGATCTGCAGTGATGCGAGCCCGTTCAGCTCGACGAGCCGAATCTGAATCGCCTCGTTGTGTAGCCGCATGTGACGCAGGATGAGCGCGATCGCGCTCCGGATATCTGGCTCTTCTCTGGCGGCCAAACCCACAGCGCCGAGGATCGACACCGTCCTTCCATCCGCCATCCTGACCCCGAAGTCAACGCAGGACGTCGCAAGAGCTGTGCGCTCCAAGAGTTCGTCGACGTGTTCCGCGGGAAGCCATTTGTTCGGCATCGCCAAGACGGTCGGGTCGATGCCAACAGCGCGCATGAACGGATCGGGCTCCGAGCCGAGGGACTGCGTCAACTCGACATACCCGGTCAGAGCCGAACTCCGCACCTTCAGCACCGTCATCGATTGCCCCTGTCCCAAACTGTCAAAGAATGCGTCCCAATGGGTCAAGTGATGCCGACCCAATCCGTATAGCGTGACCTGGGTCACCCGCACTTGTCGAATCCGCCCCTCGGTCGATTTTCGGGCAAGTCCCCTGGTTCAGGACCGCGGCGAGCTCTCCGAACCGGCCATATCCGAGACGCGCCGCCCGACGCGCTTTTCACGAACAGGAGCACGCATGGAACTGGAGCCCCAGGAATTCACGCCGTCCCGAGAGGTTCCCGGCGCAGGCAACCGCTCGAAGAGCTATCCATGGGTGGTCTTCGCCCTGATCCTCGGCCTCATGATGTCGGACTACATGTCCCGCCAGGTTCTCAGCTCGGTCTTCCCGGTACTGAAGGCCGAGTGGCACCTGTCGGACTCGCAACTTGCGGGTCTGACCAGTGTCGTGGCCTTGACTGTCGGTGTGTTGGCGCTGCCGATTTCGCTGGTCGCCGACCGTTGGGGTCGCGTCAGGAGCGTGGTGGTCATGGCCGGCATGTGGAGCGTTGCCACGATCCTGTGCGCTGCGGCGGGAAACTACGCGCAGCTATTCGGCGCACGATTCCTGATCGGGTTCGGTGAGGCCGCCTACGCGAGCGTGGGCATGGCCGTGATTCTGGGAGTCTTCTCCCCACGACTGCATGCTTCGCTCAGTGGCTCCGTCATCGGTGCAGGGTTTCTCGGCTCGGTCGTGGGTGTCGCGCTCGGCGGAGTTCTCGCGGATCGGCTCGGCTGGCGAGGGGCGTTCGTGATCATGGCGGCCTTCGGCCTGTGCCTGGTCGTCCTGTTCCGGATCCTCGTCAACGAGCAGCGACTGGCGCGTCATGCCGCTGATCAGCAGATTCCCGGGACGCGCGCTCCAGGGAATGGACGCGCGCCCATCTCGAGTCTGTTCACCAACGCGTCTCTGACCTGTGCATATGTCGGTGCGGGAATGCAGTTCTTCGTCGCGGGTGTGCTGCTTGCGTGGCTTCCCAGCTACTTCAACCGCTACCACGACATGGCGGCCACGGATGCCGGATTGGCGGCCTCGGCCTTCGTGCTCTTGATCGGTGCGGGAACGGTCCTCTGTGGTATCGCTGCCGACCGGACCGGGCGACGGCGACCCGAACGCAGGTGGAGTGCCGCGATCGCGTACGGCGCCATCTCGATGGTGAGCCTGATGATCGGCTTCCAACTCGACAACGGGCCGGCGCAGCTGACGTTGATCGGCATCGGGGCATTCTTCTGCTCCGGATTCACCGGTGCCACGACGGCGGTCGTGGCCAGCCTGTCCCACCCGTCGATCCAGGCTTCGGCCTTCGGCGTCGGCACCCTCGCGAACAACGTCTTCGGACTTGCACTGGGCCCCCTCGTCGTCGGGCTGATGTCCGATCGACTGGGTCTGCTCGGTGCGTTGCAATGGGTTCCGCTTGCCTCCGTCCTCTCGATCGTGGTCTTGGTCCTCGGTATGAGGCTCTATCCCGTCGGTCTCCGCAAGCTTGCTTCGGTGGAGTTGAAGACCTCCGGCGAGATATCGGAAGCCTCGACTGACGCGCTCGCGTCGCCGGTATAGATCCCCACGCTCATCCGAGCCTGTCATCGCCAGGAGTGTCGAGACGGCTCGTCCAATCCATCCACTGAAGGAGAGCAGAGAGTTGCAGCAGCTACTCGACAAGGTTGCCGTCGTCACCGGAGCAGCGCAGGGCCTGGGCAGGTCGATTGCCCTGGCCATGGCGCAAGAAGGCGCAGACCTGGTGCTCTGCGATGTACAGGAGGACAGGCTGAAAGAGGTCTCCGCGGAGATCGAGGCCCTCGGCCGCAAGAGTCTGCCCATCCGGTGCGACGTCTCTTCGCGGGAGGAGGTCTCGGAGATGTTCGCCTGCGCAGGCGAGCAGTTCGGGACCGTCCACATCCTCGTCAACAACGCCGCCCGCGTGCCGAACTCCCCGGCCGACGAGGTTCGCAGAAACAAGCACTACGCCTATGTCACCACACCGATGGAACGCCAGTCCATCGGTATCACCAGCAGCCTCACCGACGACGACTGGCTCAAGTGGTGGGACGTCAACGTCCACGGTGTCTTCTACTGCACCCGTGAGGCATTGAGGTTCATGGAGCCTCAGGGCTACGGCCGCATCATCAATATCGCGTCGGTCGCCGGCACCTCTACCGCGAGCACGCACAGCCCCGGCTACTCGGCCGCCAAGGCCGCCGTCGTGAGTTTGACCAAGACCGTCGCCCTCGACGTCGCGGGCGCAGGCGTCTACGTCAACGCCATCGCCTGCGGAGGTGTCCTGACGCCTCCGTTCCAGGAATACCTCGACCACGCGACCGACGAGCAGAAGCGCAGCCTGTACCAGATCATTCCCGTGGGTCGACTCGGCACGCCCGAGGAGTACGCCTCCCTCGCCGTCTACCTCGCCGGTGAGACCCATTACCTGGTCGGTCAGGTCATAAGCCCCAACGGTGGCGCCGTCATCTGACCGCCGCCGACGCTAGGTTCCTCGAACGCCATTCCTCGGCAACACTTTCCAATACTTCAGACAGGAGCACCACCATGCACTTTCACGACGACGCACTCTTCCCCGAGAATCAGGAGAAGCTCGTCATCACGGCCGCGCCGTACGGGCCCGAGTGGGAGCCGGACGACTTCCGCGAGGACCTGCCGCTGACGATGGACGAGCACGTCCAGCAGGCCGTGGATTGCTACGAGGCCGGCGCGTCGGTGCTGCACATCCACGTCCGTGAGCTCGACGGCAAGGGCAGCAAGCGGCTCTCGAAGTTCAACGAACTACTTGGCAGGCTGCGTGAGGCCGTCCCGGAGATGGTCCTGCAGGTCGGCGGCTCGATCTCGTTCGCACCGGAAGGCGAAGGAGCGGAGGCGAAGTGGCTCTCCGATGATACCCGGCACATGCTCGCCGAGCTCGACCCGAAGCCGGACCAGGTGACGATCGCGATCAACACCAGCCAGATGAACATCGCGGAGCTGCTGACCGCGGACGACATCGCGGGCACTTCCCTGGCGCGTCCGGAACTGCAGGAGACGTACCGGGAGATGACGATCCCGGCCGGACCGGGTTGGGTCGAGGAGCACCTGCGACGGCTGCAGACCGCCGGCATCCAGCCCCTGTTCGCACTGACCGGCATCACCGGGCTCGAGAGCGTCGAGCGGCTCATCCGCCGCGGTGTCTACACCGGCCCGCTGAATGTGACCTGGACCGGTATCGGCGGCGGTATGGAGGGTCCGAACCCGTACAACATCATGAACTTCATCCAGCGTGTCCCGGACGGTGCGGCCCTGACCCTGGAGTCCCTGATGCGCAGCGTGCTGCCCGTCAACACGATGGCGATCGCGATGGGCCTGCACACCCGCTGCGGCAACGAGGACACCATCTGGGGCCGCAAGGGCCAGAGGATGACCTCGGTCGAGCAGATCCAGCAACTGGTCCGGATCGCCGGCGAACTCGGACGTGAGGTCGCCACCGGAAAGGACGCTCGCGACATCTACAAGATCGGCACCACATACGCCGACGCCGACGAGACCCTCGCCAGGCTCGGATATGCACCGAACCGCCGCCCGGGCCAGGTCGGGTTCACCCACCACGCGTGATCCGTGACAGTGCCCTCGCCGAAATCTGCCCAATC
This sequence comes from Rhodococcus sp. UNC363MFTsu5.1, assembly GCF_000686785.1. Lineage (NCBI taxonomy): Bacteria > Bacillati > Actinomycetota > Actinomycetes > Mycobacteriales > Nocardiaceae > Rhodococcus > Rhodococcus sp. UNC363MFTsu5.1. The sequence goes on from NZ_KK366016.1 coordinate 16,947, forward strand.
TAGGAGTGTCACGTGATCAATGGCCTGACCATGGATGACTACCCGCTGTCGCTGACCGCGGTTGTCGAGAGAGCCGAGCGATTCCACAGTGGAAAGGACGTCGTCACACGCCGCCCCGACGGCAGCATCGCCCGGACCACCCTCGGGTCGTGTGCGCGGCGGGCGCGTCAGATCGCCACCGCGCTGGCCGATCTCGGCGTCGGCGAGGGTGATCGGGTGGCCACGCTGTTGTGGAATCAGGCCGAGCACCTCGAGCTGTACTTCGCGGTCCCTGCGATGGGTGCGGTCGTGCACACACTGAACCCGCGGTTGCACTCCGACGAGCTCGCCTTCATCGTCGGCGACGCACAGGATCGGGTGATCGTCGTCGACGAATCCCTGCTCGATGTGTTCTACAGCTTCGCTGATGCGCACCATTTCGAGCACATCATCGTCGTCGCGTACGGCGGTGCGCCACCGGAAGGGACGCTCGACTACGCGGCCCTGGTCGATGACGCCGAGCCGATGACCTGGCCCGTTCTCGATGAACGACGCGCCGGCGCAATGTGTTACACGTCCGGCACCACGGGGCGGCCGAAGGGCGTGGTGTACTCGCACAGGGCGCTGGTGCTTCATTCGTTGACCGCGGCACTGCCCGATGCGTTGGGGGTCTCGACGCAGGACACCCTGCTGCCGGTCGTGCCCATGTTCCACGCCAACGCCTGGGGCCTTCCATACGCCGCCGCGCTGCTCGGCGCGCGGCTGGTCCTGCCCGGTCCGAGGCTGGACCCGGTCAGCGTGCTCGACCTGATCGAGGACGAGAAAGTCACCATGACGGCGGGGGTTCCGACGGTGTGGATGGCGATGCTCGACGCGCTCGACTCGCAGCCGCAGCGCTGGGACCTGCGCCACCTCGATCGCCTGATCGTCGGCGGGGCGGCGGTGCCGCGCAGCCTGCTCGAGGGCTACGACCGGCACGGTCTGACGGTCGTCCAGGCCTGGGGAATGACCGAGACGGCACCGTTGGGCACCGTCAGCCGACTCCCCACCGACCTTCGCCAGAGCCCGGCCGACGCGCGGTACGCGTTCCGGGCCAGGCAGGGTATCGCGATGCCGTTCGTCGACATCCGGGCCCGCAATGAGGACGGCGGGTTCATCGAGTGGGACGACCTGGCCATGGGCGAGCTCGAGGTGCGCGGACCGTGGGTGACGGCCGCCTACCACAACGGCAAGGGCGCAGACAGTTTCACCGATGACGGCTGGTTCCGGACGGGCGACATCGTCCGCATCGACCACCGCGGCTGCATCCGAATCTGCGATCGATCCAAGGACCTGGTCAAGTCCGGCGGTGAGTGGATCTCGTCGGTCGATCTCGAGAACCACCTCATGGCGCACCCGTCGGTGGCAGAGGCAGCGGTGATCGCGGTACCCGACCCGCGCTGGGGCGAGCGTCCTTTGGCGGTACTGGTGCTCCGGGACGGCATGGCGGCGGACCCGGAGCTGCTGCGTGAACATCTGTCGACCGACTTCGCGCGGTGGCAGCTGCCCGAGCGATTCGAGTTCGTCTCCGCCATTCCGAGAACGGCCACCGGCAAGTTCAAGAAGCTCACTTTGCGCGAGCAGTTCTCTACGGCCGGCGGAAGCTGACACGTCCACGCGAGCGGCCGGTGGTCGACGTACCGCCGGCCGCCTGGTCTGCGAGCATGGTCGGATGGAGCATCCGTCGGCTGAAGAAGCATTTGCCACCCTTCTCGGTGAGAGTGCTGTTCCGCTCCTGAAGGAGCACGGATTCCGGAAGCGAAAGCTCACGTTCACGCGGGAGCGGGATGGTCTGGTCGACGTCATCAACCTGCAACGGTCGGCGGGCAACAGCCACGAGGCGATCCGGTTCTACGTCAACTGTGGTGTCTATTCGGCGGAGTTCGACAGGGTGATCGGACGGACACCACAGCAACGCCCGGCCGAGGTCGACTGCCAGTACCGGCGTCGGATCGAGAACATTGCGACCGGGATCGGGCCACATGTGACCGTGCACGCCGACATCGATGTTCCGGCAGTCGCCGAACAGCTGCGTGCGGCACTCACCAGTGCGCTGGCGGTGATGGGCCAGCTGGGTGGCCCCGACGATGTCGCCCATTCCGTGGGGTCGGACATCGACTTCGACGTGCTCCGCTACCGACTGGCGACGGGTGACGAGTCCGGCGCGCGCGAGCAGTACCGGGGTGCCCTCTCCCGCTTTGGTGCCGAGGACCGTTGGCCACGTCTCGAGGAGCAGTTCCGAAGAGCGGCGGACTCCTACGGCGTTGCCGTCATCGACAGTGAGCGAGGGTAGGGATCGGTCGTGGCCCGGCCCGGATCGAATGATCCTGGGCCGGGCCGGGATTCGCAGGCGCGCCTGCGGAACCGGAAGTGCTCATCCGGCCAGGGCATGCTCCCGCAGTGATCCGGTGGGCCAACGCCGGTGCTCGGCATCGATGACGAACACGTGGGTGTGCCGGTAGAGGCGATCGCCAACGCGGTCGGCGTCGGCCAGGCGGGCAGGGTCGATGGACCCGGCCTCGTGCAGGTGCGTGATCTCCGCGGGGTCGTGGCGCGGCCACATCCGCACTGCCACGGCGATTCCGATGGTCGCGATCACGGCCAGCGTCGCCCAGGTGGTGGTGAGACCGGTGGTGGTCAGCCACCCGGCGATCGGGTAGGTGACCAGCCAGGCCAGGTGCGACAGCGAGAACTGGGCGGCGAAGAGCGCCGGCCGGTCGGCGGGTTGCGACGAGCGCCGCAGCACCTGGCCGGTGGGGGTGAGCACCGCCGCCGTGCCCGCGCCGATCACGGCCCACACCCCGATCGCGACGACCCAGCGCCAGTCGCCTCCGCCCGCGGCAGACAGTGCGACCGCCGAGCCGAGACCGGCGATCAGGAACGCGCCGCCCGCCAACATCACCGGCCGGGCCCCGAGCCGGTCGAGGACCCTGGGTACCGACAGTGCGACGAGCATCGTGCCGAACCCGTTGGCGGCCAGCAGCAGTGCCACTCCGGACTGGGTACCGCCGAGCGTGTCACGGACGTAGTTGACGGTATTGACCATGATCACCGAACCCGCAGCCGCGACGACCAGGTTCAGGCCGAGCAGTCCGCGCAGCCGCGGCGTGGCGACGAAGATCCGCATGCCCACCGCGATCCGATCCCGGAAACTGCCTTCCGCGGTGGCGCCGGCGTCGGGAATGCGGGTCGCGATCACCAGGACGGCCGAGACCGCGAATCCGATGGCGGTGCCGACGAACAGCCAATGGAAGCTGACCAGGGTCAGCGCCACCGCCGCCAGCATCGGGCTCAGCAGTGTCTCCATCGTCGCGGCGAGCTGCGCGGCCGACAGCGCCCTGGTGTATTCGCGCTCATCGGGGAGAATGTCGGGGATGATCGCCTGGTAGGTGGGGGTATACGCGGCCGAGGCGGTTTGCAGCACCGCGATCAGCACGTAGATCTGCCAGATCTGATCGATGAACGGCAGCGTCAGCACCATCGCGGCGCGGACTACGTTGAGCCCGACCAGGAAGAGGCGGCGGGGGAACCGGTCGGCGTAGGCGGCGACGATCGGGGCGACCGTGACGTAGACGATCATCTTGATCGTCAGCGCGGTACCGAGCACAGCGGCCGCGTCGGAGCCGGCCAGTTCATAGGCGAGCAGTCCCAGTGCGACGGTGGTCAATCCGGTGCCGAACAGGGCCGAGACCTGGGCGGTGAACAGTCGCAGATAGTCGCGGTGGGCGAACAGCGAGGTGATGGTCGGTTCTTGCATTGCGGGTGCTTCCTTCGAAGGCGTGGAGATGGGTACGGGTGGGCCACGGGATCGCGGACAGTGGCAGTCGCACATGGGATTTCCTTCAGTCGTGGTGGCGTCAGTGCTGGTGAGCGGTGACGGTGAACGCAGCGGTGCGGACGGCGCCGTCATGCTTGAAGTCGAGGAAGAGTCGGTAGGTTCCGGCGCCGGGTACTGCGGTGTGGAAGGTGATCTCCGGGCCGGGAGCCGTGACCCCATCGCCGGGTTCGCCGTTCGGGTGGACATGGACGTAGGCCAGATCGCCGGCGCGGAGCACCACCAGGTGGCCGAAGGCGGCCAGGTAGGGCTGCAGGTCGGAGACGGGCCGGCCGTCCTTGCGCACGGTCAGGGTCAGCAGGTCGCCGTCACCGGTGACGAGGTCTCCGTCGAGAGTCACCTCGTAGCCGTCGACGACGGCGGTGCGGTTCTGGCTCGGCGTCGGCTGCGGGTCGTAGGCACCCGCGACGGCGAGATCGGCACCGAGGGTGATCGTCTTCTCGAGGAGCGTGGGTGAGACGTCGGTGAACACGCGGTAGGCGCCGGCCTGGGGCAGGTTCAGCCGAACCGACCAGGTGCCGTCCGCCGCGAGCTCGGGGTGCACGTGCCAGAACCCGGTCAGTTCGCGCTGTACCACGATGAGGTGGAGGTCTCGGTCGTGGATCGGCTTGTAGTCGGTGACCGGTCGCCCGTCCGGGCCGAGGATGCGGAATCGGAAGTCGATCTCGCCGGGGGCGACGATGGTCTCGGCGAGATCCAGCGTGTATCCGTCCTGGGTGATCTGGAGACCGCCCGGTGCGCTCGCGCCGTGAGCGTGGTGGCAGGCCGGGGCCTGGTGTGTGGGAGCGGCGTGGTCATGACCGGCGTGCGCGGTGGCCGCCGAATGGCCGTGGTGGTGGGCAGCAGCGTGGTCGCCGTGCGTGTTGGTGCTCATGTCTCGGCCTCTCGTCGTGTCGGTGTTTCCGACACTGAAGATAGTACCCCCAGGGGGTATGTGCCAGAGAGATGACTTGTGGCGTGGGTCACACAGCATTCCCGCTCCGCCCCCGGTGGGGCGGAGCGGAGTGCTCGAGAAATATGGGAGGGTACGAGGCTCTCCCGTGTGGTGTCACCAGCGACGATCTCCACCCGGGTTCGGGTGGCCGCCCATGGAGGCGGTGATCACTGCCACCGGTGTTCGTGACGCATACAGGTTGGCCCGCTCCTGCGGGGTCAGGTTGCGATGCCCCCACGCCCGGTTCGCCGCGCGGCAGATCGCACGCAGCGTCGCGGACTCGCGAGCAGTCGAAATAGGTTGCGTAATAACAAAAGCCATGTTGCTCTCCTGTCGGAGGAGCCGACCCGGAGGCGAAGGCGATGCTCAGCTGCCTGATCGAATGCCTTGCCGGAACTCGGTTGAAGCCGCCGATGTGCTGACGACGGCGAAGCCGGGCAGGGCTACCGAGATGTCAGGCCGCAGAATGCGGATGCCGCGCCGGGGCCGGTTCGGAACGAATGAAAGTCGTAGACGGATACGGACTATCGCTGATACTCACTGGGTTCCTCACCTCCTCGCGGACAGGACGCACGGGGGCGTCGATTCGCAGCACGGGGAGAGCGTCGGGACGACCACTGTCCCGATCGGGCACCCCTCTCGTCAGAGCTTCGGCACTGCATGACGTGTCCCGATTCGCTCGAGAAGCCACTTTGGATAGACCCTTAATCCGGGAATACCTGTCCTAACCTTGGGCGTCTGTCGACGTCGTCAGATCAGTGGCCTGTGTTCATGCAGGAGCCTCGCCTAGCGAGGTGCTTTACGCCGCCCATGATGCCGACACCCACGATATATGTCAAACCGCAAGGGCGATGGCAATCAAGATCATTCCGTTGATGGAAGAGATTGCTGCGAACTATGTTTCGCCGATACTTTATCCAATCATGCAGTTGGCCAATAGTTCTGGTCGATCTTTGGGAGCAACGGGATCGACGATCCACCGCATGTGGGTTGACATCTCCTCGCCGCAGTGATTGATTGTCGGCGCAGCACCTCGTTAGGTGAGGCGTCTGCACGAACACAGGCCACTGATCTCACGACGTCGAGAGACGCCCAAGGTCAGGACAGGTCTCCCCGGCTTAAGGGGTGACCCAAAGTGGCTTCCCGCAGTGGTGCGGGACACGTCGTGCAGTGCCAAAACTCGTACGTGGGGGTGTCGAATTCGACAGGGCGGCTCGTCCGTGTCGGTATTCACACGCGGTCGCGTCGCGACCTCGATCCTTTCCTCCTGTGCTGTGGACACTCCACCGCGGAGCTACGTCCCTTGGACGAGCCCGCATCCGAACCCGGGAGGTGAGCACCGTGGACGAACCGCCGAGTCGATATCCGGCCTCGCCCGGATTCCTCACCGCCGGTGTCCATCGCGCCCGCTAGTCGCGGACACCGCCGGACCCCCACGCGCGGCACCTCGCCGCGACCATGCCCGCGACCGTCGAAGTCGCAGAGCCTATTTCGTTGTGCCCGATCGCTAGCGAGTTCGTGCGCGACCGAGAGATCTGTCATGTCAACAACCAGTGTCTCGGCACCCCCGGGGCATCCGGGTAAGGCCACCAAACGAAACAGTCAGCCTGTTCTCCCCGACCGTCAGATGACGGAACTTGCCCGGCTGGCCCGCCTGCGTCAGCCGGGCGTGTACGCCGAACTGCAAACCACACCAAAGGGATTGAGATCAGACCAGATCGACCCGCTGCGCCGTAGGCACGGCAGCAACGAGGTCCGCCATGACCGACCGGCACCGGCGATAGTGCAGTTCCTCGCCACCTTCAAGAATCCATTCATCCTGATCCTGCTGTTCATCGGCGTGATCATGTACATCACCGAGGTGGTGCTGGCCGACCCCGAAGAGGGTCCCGACTACATGGGGATCAGCACGGTCGGCGTGATGGTCCTGATCAGCGTGTCGCTGCGGTTCTGGCAGGAGTACCGGTCGGGACGGGCCGCGGAAGCGCTCAAGGCGATGGTGAGCACCACGGTCTCCACCACCCGCCAGATAGGTGACACGGTGGTGACCGCCGAGATCCCCATCGAGCAGTTGGTGCCGGGGGATGTCGTCCAGCTCGCCGCGGGCGACATGATCCCCGCGGACGTGCGAGTCGTGCGCGCCAAGGACCTGCAGGTCAACCAGGCGATGCTCACCGGCGAGTCGATGTCCGCCGAGAAGATGAGCGATCCGGTGGCCGGGCTCGAGCCCGATCGGATCCTCGAGGCCGGGAACCTCGCGTTCATGGGCACGTCGGTGGTGTCCGGCTCGGGGACCGCGGTCGTGGTCCACACCGGGGACGACACCTACTTCGGCGCGATGACCGAAGGGCTGGGCGCGGGCCGTCCCGAGACCAGCTTCGATCTCGGGGTGAAGAAGGTCAGCTACCTGCTGATCCGCTTCATGGTCATCATGGTGCCGACGGTCTTCATCATCAACGGACTCACCAAGGACTGGAGCCAGGCGCTGCTGTTCGGCGTCGCGACCGCGGTCGGGCTGACGCCGGAGATGCTTCCGCTGATCGTCACCGCCAACCTTGCCAAGGGCGCGCTCTACATGTCCCGCCACAAGGTGATCATCAAGCAGCTCAATGCTATTCAGAACTTCGGCGCGATGGACGTGCTGTGCACGGACAAGACCGGCACCCTCACCGAGGACCGGATCGTGCTGGAGGAGCATCTGGACACCGCCGGTCGGCTCAGCGCGGACACCCTGCGCCTGGCCACGATGAACTCGGTGTTCCAGACCGGACTGCGCAGTCTCCTCGACGGCGCCGTCGTCGAGGCCGCGGGACCCGACCTGGTCGAGCGGATCCGCAGAGAGCACGGCCTGGTCGACGAGATCCCGTTCGACTTCGCTCGCCGACGGATGTCCGTGGTCGTCAACGACGGCGATGCCGACCTGATCATCACGAAGGGCGCCGTCGAGGAGGTGCTCGCCGTGTGCACCGCGGTCGAAGTCAACGGTGCAACCCACGAGTTGACGCCGGGGCTGCTCTCGGCGCTCGATCGGCTCGTCGCCGAGCAGAACGGGCTCGGCAAGCGGGTCCTGGCTCTCGCCACCCGGCGTCTGCCCGCCGGCCAGGGCGACGCCAGGCGCGACTACTCGACGGCCGACGAGTCCGGGATGACGATCGTCGGTTTCCTGACGTTCCTCGACCCGCCGAAGGCCTCGGCCGCCACCGCGATCGAGGCGCTGCGAGCCCACGGGACCGCGGTCAAGGTGATCACCGGCGACAACGAGCTGGTGGCCGAGACCGTCTGTGGGAAAGTGGGTCTCGACGTCGGGTCCATCATCACCGGCGCCGAGATCGACCGATTGGACGATGACGGCCTCGATGCGATCGTCGGAGAGACCACGGTCTTCGCGAAAACCAATCCGCTGCAGAAGGCCCGGATCGTGGACGCGCTCAAGCGGAATGGGCACACGGTCGGATTCCTCGGTGACGGGGTCAACGACGCACCGGCCCTGCGCACCGCGGACGTCGGCATCTCGGTGGACACCGCCGCCGACATCGCCCGTGAGTCGGCCGACATCATCCTGCTCGAGAAGGACCTCGGCGTACTCGAGCGCGGCGTGGTCGAGGGGCGTCGCACCTTCGGGAACATCCTCAAGTACATCAAGATGACCGCCAGCTCGAACTTCGGCAACATGTTCTCGGTCCTCGTCGCGAGCGCACTGCTTCCGTTCATCCCGATGATCCCGGCCGTGCTGCTGGTGCAGAACCTCGTCTACGACATGGCGATGCTGACGATCCCGTGGGACCGAGTGGACCGCGAGTTCGTCGAGAAGCCGCGCAAGTGGGAGACCCGCAGCCTGACCAGGTTCATGGTCTTCATCGGGCCCATCAGCTCGATCTTCGACATCACCACGTTCGCACTGATGTGGTTCGTCTTCGCCGCGAACACCCCCGAGCAGGCCGCGCTGTTCCAGTCGGGGTGGTTCGTCGAATCCATCATCTCGCAGACGCTGATCGTGCACATCATCCGCACGGGGCGCATCCCGTTCCTCCAGTCGAGGGCGTCCCTGCCGGTCCTGATCTCTACCGGGCTGGTCTGCGCCTTTGGCCTGGTGTTCCCGTTCATCGGATGGGGCCAGGCGCTGGGCCTGGTTCCGCTGCCGTGGTCCTACTTCCCGTGGCTGATTCTGACGCTGGTCGCGTACTGCGTGCTCACCCAGGGGGTCAAGGTCTGGTTCATCCGCCGCTTCGGCGGCTGGCTGTGAACCACAACGGCGCTCGTGTGAACACGGCGCCGGCAAGTGTCCAACCAACGTCCGTTCTTCGGAATCTCAAAAGGAAATCCATGAACTCGAACAGCTTTCGTATGCGCCGCCTCGCCCGCCTAGCCGGCATCGGCGCCACCGCGGCCGTCGCGATCGGCCTGATGTCAACCGGTGCGGCGAGTGCCGACACCTTCGTGCCGCTGCCCGATGGGCAGAAGGCGGGCCCGGGAGCGGTACTCACCCGCACCGAGGAGAGCGCCCTGATCTCCCCGTCGCTGGCGGCCAACGGCGCCGGCCGCACCGCCTGGGTCTCGGGCACCGTCACCGCCGATGTCACCGGCGCTTCGGAGGACGGAGTGGCGGGACCCTCGAACGGGGCCACCAACGAGAAGGGCACCAACAACTCCTCCACGCACGGTGTCTCCCGGATCAGCACCGGCTACATCGTCGGCTGCCAGGTCGACATCACCGGCCTCGGCGGATCCATCGGCGCCGGGATCGACCTCTCGGGTCCCTCGGTCTCCGGTTCGCTGACCGTCCCGGTCTCCGCGGGCCAGGTCAAGTTCGTGAACGTGGCCGGCAAGGACATCTCGGGTAACGGCACCTACTCGGTGCAGTACCAGGACACCCAGCTCGAGATCCAGAACTGCGGCGGCTTCGCCCAGGCCCGCGCGTACACGGTGGTCGAGATCGTCGGCAACGACTACTCCAAGACCACCCTGTACGGCCAGCCGTTCAGCATCGGGTAGCAAGTCGGCCACGTACACAGCCCCCACCTGAATCCTGAAAGACCAACCAGTAAAGAGGAATTCATGAGTAACAGCAGCAACAGCCCACGTCACGAGCTGCGGATTGCCACCATCGGAGCGGCGGCCGCCATCGCCCTCGGCCTCTGCTCCGCCGGTACCGCCAATGCCGACACCGTCGTCCCGTTGCCCGGCGGGGCGATCACCAAGACCCTCGCGGACGGCACCGAGGTGACCGTCACGATGACCGACGAGTCCGCGACGGTGTCCCCATCGATGGGGTCGACGCCCCTGCACCGCAATGTGTGGGTGTCGGGTTCGGCGAAGGTCGAGATCTCCGGCGGTTCCGGCGCCGAGGGCGGCTCCATCGAGCCCGGCTACATCGTGGGCTGCCAGCTCACCCTCGGCGGCGAGACCGGTGCGGATGCCGGTCTCGGTGCCGAGTGGAAGGGCGCCGCCGAACCTGCCGCAGGCGGCGCGGGCGCCGTCTCGATCGGTCCAGGCGAGGCCGCGAGCTTCCCGATTCTCGATCTCGAGTCCGCCGATGACTTCGGTGGCGAGTCGCACTCCGGCGAGCACTCCTTCGAGGGCGACTCCGGCAGCGTCACCTGGGCCGACTCCACCATGGGCGTCGAGGGCTGCGCCGGCTACGCCCAGGCCCGCTCCTACGTCAACGTCACCGTCGAGACCGAGAACGTCACGAGCACCGTCACCCTCTGGGGACAGCCCTTCAGTATCGGCTGACCCGAGCGGCGGGTGGCGAGCGTGACCCGGGGCGGAGGGCGAGTCCGGCCTCCGCCCCGGTCGGAGCTGAACAGGCAGTGCTGCAACGATATTGGAGCACGCGAGGTCCGCGCGATCTGCTCGCCCCTGGCGGCGTCGGATTCGGCTAGCATCGGGAGAATGCGTAGCGACCTGATGAAGAACGCGGAACGTAGTGGTGAGCCGGGGACTTTCGTGCTGCAGAACTCGCGAATGCTCAAGGTCGACCTGGCCGGAACCGGCGGGCACTTCTTGGCCCGTCAGGGGTCGATGGTCGCCTACCAGGGTGATGTCGACTTCGCCTACCAGGGCAGCGGAGGGCTCGGCAAACTGTTCAAGAAGGCACTCACCGGTGAGGGCATGTCACTGATGAAGGTGTCGGGCAGCGGCGACGTCTTCCTCGCCCGCGACGCCGACGAGATATTCCTGCTCGAACTCGAGGACGAGTCCGTGACGGTCAACGGGACGAACGTTCTCGCGTTCGAGAGCTCGCTGAGCTGGGACATCAATCGGGTCGAGGGTGCATCGATGCTCAGCGGTGGGTTGTTCAACACCACATTCAGCGGGCGCGGTGTGCTCGCGATCAATGTCCACGGCACCCCCGTGGTGCTGAACGTGGACACTCCCACCTATGTCGACATGCAGAGTGCGGTGGTGTGGTCGACCGGGCTGCAGTCGACCATTCGCAAGACCGCGAAGATGTCTGCCGCGATCGGACGTGGTTCGGGCGAGGCGTACCAATTGTGTCTCACCGGAAACGGATTCGTCGTCGTTCAGGCGTCCGAGGGTCATCCCATCCCGCAGCACTGAACCTCTGACGCACCGGTCGGTGCGGTCGGCCGTGGCCGCGCCGCCCCGACCGGGCGATCGTGCTCAGGCCGCATATCCCAGTGCCGCGGCAACGAGCACCGGCGCCAGGTACAGCAGGGGGAACGGGATGTGGGCGTACGAGCGCGCCCGCATCACGGTGATGACCGCCCCTGCGAAGTACAGGAACAGGCCGATCGTTGCCAGGATGCCGACCACGGGCACGAACAGGCCGACCAGCAGGCCCGCCGCCCCGGCGGCCTTGGCGGCACCGAGCCACGGCCACCACGACCGGGGAACGCCGTAGTCGGTCAAGGCTTCCACCACCCATCCGGCACGGAGGAAGACGGCGGCGGCCGAATAGCCGACCCACGCGGCGGCCAGGACGGTGACGATGACGTAGGCGGTGTTCATCGGGTTGTCTCCTCATGGGGTTCGAATGGACTCACCACCCTGACGGCGCCCGCGCCGAGAATGTGACAGTGCGCGATGAACGAACTTTCCAGGAGCTGATCGACATGGTGATGATCGCGGTCCCCGCGGGGGACGTCACGCTCTCGGATCGGCGGACCAGCCGCAGCTGGCGCGTCGATGTCGATGCCTTCGAGATCGCCGCCACGCCCCTCACCCAGAGCGAGTACGCCGAGATCACCGGCGAATGGCCAGGGGCGACCCGGGGTGCGTCCCTGCCGGTCGAAGGTGTGTCGTGGTGGGATGCGATCACGTTCTGCAACAACATGTCCGAGCAGGCCGGCCTCGCCGCGGTCTACAACATTGTCGGTGACGACGTCACCTGGGACACCGCGGCCGACGGGTACCGGCTGCCGACCGAGGCCGAGTGGGAACGTGCCTGCCGGGCCGGGACGACCGGTCCGCGGCACGGACCTCTCGACGAGATCGCGTGGTATCGCCAGAACTCCGACGGCCGGCCGCATGAGGTCGGCGCGAAGCAGCCGAACGCGTGGGGACTACACGACACCCTTGGCAACGTCTGGGAATGGTGCTGGGACCTCTACGACCCCGAGGTGTACGGCTCCTATCGGGTGCTCCGCGGAGGCGGCTGGTTCGACGAGCACTGGAGCTGCCGCGCTTCCGCCCGACGACGCAGCCACCCCACCTACCGGATCGACGATGTCGGATTCCGCGTCGCTCGCGGATAGCCGCGCCGACCCTGGACGGAACTATCGACTCACGCCTGCCCGGGCTTGAGCACGATGAACAGCCCGTGTGCTTCGGCGCAGAGCCGGTCGCCGTCGTGCAGCGTGGCGCGCACGAAGACCTTGCGGCCTTCCTGGCGTTCGGCCCAGGCACGGACCTTGAGCTCGGTGTTGAGCGGCGTCACGGATCGGTAGTCCACGGTGAGGGAGGCGGTTCGGGTGATCGAACCCGCGTGCATCGCGGCGGCCATGCCGAGTAGATCGTCGAATCCGACCGCCACCTGGCCGCCGTGCGCGGCATTGTTGCCGCCGAGGTGGTAGTTGCGGAAGGTGAGACGGGCGTCGACACCGCTGGAGTCGGCGTGGTCGATCATGAAGGGCGGGAGCGTGATGTTCCCGCGGGCGGGTAGGTCGAACCGGGTCCAGGTCGGCGTGGACCACTCGTTCACGACGGCGGCGTCCAACTTGTCGTTGAGCTGCTTGAGGATGCCGATCGCGTCCAACGCCAGCTCGTCGGTGGGGCTGGCCAACCGCGCGCGGTCCATCAGCCCGCGCACCTGCTCGATGAGTTCGCCGTAGTACGGCCCGCCCCGCGTGATGTCGGCGCCGCGTTCCTCGCGCGCGTTGATCAGCTCGGACATCGGCCGGAACCCGCCCTCGTGGTGTTCTTGATCGGGTAGCGAGTCGCCGACCTGCTGTTCGTTCATGAGAACACGTTATCGGTTGCCGGCGGAACGCCGACCTGGCGGGTTCGTCGCGTGGCCACCATCGGGTGTGGAATTCCCGCCGATCCGGCTCCTCGGGTGCCTCAGCCTCGGTACGAGGTCAACAGCGTGCGCGCCGTGGCGGCGAGGTCGGTGTCGAGCCAATCGGGCAGCTCGCCGGCATGGGCGTGGCGGCGCAGCGCGGCGTACGGAAGGTCGACGACGGCGCGGCTGACGGCGTCGATCTCCCGGTCGCCGTCCGCGCCGAGCAACTCGCGGGCCAGGCGCCGCAGGTGCTCGTACAAGGGCGCGTTCATCCCGCCGAGGCGGCCGCGGAACTCAGCGTCGGGTCCGCCGTCGAGCAGGTCGCTCGGACGCAGGTTGAGCAGAAGCTTTGCGTCGTCGGGCAATTCGCGACCGAACTGCACTGCCGCGACCGCCATCGCCACGCCCGCCTCGACGGGGTCCGGGTCGTCCGCGGCCCCCATGACGCGTTCCTGGAAGCGGGCGAGCGCGCGCAACCACGCCTCGGTGAGGACGCCGTTGCGGCTGCCGAAACGGTGGTACAGCGTGCCGACGGGGGCGCCACTCGCCGCGGCGATCGCCGCGACGCTGGCCGCGCGTGGGCCGTCGGCGAGCACGAGCGCGCGTGCAGCGTCGAGGATCACGTCGGTGTCGTGCTTGCGGGGTGGTGCCATCTACTAGTACGTTCCTTCTATATGGAGCGATTGCCCTACATTGACGAGCATGCCAGATCGATCGATGTGAATCGGGATCGGGCGTGGCAGGCGCTGCTGAAGGTCGTGTGCACGGACCCGAACGACCCGTCCGCGCCGAGGGGGTTCCGGCTCGATTCGGCCGACGCCCCGGCCCGGTTGGCGCTGTCGGGTCGGCACTGGTTCTCGCGCTACGCGCTGATCTTCGAACTCGACGAGGAGGGGCCGAGCCGCACCCGGATCCGGGCGCAGTCGTGGGCCGAGTTCCCCGGCGTGCACGGCAAGATCTACCGGGCGCTGGTGATCGGCAGCGGCGGTCACCAGGTGGTCGTGCGCAGGCTGCTGCGCCAGGTAGCGGGCGCGGCATGATCCCCGGGCTCGTCTGGGGTGCCACCGAGGCCGAGCGCGTCCAACCCCTGCCGTGTGACGACCTGGGCTTCGGCGGGGTGCAGGCAGACCGGGCCATCAGCATCGACGCATCACCGCCGGTGGTCTACGCCTGGTTGAGTCAGCTGCGCGTCGCGCCCTACAGCTACGACCTGCTCGACCGCTTCGGCAGGCGCAGCCCGCGCCGCCGCGACCCGGGGCTCACCGAACTCGAAGTGGGGCAACGCTTCATGTCCCTGTTCGACCTGGTGTCCTTCGATCCCGGCAGGCAGATCACCCTGGTCACCGGCAGGACATGCGTCACCTATGCGGTGCGGCCCGAGGGCGGCGGGACCCGCCTCGTGGTCCGGATGCACTGCGGTGCGCCGTGGATCGTCGCGCGTGCGCTGGCGCTCGGCGATCTGGTCATGATGCGAAAGCAGCTGCTGACGTTGAAGACGCTGGCAGAGGCGGAGCAGCGCCCCCTCGCGTGATGTGCGGGGAATCGCACGGTCGCCGGACCGGGGCCGGCGGCCGTCGTCTCAATCCTTGAAGTAGACCAGCTGGTGGGTCGTCGCCAGCAGTTCGCCGTCGCGCCCCCACAGCTCCGCGGACTGGTCGAAGTAGCCCCTGCGGATCTGCTGGGCGCGGGCGGTACCGAGCAGGGCATCCTCCGCTTGCTCGGCGAGCACCTCCGCGTCGGCGTGGAAGTACACGGTCATCGAGACGGTGCCCGCCGGCATGTACTGTCCGCGGCGCAGGAAGATCCGGGGGAAGAACACGTCGCTCAGCGCGGTCAGGGCCGCGAAGTCGAGCGGACGGGCGGGGCTATCGCGCACCCACAGCGTCGAGACCGTGTCGGGGTGTTCGACCGCCTCGGTCGTGGGGATGCCACCCGCGACGAAGCGCATCTCGTAGTTGCGGGACCAGGCGATGAACTCGGGGAAGGCGCCTGCCTCGACGTCCTCGACGGCGGGAACCTCCGGGCGGGTGATCTCGGTGGAGGACCAGGTCTCGCGGCGGGTGCCGAACACCGCGGTCGCGGTCGTCGCGACGACCCCGTCCTGGGACAGCTCGAGGGCCCAGTGCTGGGTGCTGCGGTTGGTCCGGACGGGCCGGGCGGAGATCTCGAACGCGCCCTCGGCGATGGGGCCGGCGTAGTTGACGGTCAGCGACAGCGGATCGCCAAGCCGGTCCGGGTGCTGCTGCACCGCGCGCAGCAGGGTCGCAGCGGTGATCCCGCCGAACGGGCCGACCATGTTGGCGTAGGCCGGGGAGGTGTGCCCGCTGAAACGCCCGTCGCCTGCGGGAGTGAGCTCGACGGCAGCGTCGAAGGGGTGCGGCGGGGCGATGGTCCGGGTCACGGTGGCTCCTCGTAGGTGATGACGGATCGGCACAAGTATGACGCTTGGCATAGGAGCCGTCGGTACCGCCCTCGTGTCCTGCCCGCCTGGCAGGATCGACCCGTGACCATCGCGAACCTGACCCGCACCGAAACCGCCGCCCGATCGGCCGCGGTCACCGTTCGCGGTTACCGCGTCGAACTCGACCTCCTGGCCGCGCCCGACCACTCCCGCCCGGGCTTCCCGACGACCACGACCATCGATTTCGACGCCGCCGGGGCCGAGACGTGGATCGACTTCATCGGGCTGTCGGTCGAGTCGGTGACCGTCAACGGGACGCCCGCACCCGTCGAGTACGACGGCGCACGCATCCTGGTCCGGGATCTGCGCGCGTCGAACCGGGTTGTCGTCGAGGCCACCGGCGAGTACAGCCGTTCCGGCGAGGGCCTGCACCGCTTCCTCGACCCCGTCGACGGCCAGACCTACCTCTACACCCAGTACGAGCCGTCGGACGCGCGCCGGGTGTTCGCCTGCTTCGAGCAGCCGGACATGAAGGCGCCGTTCACCTTTGCCGTCACGGCCCCCGCCGGGTGGCAGCTGGTGTCCAATCGCCCGATCGCCACCCGCGAGGCCGACGACGCCCGTCAGGCGGTGGAGTTCTCCCCCACCCTGCCCATCTCCACCTACCTGACCGCCGTGGTCGCCGGTCCCTATGTCCGGGTCGAATCAACTTGGAGTCGTGGAGATCTCACGGTTCCACTCGGCCTGCTGTGCCGTGCCTCGCTCGCGCAGTACCTCGATGCCGACACCCTCTTCGAGGTGACCGGGCAGGGCCTCGACTTCTTCGCCGAGCAGTTCGAGTATCCCTATCCGTGGGGCAAGTACGACCAGGTGTTCGTACCGGAATACAACCTCGGCGCGATGGAGAACCCCGGCTGCGTGACGTTCACCGAGGCCTACGTCTTCCGTGGTGCGGCGACGGCCGCGCAGTACGAGGGGCGAGCCAACACGGTCCTGCACGAGATGGCCCACATGTGGTTCGGGGACCTCGTCACGATGGTGTGGTGGGACGACCTGTGGCTCAAGGAGTCGTTCGCCGACTACATGGGCGCGCTCGCCAGCGCCGAGGCCACGCGATGGACCGATGCGTGGGTCGCGTTCGCGAACCGGCGCAAGGCCTGGGCGTACTCGCAGGACCAGCTGCCCACCACGCACCCGATCGTCGCGGACATCGTCGACCTGGAGGCGGCCAAGCTCAACTTCGACGGCATCACCTACGCGAAGGGCGCTAGCGTGCTCAAGCAACTGGTCGCGTTCGTCGGGCGCGAGGCCTTCTTCGAGGGTTCACGCCGCTATTTCCGGGCGCACGCCTTCGGGAACACCACCCTCGCGGACCTCCTGTCGGAGCTGTCGGCGGCCTCGGGCCGCGATCTCACCGAGTGGGCGCGCGCCTGGTTGCAGACCTCCGGGATGTCGACGCTGGCGCTCGAGGAGGCCGACGGCGGCCATGTGATCGTCCAGACGGATCCGCGCCCGCACCGCCTGGCGGTCGGGCTCTACGACTTCGACGCCGCCGGCGACCTGGTCCGCCGCGAGCGGGTGGAGGTGGATCTGCTCGCCGAACGCACCCCGATCGTGCTCGATCCCGCTCCGTTGCGCCTGCTCAACGATGGGGACCTCACCTATGCGAAGGCGCGATTGGACTCCGGATCGCTTGCCACCGTGGAGCATTCGCTCGACAGGGTCACCGATGCGCTCGCGCGCGGGCTGATCTGGTCCGCGCTGTGGAACGCGACCCGCGACGGCGAACTGGCCGCAGACCGCTACCTCACGATGGCCCGGGCATTCGCGCCCGCGGAGTCGAACACGGCGCTGCTGGCGGCGGTGCTGTCGAATGCGTCCTACGCCATCGGGCACTACCTGCCGACCGAGGATCGGGACCGGTGGCGCGGTGCCTGGCTCGACACGACCTGGGCGGCAATGCAATCCGCCGAGCCGGGTTCCGGGTCTCAACTCGCCTGGGCACGCGCTGCGGCGGCAGCGGCCACGGTCGACGACCGCCTGGCCGCCGATATCAGGGCTGCCCTCGACGGCCGGGCGCCCGCCCCCGAGGGGTTGGCGCTCGACCCCGATCTGCGCTGGGCGCTGTGGACCGCGCTGGCCGCAACCGGCCACGCCTGCGCGGCGGACCTGGACGCAGAGCTCGGTGGCGACGACACCGCCTCCGGGCGGACCGCCCACCTGCGGGCGCTGGCGGCCCGGCCGGACGCGGAGGTGAAGGCGAGCGCATGGGAGTCCGCGCTGGGTGACACGTCGTTGACCAACGAGCACCTCGATGCCGTCATCGCCGGGTTCCGGGCCGGTGATCGCCGCGACCTCACCGCCCGCTACGACGACGATTACTTCGCGGCGATCGGCGGCGTCTGGGCGCGGCGGAGCATCGAGATCGCGCGACGCATCGTGCTGGGACTGTTCCCGGCGGCCGAGTCGCTCGTCCCGGTCGACGACTGGCTGGCCGCGAACCCGGATGCGCCGAACGCGCTGCGCCGGCTGGTGATCGAGCAGCGCGACCACCTGGCCAGGGACCTGCGGGTGCGGGCCGGGCTCGGACAGCCGTGCCCGCCGGCCGCGAGCGGGCACAATGACACCCGTGCCCACTGATCACGCAGCCTCGTTCGACCCGGCGCAACGCCGCGCCCGACTGGCCCGACGCCACCGGCTCGCACCCGAGGCCCGCGCCGGGTGCGTGACCGAGGCGGCGAGGAGCCTGGTGTGCCTGCACGGCACGGACCCCGCGACGATCTTCCTGTCCGCCCGGGCAAGGGTCGACGGCATGGTGGTGGCGGACCTGGAGCGCGCCATGTACGACGAGCGCTCGTTGGTCAAACACCTCGCGATGCGGCGCACCCTGTTCGTGTTCCCGAGCGAGTCGCTGCCGTTCGTCCAGGCCGGTGCCAGCAATCGGGTTGCCGACACGGAGCGGCGGCGCCTGATCCGGGAGGTGGAGAAGGCCGGCCTTTTCGACGACGGGGCCGCCTGGCTCGGGGCGGCAGGAGACGCGGTGCTCGATACGCTGGAGGGCAGTGCGCCCATGTCGTACACGACTCTGCGCGAACAGATCCCGCTGCTGAAGGGCTCGATGACCTATGGCGAGGGCCGGAGCTGGGGTGGGCAGGTGTCGGTCGGGCCTCGGGTGCTGACCGTGCTGTCGGCCGAGGGCAGGATCGTGCGCGCGACCAATGACGGACCCTGGCGGGCGTCGCGGAACCGCTGGGCGACAAGTGAATCCTGGCTGGGCGCGCCGATCGATCACCGGACGGAGGCGGCAGGCGCGGCCTGGCTGGTCGAGGCGTGGCTGCGCGCGTTCGGCCCCGGCACCGAGGCCGACCTCAAGTGGTGGCTCGGGTCGACGGTGTCCACCGTGCGGAAGGCGTTGTCCACCTTGGACGTCGTCACGGTCGACCTGGACGGCCGGACCGGCTACCTGCTGGCCGACGACCAGGAACGGGACGACCCCGTCGAGCCGTGGGCGGCACTGCTGCCCGCTCTCGATCCCACCACGATGGGCTGGCGGGACAGGGACTGGTACCTCGGGCCGCACAAGGACCTGCTGTTCGACACCAGTGGCAACGCCGGCCCGACGGCGTGGTGGGACGGCCGGATCGTCGGGGGCTGGTGGCAGGACGAGGCCGGGCAGGTGGTGGTGCACCTGCTCGAGGACGTCGGCGCCGAGGCGCGACGGGCGTTCGACGAGGAGGCGGTCACGCTGTCGGCCTGGCTCCAGGGCGACAAGGTGCTCCCCCGCTTTCCCTCGCCCCTGGCGAAGCTGCGGGCCTGACGGCCGGTCTTGATCGCGGCCCGCGAACGGGTGGTTATCGGAACATCGGTCGAGTGGATTGCCCGATAAGCACCCGTTCGAGAGGCAGGGAGTACTCCCGGCAAGAATCGGCTCACCTCGCCGTTCGGTTGGCTTTGTAAACGCCACAACGGTTTTCGCGCTCACTCTCGCCGCCCTTGACCTGCTCGCGCACTGCGAGTACGCATAGATGCGAGGCGTATTCGACCCGCGCTATGCGAGTGCAGCCGATTGGTGCACCCGGCGAGGGGTGTGCGCGCAGATCTGGCGAACGCAGGGTGCAGTCATGGCTGACGTCGACGTCGACTATTGCGTTGTAGGTGCGGGATTCGCGGGGCTGACGGCGGCGCTGCGGCTCAAACAGGCGGGCCGATCGGTCGCGCTGCTGGAGGCGCGGGACCGGGTCGGCGGCCGGACCTTCACGGAGGTGCGCGAGGACGGGACGTGGATCGACCGCGGCGGTGCGTGGGTTGGGCCGGGTCAGGACCGGATCTACGCGTTGATGGACGAGTTCGGTGTGCCGAGCTACAAGCAGTACACCGACGGGCAGGCCATGATGGTGGTCGGCGGCAAGCAGCACCGCTACGAAGGCACCATCCCCCTGACGATGAGCCCGTGGGTGACGGCTAACCTCGGCGCGGTCTTCCTCGAGCTCGGCTCGATGTGCAAGACGATCCCCCTCGATGCCCCCTGGCGGGCGAAGAAGGCCGCGGAGTGGGACAAGATCAGCCTGGCCAAGTGGCTCGACGACAACGTCCTGTCGGGACCGGCGCACGAGCTCCTCGAGACGGCGATCGCGGGCTGCTACACCTCCGCGGCCGCCGAGGTGTCCATGCTCTTCGTGCTCTACCAGATGGCGTCGGGTGGCGGCCCTGGCTTCGTCCTCGGGGTCAAGGACGCGGCCCAGGACGAGCGGCCTGTCGGCGGCATGGGCGCGATCTACCGGCCGATGGCGGCGGAGATAGGGGACGCCGTCCATCTCGGCCAGCCGGTTCGCGGCATCACGCAGGACGGCAACGGTGTGACCGTTCGCTCCGAGGGCATGGCGGTGCGTGCCCGGCGAGTGATCGTCGCGGTGCCGCTCGCCATCGCGAGTCAGATCCGCTACGAGCCGATGCTGCCCGTCGACCGTTCCTTCCTGCACCAGCGGATGCCGAGCGGCTCGATCGTCAAGATCGCGGCCGTGTACGAGGAGCCGTTCTGGCGCGCCGACGGACTGTCGGGCCAGTCGGCGGCACCGGGCTCCCTCGCCACCATCACCATCGACGCGGGCACGGACGCGGCCACGCCAGGGGTGCTGTGCGTCATCGTCGAGGGCCCGATCGCGCGCGAGCTCGGACGCCTCGGGGAGGCCGAACGCCGGAAGGCGGTGCTCGGCGAGCTGGCCGGGCGATTCGGCGAGAAGGCAGGCTCGCCCGTCGACTACATCGAGCAGAACTGGACCGTGGAGCGCTATTCCGGCGGCGGCATGCTCAGCCACGCACCGACCGGGGTGCTGACGGAGTTCGGTCCCGCGCTCCGCGAGCCCTGCGGTCGCATCCACTGGGCCGGCACGGAGAGCTCCGCGCAGATGTGCGGCTGGGTGGACGGCGCCGTCCGCTCCGGTGAGCGGGCCGCCCGCGAGGTGACCGAGCGCGACGGGCTGACCCCAGCCGGACGGTAGTCCGTCGCGCCGGCATGTCGGACCGCGCGGCTACCGTTGCGTGGTGACCGCCAAGGCTCGCCGAAAGACCGCCCGCCCCGCGAAGAAGGCCGCGGCGAAGAAGGTCGATGCGCCCAGCCCGGGACCCGGGGAGCGCGTCTGGGTGCTCGAGGTGCCCTTCCGGGCTCCCGCCCCCGGCGCAAAGTACTACGGGGACATCAAGAGTCACGCCTACGTCGGGTCGAGCCTGCCCGAGGAGCTCCGCCTCTATGCGGCGAAGCCGTACTCGTACCAGCAGTGGGTCGAGGACGAGCTGAACGGTACCCGGGGTCCGGCCGCCGAGGCAGCCCCGAAGGAGTTGCGGCCCGAACAGCTGGAGGGGGCCGCCGCGATCGCCCGGGCGGCCGAGGCGAGCTTCCGGGGCTTCTGCCTCTCCGACGACCCGGGCCTTGGCAAGACGCTCAGCGCGATCGCCGGCGCGAAGGCGGTCGCTCAGCAGCGCGGCGGCACAACGATTCTCGTCACGGTCGACCGCCCCACCTCGATCACCATCCCGCACTGGCGCGCGTCGATCGCGGCCGTCGGCGACGGCGGCTACCGCTGGCTGATCATCTCCCCCGACCAGCTCAAGAAGCTCATCGCCCGCAACGGCAGGCCGAGGTACCGATTCGACGTCGTCGTCAACGACGAGGCACACAACTTCCGGCACGACTCGCAGCGCACGGATTACCAGCGGCGGGTGACCCGCCACCTCGACCCGCCCGAGAAGGCGCCGTTCGTCATCTCGCTGACCGCGACCCTCGGGCACCACCCCGGCGAGTGGCGGTACCTGTCGTCGTTGCTGGCACAGGTGCACCGAGAGCCGCCCCAGCGGTGGGACGAGCTCGGCGCCAGACTGGTCGAGCTCGGGGTGCCGCTGGAGCGGTACATGGGCCGCTGGCAGTGGACGGCGGAGGCGAAGGCGTCGGGCCGGATCCAGGCCGACGCCGTAGCCCGGGTGCGGGACGCGATGACCGCCGCCGAACCGCCGGTGATGCTGCACCGGGATGCGCCATGGGGGCAGGCCCCGATCGACGGGCTCGGGGTCGACCTGACCGTCGCGGAGCGGCAGCAGTACGAGATGGAGTGGGGCGACTACCGGCGCGAGATGCAGATCGCCAGGACCGGCTCCGACACCGCGCGCGGTCGGGCGGCCCTGATCCGGTTCCGGCAGAAGGCAGGCATGATCCGGGCGCCGCACACCGCGGACCTGGTCGCGGCGACCGTGGAGCGCGGCTATCAGTGCCTGGTCGCGACGGAGATGGTGAGCACCGGCGCGGAGCCGGTCGCCGACCTCCTCGAGGCGCGCGGTATCGCGGTGTCCCGGATCTTCGGCGGCCGCCGCGACGCCGAGAACGAGAGGCTGCGGTTCCAGCGCGGGGAGACCCGGGTGGTTGTGTTCAACACGACCTCCGCGATCAGCCTGCACGCCGCCGAGCACCTCGCCGACGGCTCCCGGGCAACCGCGACCCCTCGGATCGGGTTCTTCCACCAGCCCCGGTACTCCGGCATCGCCGCCCGGCAGACCATCGGCCGCGGTCACCGCGACTATCAGGTGTGCCCCTGGTCGCTGCTCTACGCCACCGACACGGTCGAGGAGTCCGCGGCCACCACGATGGTCGACCGGCTGATGGTCACCTCCGCCAGCGTCGACGGCGACACCAGCGCGCTGGTGTCGATCGCCCGGATGTTCAACGCGGACTGGATCGACCAGCGGGCCTTCGACTGAAGGGACGCCCGGATCCTCGTCCCGTTCAGCGGGACGAATCGGACCGGTGGTCGGGGCGCGCACCTAGCCTCCGATTCGGACGAACCTGGACGCAGCGATCGGCTCGGGGGATATCTTCGGAAACTGGGTGTCGCTCGGCGCATGCCCATTGACCGATTCGGCTTCTGGCCGTATCGCATCGGATCTCATGTTCGAAGGGAATTTCATGGCGACCTACGTCATCACTGGCTGTGCCTCGGGGATCGGCGCTGCCACCAAGGCACGGCTGGAATCCGACGGCCACCGCGTCATCGGCGTGGACCTGCACAACGCCGACGTCAACGTCGACCTGAGCACGGCCGACGGGCGCCGCGACGCGATCGCACAGGTCGCCGCGCTGGCCGACGGCAGCATCGACGGATTCGTCCCGTTCGCCGGCCTGGCCGCCGCCACGGGCCGCCCCGCGAATCTGCTGATCGCGGTCAACTACTTCGGCGCCATCGAACTCCTCGAGGGTCTGCGCCCGCTGCTGGCCGCGGGCAAGAACCCGTCCGTGGTGCTGATCAGCTCCAATTCCACCACCAGCCAGCCGAACTGGCCGACCGATCTCGCCGACGCCTGCCTGGCGGGCGACGAGTCGGGCGCCAACGCGGTCGCCGCGACGTTCGGGGAGTGGGCCGCCATCCAGGCCTACCCGGCCACCAAGGCCGCGCTGGCCTACTACGCCAGGACCAAGTCCGCCGAGTACATCGCGCAGGGCATCCGCCTCAACGCGATCGCGCCGGGCCTGATCGACACCCCGATGACCCAGGAGGGGCGCAAGGACCCGCTGGTCGGCGCGGGCATGGAGCACTTCCTGTCCACCATCCCCGCCGGTCGCGGTGGCACGCCCGAGGAGGTGGCCGCGCTGGTGGCGTTCCTGCTCGGCCCCGAGGCCAGCTACTTCGTCGGATCCGTCGTCTTCGTCGACGGCGGCACCGACGCCGCCAACCGCGGCAAGGACTGGCCGAAGGTGTGGGACCTGAGCTAGGACTTGTGGGCACACCGGACGAGGGGGTCCGTACCGAACCGGGCGGGCCCCCTCGTCCGATCTCAGCGTCCCGGACGCGCGTGTGTCAGGTGCGACACCGATCCGTTCGCCGGCCACTTCTTCAGGCCCACGCGGTCGGGCGTGACCCGCTTCTTCACGAACCGGTCCTCGAGTTCCGGGTCGGCGGTGCCCGTGAAGCGCCACAGCGCGGTGTCGGTGGTGCGCGAGACCATGGCCCACGACTCGGCGCGGTACACGGCCCGAACGATGTTGTCCGCAAACACGATCACCGGAATCCCGGCCGACTCGCGTACCGCGGTCCCGGCCGCCCACGACTGCCGCGCCATCGCGTAGATCTCTTCCGGCGTCGCGCCCCGCTTGGCTGCGCCCTTCACGTCGACCAGGAAGCACGGCGTGGGCAGGTCGGGTACCGGTTCCGCCTCGTACTGCAGCACCAGGTCGTCGACAGGCACGGCCCTGAGGTCGGATGCGCCGCCGGCGAGGTTGGTGAGGCCGGGGGTCTCGGTCTCCGGCTCGATCAGGCCGAGCACGCCGACGAGCGCCCCGCCGATGCCCTCCGCGGTCCGATCGTCGTCGGCGGACGCGACCCGATGCGCCACGATGTAGTGCTCCACCTCGTGGCCGGAGTCGTAGATGTCGCGGATACGCGTGGTGGTCGCGGCCGTGACCTCGGCT
This sequence comes from Rhodococcus sp. UNC363MFTsu5.1, assembly GCF_000686785.1. Classification (NCBI taxonomy): domain Bacteria; kingdom Bacillati; phylum Actinomycetota; class Actinomycetes; order Mycobacteriales; family Nocardiaceae; genus Rhodococcus; species Rhodococcus sp. UNC363MFTsu5.1. The sequence continues at coordinate 41,549 of NZ_KK366016.1, forward strand.
GGGTCCGTTTCCTGGCCCTCGAGCAACCGGCGGCTCTCGGTTTCCTCCAGTGCCGCCCAGACATGGCCGAACACGCGGTTGCCACGACCACTCCCCACGTAGAAGACCGATCGATTGCGTGGATCCAGCAGCGCGTACACGTACACCCCGAGTTGCTCGGTCACCCTCGCGGGCAACGGCTTCGGCGCGGGGCGGGTCTGGTGGACCGCGGTCACGATCAGACGTAGCGCGGCGAGCCGCAAGGCCACCGGGACACCGTGCCCTGCACCGTCGATCCGGTCGAACAGCGCCGCCGATGCCGCGTGAACCGAGGTGAACGTCCGGCCCACGTGTCGCCCGAGGGCCGAGGCCACATCGGCGAACTGCTCCAGCCGCACCCGCGGATCCGCGGATGCGTCGGCCAGGTCGTTGGATGCGAGGAAGGTCTGGACCTCGGGCGAGTGGAGCCAGCGGGTGTTGATGTCGACAGGAACTGTCCAGACGGTAGCCATCCCCCGACTCTAGTGAAGGTCGCCGCGGAGGTAGCCGGTCCCTATGAGCCCGCCCTGATCCACTCCTCGAGATGGGGCGACTCGGTACCGATCGTGGTGCCGTCGCCGTGACCGGTGTGCACCTTCGTCTCCGCAGGCAGTGCGAACAGCTTGTCGCGGATCGAGCCGATGATCGTCGGGAAGTCGGAGTACGAGCGCCCGGTCGCCCCCGGCCCGCCGGAGAACAGGGTGTCGCCGGTGAACAACTCCCCCGCCTCCGGCAGGTACAGGCACGTCGAGCCCGGGGAGTGTCCCGGCGTGTGGATGGCCTGGATGTCGGTGCCCGCCACCGCGATCCGTTGCCCGTCCTCGAGTGTGCGATGCCAGACGCCGGGGTGCGTCATTTCCCAGAGCACGTCGTCGGCCGGGTTCAGCAGGATCGGCGCGTCCAGGCGCTCCGACAGCTCCGGGGCCACCGTCACGTGGTCGTTGTGGCCGTGCGTGCAGACGATCGCGACGACCTTCCTGCCTGCGACCGCGTCGATGATCGGCTGCGCGGTGTGCGCGGCATCGACGATGACCACCTCGGAGTCGTCGCCGATCAGCCAGATGTTGTTGTCGACGTCCCAGGTGCCGCCGTCGAGGCTGAAGGTGCCGGACGTGACGACCCGATCCACCCGCACGCCGCTCACAGCACGACCACCGAACGCAGCACCTCGCCGCGGTGCATGGACTCGAACGCCTGCTCCACCTCGTCGAGCGCGATCCGCTCGGTGACGAACTTCTCCAGCGGCAGCCGGCCCTGCTGGTACAGGTCCACGAGCATCGGGAAGTCGCGTTCGGGCAGGCAGTCGCCGTACCAGGACGACTTCAGCGACCCGCCGCGGGAGAAGAAGTCCACCAGCGGCATCTCCAGCGTCATGTCCGGGGTCGGCACGCCGACCAGGACCACCGTGCCGGCCAGATCGCGCGCGTAGAACGCCTGCTTCCAGGTCTCCGGCCGCCCGACCGCGTCCACCACCACATCGGCGCCGAAGCCCCCGGTCAGCTCCTGCACGGCCTCGACCACGTCGTCGACCTCGGCGGCGTTGATGGTGTGGGTGGCACCGAGCTCGACGGCCCACTCCAGCTTGCGGGGGTCGCGGTCGATCGCGATGATCGTGCCCGCGCCCGCCAGCCGCGAGCCCATGACGGCGGCGTCGCCGACTCCGCCGCAGCCGATGACCGCGACCGAATCGCCGCGCCCGACGTTGCCGGTGTTCATGGCCGCGCCCATGCCCGCCATGACGCCGCAGCCGAGCAGGCCCACCACCGCGGGATCCGCGGTCGGGTCCACCTTCGTGCACTGGCCGGCGTGCACCAGGGTCTTGTCCGCGAACGCACCGATGCCGAGGGCGGGAGTGAGTTCGGTGCCGTCCTCGAGGGTCATCTTCTGCGTCGCGTTGAAGGTGTCGAAACAGTACTGGGGGCGTCCGCGCTTGCAGGCGCGGCACTGACCGCAGACGGCCCGCCAGTTCAGCACCACGAAATCGCCAACCGCGACCGAGTCGACGCCCGCGCCGACGCTCTCGACGATGCCGGCCGCCTCGTGGCCGAGCAAGAACGGGTACTCGTCGTTGATGCCGCCATCGCGGTAGGTGAGGTCGGTGTGGCAGACGCCGCAGGAGGCGACGGCGACGACCACCTCGCCCGGCCCCGGATCGGGGATGGTGATCGTCGCGATCTCGACCGGCGCTCCCTTCGAGCGGGCGATGACACCCCGAACCTGCTGCGACATGGCGTTGTCTCCTTCGAACTCGTGTGGATTCATGGCGGTACGAGCGCCGGGGTCGACGGTAGCCCAACCGCCGTTCGCCGTGCCCGGACCGCGTCGAACGGACATAGTTGGCGGGGACCGATGAGTTTTCCGATCGGCCTTGGTCTAACTCTTCGACGACCTCGGAAGCCGAGGACGCGGCGACGCGTACACACCCGATGACAGGAGCAGACAATGTCCCGAATGCTTTTCGTGAACCTGGCCGTGAAGAACATCGAGGCGACCCGGAAGTTCTTCGACGGGCTCGGCTTCGGGTTCAACGAGACCTTCAGCGACGAGAACACTGCCTCGATGCTCGTCAACGACATGACCACCGTGATGATGCTGTCCGAGGCCAAGTTCAAGGAGTTCATCGCCGACGACATCTGTGACACGTCGACCTCGCGTGAGGCCCTGCTGTGCTTCTCCGCTGAGAGCCGCGAGGAGGTGGACTCGCTGGTCGAGACCGCCATCGCGGCGGGAGGTTCGGCGTGGATGGAGCCGCAGGATCACGGGTTCATGTACGGTCGCGCGTTCCGCGACCTGGACGGGCACGTCTGGGAGGTCATGTGGATGGACCCCGCCGCCATCGGGTGACAGCGGCTACGCCACCTGTGCGCGTGTTTCACCCCACGTGGGGTGAAACACGCGCACAGTTGTCTGCATGGCCGAAGCGATCGATGAGCAGTTCATCGAGACCGTCGCGGCGATGGCGGGCCCGACCACCCGGCGCCCGCCCGCCCCGACGGAACCCGTCCGCGAGGGTTCGATGCTCACCGTCGCCCGTTGCCTGGAGCTCTTCGACGCCCAACTGGGCAGCAGACACCTCGATCTCGCGGCCCGCGTGCTGCGGGCCGGTGGGGCGGGTTTCTACACGATCGGTTCGTCTGGTCACGAGGGCAATGCGGCCGTGGCCGGCGCTCTGCGGCCGACCGACCCGGCGTTGTTGCACTACCGGTCCGGCGGCTTCTTCCTCGAACGCGCGCGGCAGGTGGGCGGCGGCGATCCGCTGCGAGACGTGCTGCTCGGCGTGGTCGCGGCCGCCGCCGACCCGATCTCCGGCGGGCGGCACAAGGTGTTCGGGCGACATGACCTCGCGGTGATCCCGCAGACCTCCACCATCGCCTCGCACCTGCCGCGCGCGCTCGGTGTCGCGTTCGCGATCGGGAGGGCTCGCAGGCTGGGCGTCGATGCACCCTGGCCCGCGGACGCCGTTGCCGTGTGCAGCTTCGGGGACGCCTCCGCCAATCACTCGACGGCGGTCGGTGCGATCAACGCGGCGGCGCTGGGCGCGTACGAGGGGATGCCGCTGCCACTGCTGTTGGTCTGTGAGGACAACGGCATCGGCGTCAGCGTGCCGACCCCCGGTGGCTGGATCGAGTCCGCGTACTCGGGGCGGGCGGGGCTCGAGTACTTCGCCGCGGACGGCTGCGACCTCGCCGACGCCGCCGACGCGGCAACGCGGGCCGCGCACTGGGTGCGCGAGCGCAGGCGCCCGGCGTTCCTGCACCTGCGCACGGTCCGGCTGATGGGCCACGCGGGATCGGACGTCGAATCGGCCTACCGATCTCCCGCGGTGATCGCCGCCGAACAACGCAGGGACCCGCTGCTCGGCACGGCCCGGCTGCTCATCGAGTCCGGCGCCCTGACGCCGGCCGAGGTGCTCGCCCGGTACCAGCGCAAGCGTGACGAGGTACTCACCCTCGCCCGCGAGGTGTCCCTGCTCCCCCGGCTGACGACGACCGCCGAAGTCATGTCGCCGCTGCGCGGGCCGGACCCCGAGCGGGTGGCCGCCGAGGTCGAGATACGGTCCGAGGTGCATTGTCGAACAGAGGTTTTCGACGGATCGCTACCCGAGCAGGCGGGCCGTCTCACCCTCGCGCAGTCGATCAACCGCGCCCTGCTCGACCTCCTCGTCGCCCACCCCGAGGCGATGGTCTTCGGTGAGGACGTTGCGCGCAAGGGTGGGGTCTACGGTGTCACCCGAGGGCTCGCGAACCGGGTGGGTGCCGCCCGGGTCTTCGACACCCCGCTCGACGAACAGACCGTGCTCGGTCTCGCGCTCGGCGCGGGCGTCTCCGGTCTGCTGCCCATTCCCGAGATTCAGTACCTCGCCTATCTGCACAACGCGGAGGACCAGATCCGAGGCGAGGCAACGACATTGGGATTCTTCTCGGTGGGACGCTACCGAAACCCGATGGTGGTGCGGGTTGCGGGCTATGGCTACCAGAAGGGTTTCGGGGGGCACTTCCACAACGACAACGCGGTCGCCGTGCTGCGCGACATCCCCGGTCTGGTGGTGGCCTCCCCCGCCCGGCCCGACGCCGCCGCCGCCATGCTCCGCACCTGCGTCGCCGCCGCGAAAACCCAAGGCGCGGTGTGTGTCTTCCTCGAGCCGATCGCGCTGTACCACGAGCGTGACCTGCACGTGCCGGGGGACGAGGGCTGGCTCGCGCCGTACGCGGGGCCGGACCGCTGGGCCGCGACGCACGTACCGATCGGGAGTGGGAGCACCCACGGGGACGGAACGGATCTGACCATCGTGACCTTCGGGAACGGACTTCGGATGAGCCTGCGGGTCGCCCGGCGGCTGCGTGCGCGTGGTCTCGACGCGCGGGTGTTCGACCTGCGATGGCTGGCGCCGCTGCCGGTGGCTGACCTGCTCCGCGAGGCGCGTCTGACCGGGCGGGTGCTGGTGGTCGACGAGACCCGCAGATCCGGCGGCGTCTCGGAGGGGGTGATCGCGGCGCTCGTCGACGCGGGTTTCGAGGGTCGGATCGCGCGGGTCACGAGCGAGGACAGCTTCGTGCCGCTCGGCGAGGCGGCGCGCCTGGTGCTGGTCTCCGAGGAGCAGATCGAGGAGGCGGCGGTCGGGCTGGTCGGCCGCCGCCGGTGACGGTCAGGTCCGGCCGAGCTCCATCGCGACCGCCCGCACGGGCGCGCCGTCGCCACCCGCCAGCTTCACCGGCAGGATGCTGATCAGGGGGTCGGGGAAGTCGACGAGCTCGAGGTTGCAGAGGTTCTCGGCGATCACGCCGCCGGCGTCGGCGATCAGGTGGTGCGCCGGATAGTCCGTGTCCTCGTCGCCGGATGGGTCGATGCTCGGCGCGTCGAGGCAGAATGCCCGCACCCCGCGCTCGAGCAGCAGCACGCAGGCGTCGGCGCCGAGGAACGGGTGACCGTAGTAGGCGTCGGTGCCGTAGTGCCGGTCCCACCCCGTGTGGATCAGCGCGATGTCGCCGGGCCGCACCGATTCGGCGGGCCCGGCCACCATCGCCGGGGTAATCGACTGCCGGGGCGCCAGTCCGCGCACGTCGATGACGATGCCGCGGCCGACGAAGAGCGACAGGTCCATTCGGTCGATCGGGGTGTCGCCGTCCCGCAGGTGCACCGGCGCGTCGACATGGGTGCCGGACTGGGATCCCATCTCCACGCGCAGGACGTTGTAGCCGTCGCGGGCCACGGTGCAGTGCGGGGTCAGTCTCGGTACCGGGTCGCCGGGGTACACCGGCATGCCGGTGTCGATCGGATGTGACAGGTCCACGATCCTGCGCACCATGTTCATCGGCCTCACCTCCATCGGGTGTCGACCAGTATCACCCGCGCAGCGGGTACTCGAAGCCGGGCACGATCCGCCCTGCCGCCACCGCGGCCACCAGCACGATCGCCACCGCGGGTATCAGGGTGTGCGGGAGGTAGCCGAGTCCCGGGCCGGTGAGCCCGATGCCGCCTGCGCACAGCGCCGCGGGGATGTGTGGCGCACGCAGGATGGCCATCAGCGCGACCGTCGCGACGACCGAGGCCGCGACGGCGGTCTCCGACGGGCCGAGGACCGCGGTGATGGGCAGGGCCGTCGCCGCGGCGGCCGGGTAGGCCCGCAGGATCGCTCCCGGTCTCGCCGGCGGTCCGGAGGGGGCGAGGGCGATCAGGGCGGCCGACGCCACGAACGGCAGCGCGAAGACCGCGAGGCCGAGCAGGTGTTCGGCCGTGGCCAGGGCCGCGATGATGATCAGCGCCGCCGCCGCCGCGCTGAGGGCCGAGGCGGTGGTGCCCCGGCGGGCGATCGTGGCGGAGGCGCTGGTGAGCACGGACATGGGGGCTCCTTCTGGCAAGCGTTGCGGGATCAGAGGTTTCGACGGAGGAAGTCCCGGATCAGGTCGGCGATCTCCTGTCCGTGGGTCTCCAGTGCGAAGTGGCCGGCGTCGAGCAGGTGGATCTCCGCGTCGGGGAGATCGGTCGCGAACGCCTCGGCGCCCGCGGGGCCGAAGATCTCGTCGCCGCGGCCCCAGGCCACCAACGTCGGCGGACGGTGGGTTCGGAAGTACTCCTGGAACGCGGGGTACCCGTCGAGGTTGAACTGGTAGTCCCAGAACAGCTGGAGTTGAATCTCCTTGTTACCCGGTCGGTCCAGACCCGCCTGGTCCGTCAGCCAGGTCTCGGGCGCGATCCGGTCCAGCCGGTCGGCGGGGACGCCGTGGGTGTACTGCCATCGCGTCGCATCGAGCTCGAGCAGTTCGCGGACCGCGGGCTCGTGTTCCGCGCGGTTCTGCGCGTGCGCGAACAGCACGTCCCAGAAGGGGGTGAACCCCTCCCGGTAGGCATTGCCGCTCTGGGTGATCAGCGCGGTGATGCGGTCCGGGTGCTTGGCGGCGATCCGCAACCCGATCGGTGCGCCGTAGTCCTGGATGTAGAGCGCGAAGCGGTCGATACCGAGTCGGTCGAGGAGCTGGTCGGTGATCTCGGCGAGGCGGTCGAAGCTGTAGTCGAACTCGTCGACCGCGGGCATCGCCGAGCGGCCGAAGCCGATGTGGTCGGGCGCGAGCACGTGGAACTCGTCCGCGAGCTCGGCGATCAGGTTCCGGAACATGTGCGAGCTGCTCGGAAATCCGTGCAGGAGAACGAGGGTCGGGCTGTCCGGGTGGCCGGACTCCCGGTAGGAGACCTCGAGTCCATCGATCGTCGCGGTGCGGTGGCGGGTGTCGAAGCTGGACATGGTGGCTCCTGACGTTCATGGGAGAACGAGCGTTCTCCGCTCTGACGTGTACAGTAGAGAACGATGGTTCTCCGCGCAAGTGTCGAGGTGAGAGATGGATCCGGATACCGCAGACGCCCAGCTGCTCGACGCGGCCGAGGCGCTGTTCAACGAGCGCGGCGTGCAGGCAGTCGGGATGGACGAGATCCGCTCGCGCTCCGGGGTCTCGCTCAAGCGCCTCTATCGGCTGTATCCGGCCAAGGACCGGCTGGTGGAAGCGGTGCTGCACAGGCGTGACCTCGCCGTGCAGGAGGAGCTGGCCCGTTTCCTCGACCCGATCGACGACCCCCGCGACCGGATTCTCGGCGTGTTCGACTACCTGGACGACTGGTTTCGGCGGGAGGACTTCCGGGGCTGTACGTTCATCAACACCTTCGGCGAGCTGGGCGGCGGGAATCAGGCCGTCGCCGACATCGCGAAGGCGAACAAGGCGGCGCTGCTCAGGTGTCTGCGCGAGCTCGTCTCCGCCGCGGGCCTGGCGGCGCCGCTGGCCGACCAGCTCGCGATCCTCGCGAACGGGGCGATGGCGACCGCGGCGATCGCCGGCTCACCCCTGCCCGCCCGGCAGGCCAGGGATGCCGCCCGCGTGCTGCTCGACGCGGCGCGCTGACGACCGAAAGGGGCATCACCCCCGCCCGCGGACCCGCCGGTCGATCGCCCGCGCGGCAGCGATCGGGTCCCACACCCCAGGGCGGGCACGAACGAGGGGATAGCAGGCGAGGCCGAGGAGTGCGGCGGTGAGGTGGCCGATGTCGGTGAAGGTGACGCCACCGAGCAGCGGTACCGCGTAGAAGAGGAGCACGCCGGCCAGGTAGACGTAGCGCCAGGGCGCGGCGATCCGATACGTCAGCACCGCCACCACCCCCGCCAGGGCATAGCTGACCCCGTAGTCGAGGGTGTCGACCGCGGACTCCGGGGCGTGACCGTGCTGGATCGCCCAATACAGGACGCCCTCGCTGACGTAGGTGGCGCCGACGTGCGCGATCACGACGACGCCGAGCCACCGCAGCGTGCCGAGCCAGCGTTCGGCGGGCACATGGAAGACGTTGTAGACGACGAAATAGGTGACCCAGCCGCCGCCCGCCAGCCAGAATGCGCTGGTGATCAGCACCCGTACCGGATTCTCGGCCAGGTGGTGCAGGTTGGTCGACCGATCGCCGAGCACGTCGGTCAGCAGGTCCGGCGCGAGGTGGCGGCCCACCACGGACGTCACGAGCAGGATCGCCAGCCAGACGAACGTGCCCGGCGCTCTCCGTACGTAGGCCGACGCGGCCCTCGGGGCCGCGGTGAGGCGCCGAACCCTCGTGGCCGACCTGCCGCCGTGGACGTCAGCGACCTGGCGGACGGTAGCTCGCCGGCCGCTTGGCCGCATCGTCGATCTGCTCGGGGGTCAGCAGGGTGACGGTCACGGTACGGGCCGCGCCGCTCGCCGCGGTGCGGATGCTCAGCGCCGCCGCGGCGACCTCGTCGGGCACCTCCCCGATGACGTAGAGATCGTGGCCGCCGAACGCGAAATAGCAGCTCTCGACGGTCCCACCGACGCTCTCGACCGCCTGCACGATCGCGTCGCGGCGTCCCGATCCGCCTTCGGCGAGGAGGCCGTTGGCGCCATCCTGGGTGTAGCCGACCTGCCACAGATATTTGGGCATGATCATGTCCCTCGGCTCGGTTTCTGGTGCATCCATCGTCCTCCTCTCGCCCTGCGGCCGGTGCGGTATCGGGCAAACCGCAGCGGATCTACGCTCGGCTCATGGCGGAAGTCCGTGTCGGGATCTCCGGATGGACGTATCCCGGATGGCGAGGCGATTTCTATCCCGTCGGCCTGGCGCACCGGCGGGAGTTGGCGTACGCCGCGGCCAGGATGGCGTCGATCGAGATCAACGGATCCTTCTATGCTCTGCAGGCCCCGGAGTCCTTCGCCCGGTGGCGGGACGAGACCCCCGACGGCTTCGTGTTCGCGGTCAAGGGTGGCCGCTACATCACCCACATGAAACGCCTGCGCGACGTGGACACCGCGCTGGCCAATTTCTTCGCGTCCGGCCCGCTCGCGCTGCACGCCAAGCTCGGCCCGATCCTGTGGCAGCTGCCGCCCACGCTCGCGTTCGACCCCGAACGCGTCGCCGGCTTTCTCGCCGCGCTGCCGCGGACCACGACCGACGCCGCTGAACTCGCCGCGCGCCACGACGACAAGGTGCCCGAGGGCATCGCGCTCACCGTCACTGATGCGCCACGCCCGGTCCGACACGCTCTCGAGGCGCGCCACGTCAGCTTCGGCGACCCGGAGGCGGTGGCGCTGATCGAACAGAACGATGTGGCCCTGGTGGTCTCGGACTCGGCGGGCCGATATCCGGTGTTCGACAGGAGCACAAGCGATTTCAAGTATGTACGGCTGCACGGCGATACCGAGCTCTATGCGAGCGGCTACAGCGATCGTGCCCTTGACGCGTGGGCGACGAGGATCGGCGGTTGGCGTGCAGACGGTCTCGACGTGTTCGTCTACTTCGACAACGACGAGCGCGGCCGCGCACCGTTCGACGCCATCGCGCTACGGCGCAGGCTGGGCCCGGGCTGACCGGCCCGGGCTGACCGGCCCGGGCGCCGGCTCCGCGCGGCGGGGACGATCGCCGCTCAGTCGTCGGGCAGCGCGACGCCCGAGGTGGCCACCCGCTCGGCTACCGCCTCGGGGAAGACGTTCCGGAACAGGTAGGGGTCCTTGCCGATCACCCACCCGGGAGCGAGCCGCGTGGCGTACCGCTCGAAGTAGCCGAGCTGCTTGCCGAACAGGACCAGCTCCTCCGGGCTGGCGACTCCCCACTGCTTGCCGAGCTGGACCAGGGCCATGATGAGCGCACCCAGATTCAGTTCGGCCAGGTCGTTGGTGAACACCGGGGCCAGGACGGCGGCGACCTGCATGCCGATCTCGGCGTCGCCCGCCTCGACCTCCGCGGTGTAACCGAGGTCCCGGATGCCGCGCGCCACTCGGGCGAAATCGCCGTCGATGAGGTTGGCGTAGAACATGTCCCGCAGGATCGACCGCCATACCTCCGGCAGCTCACCGACGATGCCGAAGTCGAGGAAGGCGATGCGTCCGTCGTCGAGCGCCCACAGGTTTCCCGCGTGCACATCGCCGTGGAACGGGCCGTGGACGGTGATCGACTCGATCCAGGCCTTGACGCCGCGCCGGATCAGCATCGTGGTGTCGTGGTCGGCGTCGGGGACAAACCGGTCGAGCGGTACGCCGTGCAGCCGTTCCATGCAGATCACGTGGGGGCCGCAGTAGTCCCAGTACACCTCGGGCGCCGTCACGCCCTTGTTGTCGCCGAATGCCCAGATGGCGTCCCGGAACCGGGTCTGCCTGTCGGCCTCGACGGCGCTGTTGAGCTCAGTCATCGTGGCGGCGTGCAGGTCCCGGATGATGGCCGTGGCGTTCGCGATCCGGAAGAACTCGAAGAGTCGCTCGAGCAGTTTGGCGCCGCCATACGCGGTGCGTAGGTCGACGAGCATCCGGTGATAGATGCCAGGCCGCTGCACCTTGATCACCGCCTCGCGACCGTCGGGGAGCACGCAGGCGTGCACCTGCGCGACGGACGCCGCGGCAAGGGGCTCGTCGTCGAAGCTCGCGAAGATCTCGTCGACGCGCCCGCCCAGGTCGCCCTCGATCACCTCCCTGGCCTTTTGCGCGGACACCGGCGGCACGTCGTCGAGACAGCGCAGGCAGGCGTTGGCGAGCGGGGCGGGGAACACCCCGGAGGAGGAGGCCATCAGCTGCCCGAGTTTGACGAAGGTCGGGCCGAGCGCCTCGAAGGCGTTGACCACACCCTCCGATGCGGCGTCGGCCCAGGTCTCGCCGCGCCGCAGGAACGGCTTGGTGAGCACCGCGTATCCCGCGCAGGCGATGATCACCACCCCGACCACAAGGGCGCGCCACAGCTGGGCCGGGCCGAACTTGTTGAGGTCGGGCATGTGGACCGACAGCGCGGCCGCGGGCGGTCCCGACGCGTAGGGGCCGACGGGACTCGAATGGTTGGACTGTGACACCGTTCACCTCGATTCGGGTGCAGCCAGCGTAGGGGTGGTGGCGTTTCCAGTCGACACCCGGCCCGGGAGACGTGGAGTTCTCGCACGTCGATGCTAGATTCCGACGGCAACGTGGTTAGCCCGGTGGCGGGTCTGCGGGCCCGAGCAGTGCTCAACGCGGAGGTGCCATTGACACGCAGGCTTGCCGTCGCAGTCGCGGCCGTGGTGATCGGTTCCTGTGCGGTGGTCTACGCGGAGAAACCGGGTGCCGTCGCCGCTCCGTTGGGGTCGGACCGGACAGGAGCGCAGGGGAGCGGATCCTGTGCCGCCGACCTGGTGACCACCACGGCGGCGTTGCTGCCGGAGAAACTCGAGATCCCGATCCCGGTCCCGGTGGTCACCGCGGTGCCGTTCCCGGCGCCGACGACCACCCCGACCCGGATTCCCGCACAGGCGCTACCGCAGGACACCTGCGTCGATCCCTGCCCCGACCTGACAGATGCGGGGCCTCCCGAGCCCGACACGCTGGCGAAGGCTTTGCGGATCCCCGAGATCGGTCTCAAGTTCCAGCCGTTCCACCTGGGTATTCCGGTGCCTGGGCCGGATCCGGGGCAGCAGGCCGCGCGCCCAGCTCCTGTGTTCCCGCCGACGGAGGCGGCGGCGCACTCGACCCCCCGGCCGACGCCGGCGGTCGGCGCGGTCACCCGGGTCGCGAAGGAGACGGGTGCCGGTTCGATCAACCGCACCGACAAGCGCTGGCAGGTGAACGGCACCGATCTGGGCATCATGTGGGAGAGCGCGCCCGGCGAGGTCGCCGTCGCGTTCGGCGACACGGTCGGCAGGGGTTTCCACCCGCCGGGCGGCCAGGGCGGCGACTGGCGCAGCAACGTGCTGGCCTTCAGTAGCGACGAGAACCTCTCGGACGGTATGAGTTTCGACTCCATGGTGCAGGACGGGCGTTGTCACGCCGCGGAGCTGCTCGGCAGCCGGAAGCTGGACAACGTGGAGATCACCACCATCCCCACCTCGGGTTTCGCGATCGGCGACCGGCAGTACATGAGCTATATGTCCATCCGCACGTGGAACAGCATCCCCGGCACCTGGTTCACCAATCACGGCGGCATCGCCTACTCCGACGACCACGGTCAGACCTGGGTCAAGGATCCGTATGCACGGTGGGACAACATATTCGGGCTCTCCAACTTCCAGGTGAGCGCGATGGTCCCGCAGGGCGGGTACGTCTACATGTTCGGCACCCCCAACACCCGGCTCGGGGACCTGGGGCTGGCCCGGGTGCCGGTCGGGGACGTGCTCAACACGTCGGCGTACCAGTACTGGCAGGACGGGGTCTGGACCCCGGTCGGCGGGCAGGCGGCAGCGACGCCGGTGGTGCGCGGCCCGGTGGCCGAGGTCTCGGTCCGATACGACGAGGTCCGTCGGGTCTGGCAGATGGTCTATCTCGACACCGCCAGGACCGCCATCGTCCTGCGCGAATCCGACTCGCCGCAGGGGCAGTGGTCGGAGCCGGCGCCGCTGGTCAGCGTCACCGAGTATCCCGAGCTGTACGGTGGCTTCATCCACCCCTGGTCGACGGGTGACGACCTGTACTTCACCATCTCGACGTGGTCCGACTACAACGTCTTCCTCATGCGCGCCGAGCTGAACTGAGTCGTCGGATCCCACCCGCCGCCCGGAACTGGCGGGATCGGAATATGGTGCCGCCGGACTGAATTCGAAGGAGCAGAACCACCCGATGTGGCCCACCGAATGGCCGTCCGCCGCCCGTGAGATCGCCGACGCGACCGACGCCGCCGTCGCCGCGGCACGCGCCGCCGAACCCGAGCCCTTCGTCGAGGCGTCCGTCCGGCTCGCCGCCCTCGAGCAGGAGCAGGTCACCGTGGTGCACGCGTCGATCGTGCGCGAGTTGCTGGAGGAGTTGCATCCCGACGGATTGACCGGCGACGACGTGCAGGCCGTGCTCGGGCGCTGCGCCCGGTCCGCCGCGCCGTGGGTGCCCGATCTGGACGTGTCGGTGCTCGTCGTGGTGCTGACCGGTGCGCTGGGGCTGACCGATCCCGAGGAGGACCCGCGCCCGCTGGCGCGCGCGGATCTGCCCCGGTACGCGACCCTGGTGATCGCGGACCTGCTCACGGCCGCGGATGCGCCCGGGTCGGGCTACATCCGAAGGGCGATCGGCGAGGTCGCCCGCGCGGAGACCGTGGAGATGCCCTGACCGTCTAGCCGTGCAGGATGTTGGCGGCCGCGATCATCGCCTCGACGGACGACTCGGTCGCGGTGTCCGCGAGGCCGGCCGCCCAATGCCTGCGCCCGCCGTGCTCGCACAGCAGGAAGGTCGCGGTGCGTCCGTCGCCGATCTTCTGCTGGTGGAACGACAGGATCTCCAGCGGCAGGCCGGCGTCGTAGAGCATCGAGGTGAGCGCCGCGATCGGCCCGGCGGCGGTGGCCTCGGCCTGGTGGATGGTGTCGCCGAGGGCGAGGGTGGCCCGGAACTCGGAGCGGCCGGCGCCGAGGGCGTGCGCGGACCATCGGCCGAAGCGGATCGGACCGCCGGACGGTGAGTAGGTGGAGAGGAACGTGCGCCAGCTCATGCCCGCGGCCTCGGTTCGCAGCGCGTGGGGGAGCGGCATGCCGAAACGCAGCGCGAACGGGTCAGACGCGGTGGTGGCGGTGTGCGAGGCATATGCCTGAAGAGAGTTCATTGAAGCGGTCTTCCTGAATGGAGAGGAAGGACCAACAGATAGCTCGACGACCCGCAGCGAGGGGTCGGTCCGAATCAGACCCCGCTACGGGCGGAATACGAGCTTGATGCGCTTCATGGGCACCGAGAGTAGACGGTATGCAGCGGGGGTGCAACTGGCTCAGCAAGGCCACCCCATCCCCGGTTTCGGTGATGGCTCCGCCGCCGTTGTCTCGATGTTTGTTTCCTCTAACGATTTATCAAGTGCGACAGTAATATTCGGATTCATGCGCGGGGTGGGGTGTGCGTCCATACGATGGCGCGACACGCGTTCGGGGGCGCGTGTCTCACCTACCGAACGGAGATCCCGCATGTCCCGTCCCATGATGCGTCGCCTCGTATCCGCCGTCGCCACCTCGGCCCTGCTCGCCAGCGGTGGCCTGACCCTCGGCACGGGCGCCGCGTCCGCCGCACCGAACTTGTTCGACTTCGGCTCCACGGCGGGCGGGCCGGCTCAGCTGGACCTCGGCTCCAGCGCGAACGGCCAGGAGTTGCCCGCCTCCGCCACGGTGACCTCTGACAACCTCGCGGTGACCAAGGCCGTTGTCGGCAGCAACAAGATCGCGACCACGGGTCAGGTCACCTATCGGACCACCATCGCGGCCACCGGCGGTCCGGACCGGATCGTCAACAAGATCACCGACATCTTCCCGTTCGTCCTCGGCTACGTGTCGGGGAGTGCGACCGTCACCTCGTGGCAGGACGGCCAGATGAAGACCGAGGGTGTCGTTCCCGCCGAGGCCAGTGGGCGCCTCGCCGTATCCAAGGATGTCGGCTGGGTCGTCTCGGCGACGGGCAACAAGACCGTCACCTTCGAGGTGACGTACCGCGTACGCACCGACATCTCGTTCGACATCGACGTCTTCGACAGCGGTACCGCTATCGAGGTCAGTGGGCAGGCGGCCCAAGAGTGGCCCGAGATGGGCGTGAAGATCGGGCTGCTCGGGCCGAGTGGCTCCTAGTCGATCGCTGCCGAGGCGCAATGATGCCACCCGCATTCCGGGTGGCATCATTGCGTTTAACGACAAGTGCAGTGCAACAACAGTATTCGCATTGCCGCACCAGATCGGACGCCGATCAATACGATAACGCAACGCGTGTCTGGGGCCGGGGGAGTTCAGCGGTACCGAGGTGCCGCGTGATCATCCCTACTGAATGGAGTTCGTTCATGCTTCGTCCCACGATGCGCCGGGTCGCATCCGTAGTCTTCGCCTCGGCCGTGCTGGCCGGTGGCCTCGCCGCCGGTGTCGGCGCCGCGACCGCCCAGTCGGCTTTGCCGGATCTCGGGTCCTCGGGTGCGGCCGACCCGAATACTCAGAGTGCGGTCACCGAAACCTTCGAGAACCTTTCCGTGACAAGGGAGGTCATCGGCCGGAACGTCCTCGCGCCGAGCCAGGTCGTCACTTACCGGACCACGATCTCGGCAACCGGTGCACCTGTCCGAATCATCGACCGAATCACTGATCGTGCCAGCGGGCAATATGTGCCCGGTAGCGCCAAGCTCACCGCCTGGCGTGACGGGTCGATGAAGACCGAGAATGTGACCCCCACGGTCGTGAGCGGGGAGGCCACCTTCAGTGGCAACTGGACGGTGGCGTCCGAGGGTGACAAGACCCTGACTCTGGAGATCAGTTACCGCCTCGGCGGCCTGGCGGCATACCCGGCAGGGGGGTCGGTCGTGGACAGCGGTTTCTCCGTCCAGGCGGATGGGCTCGGACTCAAGACCTGGAATCCGATGGGGGTCAAGGTGACGGTCCGCGACCCGAACGCGATCGAACTCGTGGAGGGTCTCGGGCAGTGGGCTCTGTGCAGTGGAGATGGCCTCAACATCCCCTGCGGCTCGTAGCCCCAGTCGTCGCGGCAGGCAGCGGCCGCACCAGGGCCGTCCGGGATCTCCCGGGCGGCCCTGACCGCTCAGGTCGTGTTGTCCTCGTCGCCGGGGCGCGCTGCGACCCGAAGTTCGGGCGACGCATTGTGTTTAACAAAAGTGCAGCGCAACAACAATATTCGGTTTCTGTGCCCGAAGATGATTGCCGAGCCATACGATGGCGCGACGCGTGTTCGGGGCCGGGGGAGTTCAGCGGTACCGAGGTGCCGCGTGAGCATCCCTACTGAATGGAGTTCGTGCATGTTTCGTCCCACGATGCGGCGGATCGCATCCGTAGTCTTCGCCTCGGCCGTGCTGGCCGGTGGCCTCGCCGCCGGTACCGCGGCGGCCGCGATGCGGGATCCCGGGATAACCAGAACGGTCGAGAACATCACTGTCGAGAAGACCGTGGAGACCAGATATGGAGGGACATGGGATGTATTTGTCCCTGCTGGGGAGGTCGTGAGAACTGACAACCGATTCTGGGTCACAGAGGGTCCCGAGCGGCTCTTCACCCGTATCACCGATCACGGGCCGGACGGCTTCACATACGTCCCGGGCAGCGCCACACTTCGTATCGTGCGTGCCGACTACACGTCGGAGTTGATACCGATTGCTCCCAGCGTGGGGTCAGGCACGGTCTCGGTGGTGGCGCCAGGAGCCGGGTGGTCTATCCCGTCCAGGGGGTCCATTATTTTCTCTGCCGAGTACCGCGCCCCGCTGAACGCCCCCAACGGCACCGAGTCGGACAGCGGAGTCACTTTCGACGTGGCCGGACATGAGGGCAGCCTGGGATGGGATCGGATGGGCCTGAACTTCATCATCGGCAGCCCGCCTGTCTTGCCCGAACCCGGACGGGGCTCTTCGGAGCTGGGCTTCGGTAGCTGACGACATTTGAGCCTCGGTGGGGCCGTCCGGGATCTCTCGGGCGGCCCTCGCTGCTCAGGCCATGTCGTCCTCGTCGCCGGGAGTCACCCGCCGCAACCCGCGATACGCCTCCGCGGGGGTGCGGCGGCCGGCGACCACCGCCTCCACCTCCGCGGCGATCGGCATCTCGACCTCGTAGTCGCGGGCCAGTTCCATGACCGTCGGCGCGGTCTTGACGCCCTCGGCGACCTGGCCGAGTTCGGCGAGGGTCTGCTCGATCGTGAGCCCGCGGGCAAGCGCCTCGCCGACCCGGCGATTGCGGGAGGCCGGGCTGATGCAGGTCGCGATCAGGTCGCCGACGCCGGTGAGCCCGGCGAACGTGCGCGGGTTGGCCCCCATCGCCTCGCCGAGCCGGGTCATCTCGGCGAGCCCGCGAGCGAGCACCATCGCCCGGGTGTTGTCCCCGACCCCGAGGCCGTCGGCCATGCCCGCGGCGATCGCGACGATGTTCTTGAGGATGCCGCCGAGCTCGCAGCCCAGCACGTCGGTGTTCCGGTACACGCGGAACACCGGCGAGGCGAACAGCGGCTGCAGCGCGGTGGCCACCCGGTCGTCCTGGGTCGCGACCACCGACGCGGCGGCAAGGCCGTCGACGATCTCCCTGGCGATGTTCGGCCCGGCCAGCAGACCGACCGGGTGTCCCGGCAGGCATTCGGCGATCACCTCGGTGGGGCGCTGCCTGGTGCCGGGCTCGAGCCCTTTCGCGAGCGAGAGCACCGGCACCCATGCGCGAACCCCGTTGGAGATCTCGCTCAGCGTCGAGCGGACCGCGTGCGAGGGCACCCCGACCACCAGGACGTCGGCCGCGTCGGCGGCCTCGGCGATATCCGACGTCGCGCGCAAATCCGAGGGGAGGGCCCGGTCGCCGAGATAGCGGGAGTTGCGGTGCTCGGAATTGACCTCATCGGCGATGTCCGGGTCCCGGGCCCACAGCAGCGTCGGGGTGTTGCGCGCGGCGAGCCCCGCGACCGTGGTCCCCCACGAGCCTGCCCCCAGCACCACCACCTGTACCGGCCGCGCCATCACCGATCACCCAGTCCGCCATCGACAATTGCGATCATCGATTCAGGTTCCCACCCGCACCGACGGCGCGGTGCGGAAATCTTGAAACTCGCTGCCCTCTCAGGGGGCGACGACACCCGCGATCGGGATGCGGCCGCCGACCGCGACACGGAAGTCGACCATGGCGCGCTGCAGATGGTCCGGCGAGGTCACCACGACGGCGCTGGTGGCGCCGCGCTGAGCGAGGATCGAGTTGGTGTTCCGTGCGTTCTCGACCGTGGAGCGCGAGGTGTACTCCTCGGTGATCCGGAAGGCGGGGATGCCGTGTGCGATCAGCCAGTCGCGCATCGCGCGGGACTCGGTGATCCCGTTCTGCGGCACGCCACCGCTGACGATGATCGGGGACAGCGGGTAGCGGTGGGCGACCTGCAGGGTCGCCTGCATCCGGGACTCGAGCACCGGCCGCATCGTGCCGTTCGGGAACAGTCCAGCGCCCAGTGCCACGATGTTGGTGCCGAACGGATTCAGGTCGAGGACCACCGGGAACTGGGGGGTGAGGGTCTCGAGTCGGGTGCAGGTGAGGATCGCCTCGCGGAAGGGGGTCTGGCAGCCGCCGACGGTCGAGAGCACGCCGTTGATGAGCGTGGTCGGTGTCACGTCGGCACTCGCCGTCGCGGGCAGGGCAGCGCCTGCAGCAGCGGCGATGGCGGTGGCGGCGAGGATCCTGCGGGCAAGCAGAGATGGCGAACGAAACGACATGGCACTCCTTTACGAGCGAACGGCTCCTCCCCCGCAGGAGGGTGACGATCGGCGTTCATTCTGGACCAGGACGCGTGTCGGTGGTGGGGCTTTCGGAAATCTGTACTCTCCGAGCGCCATTCAAACACGCAACACGTCGGTATGTCGGGACGTAGGTCCTCGGCGTTTCAGTCCTTCGCCTTCGCCAGCGCCGACGGCCACCAGATCCGCTTGCCGATGTCGTAGGAGAGTGCGGGCACCAGCACGCTGCGCACGATGATGGTGTCGAGCAGGACGCCGAACGCCACCGCGAACCCGATCTCCGCGAGGAACACCAGCGGGAGAACGCCGAGCACCGCGAATGTCGCGGCGAGAACCACACCCGCGGAGGTGATGACGCCGCCGGTGACGGCCAGGCCGCGCAGCACGCCCGAGCGGGTTCCGTGGGTGAGCGACTCCTCGCGCACCCGGGTCATCAGGAAGATGTTGTAGTCGATGCCGAGTGCGACCAGGAACACGAAGGCGAACAGTGGGAAGGCCTGGTCGGCGCCCGCGAAGTGGAACACATGGGTGAAGAAGAACCCGCACACGCCGAGGGTGGCTGCGAACGAGAGCACCACGGTGACGATCAGGATCAGCGGCGCGAGCAGCGCCCGGAGCAGGACCGCGAGCACCAGGAAGATCACCACCAGCACGATCGGGATGATCAGGTTCCTGTCGTGCACCGAGGCGGTCTGCACGTCGAGGGTGGCCGCGGAGTTCCCGCCCACCAGGGCGTCGGCGTCGGGGACGGCGTGCACCGCGGTGCGCAACCGCTCGATCGTCTCCAGCGCAGCGGGCGAGTCATAGGAGTCGGCGAGGGTGGCGGTGACGACGGTGCGGCCGTCGATCGGCTGCACGGTCAACTGTGGCGGCGGGCAGCCGGTCGGTGCGGCCGCGGGGGCGCCTGTGCCCAGGTTCAACCCCGCGACCTTGGCGTAGTCGATCTGCAGGCACACCGAACCCGGTGCCGTCGCCACGCCCTCGACCCCGCTCGCGACGGCGATCACCTGCTCGGCGGCGTCGGCGTTGGTCATGATGATGGCGGGAGCGCCGGTGCCCTGAGGGAATTTGGCGTCGTAGATCGCCTGGCCCTGGGCGGCCTCGGGGTTGTTGGTGAAGTTCTCGGTCGCGGTGAGTCCGTCGGTCTGCAGGCTGCCGATCCCGATGGCACACAGCGCGATCAACAGCACCGTGGTGCCGATCCACGCCGGCCGGGCCCGGTTGCCGACGGTGGTGGCGATCCGGCCCCACATGCCGCGCGCGGCGAGATCCGCCGCGTGATCGACCTGCGGGACGCGCGGCCAGAACACCCACCGGCCCGCGGTGGCCAGCGCAACGGGGAGGAACGTCATCATCACCAGGTAGGTGCAGGCGATGCCGATGGCGGTGACCGGACCGAGGCTCTTGTTCGAGTTCAGTTCGGAGAAGGTCAGGCACAGCAGCCCGAGGATGACGGTCACCGCGGATGCGGTGATCGCGGGGGCCGATTCGCGCCAGGCCCGGATCATCGCGTCGAACCGGTTCGGGTACGCGTGCAGTTCCTCCCGGTACCGCGCGATGAGCAGCAGGGCGTAGTCGGTACCCGCGCCGAGCACGAGGACCATCAGGATGCCCTGGCTCTGGCCGGTCAGCGTCAGGACGTCCTGCTTGGCCAGGAAGTAGATGACCATCGAGGAGAGGCCGAGCGCCAGCATCGCGGACAGCAGCGGGAAAATCCACAGGACGGGGGACCGGTAGACGACCAACAGGATCAGGATCACCACGAGGAGGGCCGCGCCCAGCAACGCGCCGTCGAGCCCCTGGAAGGCGTCGATGAACGCGACGAGCAGTCCGCCGGGGCCCGCGGGCAGCACCTCGAGTTCGGCCGCGGCGGCGGATCTGGCCGCGTCCATCACGTGCTGCTCGGTCTCGGCCAGGACGTCGCCCTGGACCTGGGCGCCGTCGGACTTGGCCACCAGGGGCACGAACAGGGCCGCGGTGGTGCCGTCGGCCGAGTACTGGACCGGGGCCATGCCGGTCTTGTCGACACCCGGCACCTGGGTCACCGCCGTCGCGGCGTCGGCGATCGATTCCTTGTCCTGCTCGGTCAACGGGCCGTCGCGGTGGAAGACGACGAATCCCGGGATGGTCTCGACCGTGACGAACTCCGCGGATTCGTTGGCGACGATGGTCGATTCGGCGGAGGCGGACAGGTAGCTGGCGTTGTCGTTCTTCTGTACCTCGGCGAGCTTGCTCTGGAACGAGCCGCCGACGCCACCGGCGAGGAAGGCGATCAGCGCGATCGCGATGACGGTGAAGACCGGCCAGCCGCGCCGGGGCTTCCTCGGCGTCACCGTCGAAGGCTCGTCGCTGAGGTCGAGTTCGGCCATCGGTTCTCCTCGGAAATGCCCGTCATCGCAGGTCTCCAACGGGTTCAAGTAGACCACGTGGTGAGCCGGGGATTCCGGGATTCCCGGGACCCAGGTACGCGTTTCCCGACACGATGACGGGAACATGTTCTAACTTTGTCCTCGCTCGTGGCGCGCAGGCCGCGCCACCCACCTAGAGAGGGACATGTCGATGGCCGCAGGTCGTTCGGACCAGCAGACGGGGGGCGTCTCGCGCAGAGGCTTCCTGACCGCCGCGGCGGGGGCCGCCGCCCTCGCCGGACTCGGCTGGGCGCCCGCGCAGGCGATCCCGTTCGGTGACGTCAGGGCGACCCTGCCAGCCCCGCCCGCCTTCCCCGACGGCATCGCCCTCGTCCAGCAGGGCTACGAGAACTGGGCGCAGGAGATCCGCTTCGACCAGGTCTGGACGTGCACGCCCCGCGATGCGCTGGACGTGGTCCGGCTCGCGAACTGGGCGCACGCCAACGGCTACCGGCTGCGGCCGCGGGGGACCATGCACGGGTGGAGCCCGCTGACCCTGGAGGCGGGCCAGAACGTCGACCGGGTGCTGCTGGTGGACACCATGGCCCGGCTGAACGCCGTCGCGGTCGACCCGGCGGGCGCCGCCGAGGGCCGCGCCACGGTCACCGCGGGAGCGGGCGCCACCGTCGAGACCATCCTCACCGAGCTGCAGGCCCACGGGCTCGGCTGGGCCAACGCCCCCGCGATCGGCGGGCTCACCATCGCCGGGGTGCTCGCGATCGACGCACACGGGGCCACGCTGCCCGCCGATGGTGAATCCGCGCTTCCTGGAGCATCTTTCGGCTCGCTGAGCAACCTGGTGACCGCGATGACCGCGGTGGTCTGGGACGACGCGGCCGGTCGGTACGAACTGCGGGAGTTCAGCAGGGCCGACGTCGCCATCCGGCCGCTGCTCACCCATCTCGGCCGGTCCTTCGTCACTTCGGTGACGTTGCAGGCCGGCCCGAATTACCGGCTCCGCTGCGAGTCCGTCACCGACATCCCGTGGCGTGAGCTGTTCGCGCCTGCGGGGGCGCCCGGCCGGACGTTCGAGAGCTACGTGGCCCGGTCGGGGCGCGTCGAGGCGATCTGGTTCCCCTTCACCGAGACGCCGTGGCTCAAGGTGTGGACGCCAACCCCGGTCAAGCCGCCGCAATCCCGGGAGGTGACCGGTCCCTACAACTACCGGTATTCGGACAACATCCCGCAGGCGGTCACCGATCCGCTCGGGCTCATCACCCGGGGGATCGGCAGCGCCACTCCGCTGTTCGGTCAGGCGCAGTTCGCGACCATCGCCTCCGGGCTCGCCGCCACCGGGACCGCGGACCTGTGGGGCTGGTCCAAGGACGTGCTGTTCTACCTCCGCGCGACGACCCTGCGGATGAACGCGGGCGGCGGTGTGGTGATCACCCGCAGGTCGAACATCGCGCGGGTGATCAACGAGTTCACCGGCTGGCATCACCGGCGCCAGCAGGAGCTCCAGGCGGCGGGCCGCTTTCCGATCAACGGGCCCTTCGAGGTGCGCCTGTGCGGTCTCGACGACCAGGGCGAGGTGACGGTGGAAAGCGCGGGGCCGCCGACCATCTCGGCGCTGCGTCCGCGGCCCGATCACCCCGAGTGGGACACCGCCATCTGGATGAACGTGGTCGGGGTGCCGGGCACGCCGGGCCAGGCCGCGTACTTCCGCGAGATGGAGCTGTTCATGCGGGAGAACTACAGCGGCGACTACGCCACCTTCCGGCCGGAGTGGGCCAAGGGCTGGGCGTTCACCGACCGCGCCGGACACTCCGACGCGCCGTCCATCGAGACCGTCATCCCCGGCACCTACCGCGACGGGGTGCCCGCAGACGACAACTGGGACACCGCCCGCGCCGCGTACAACGCCCACGACCCGCACCGCATCTTCAGCAACGACTTCCTGGACCGGCTGCTGCCATGAGCCGCGGCGGCTCGGGCTGATGCCGCGCTAGCGGCCCGACCTCGGCCGGATGTGCTCGAAGATGAGGATCGTCTCGGTCGCCGCGACCTCCGGCCGTGCGGAGAGGTGGTCGAGCACGAAGTCGCGCAGTGCGCCGGTGTCGCGCATCGCGACGTGCAGCAGGTAGTCGTCGGCGCCCGCGATGAAGTAGACGTCGAGCACCTCGGGCGTCGCCGACATCCGCTCCGCGAACTGTGCCATGTGCGGGCGCGCGTCCGCGCGCAGCCGGACCGAGATCATCGCCTCGAGGTCTCGCCCGAGGGCCGCCGGGTCGATGTCGGCATGGAAGCCCCGGATGACGCCCTTCTCGACCAGTGCGCGTACCCGGGCCAGGCAGGTGGACGGCGCGATCCCGGCCATCTCGGCGAGCGCGTTGTTCGGGGTACGCGCGTCGCGGGTGAGTTGTGCGAGCAGGACGTGATCGATCTCGTCGAGCCTGACCCCCCGAACATCGTTCGGACGGGCGCCCCGGGAGGGGCCCTGCATCGAAGAATCGCTAGCCATGAGCCGATTCTAGAGAATTATCAACACAAATCTGTGCACAGAATCGATGGAAATTCATACTTGACCCAGCGTCGATCACGCTCACCCCCAACCGAACCGCCCCCGAAACCCGAGGAAGTGTCATGAGGATCGGAATCCCCCGCGAGGTCAAGAACCACGAGTACCGGGTCGCCATCACGCCCGCAGGCGTCCACGAACTCGTCTCCCGCGGCCACCAGGTCGTCGTCGAACAGGAGGCCGGTGCCGGGTCCTCCTTCGCCGATGCCGACTACCGCGCGGCAGGCGCGCAGATCCTGTCCGACGCCGACGATGTGTGGGCATCCGCTGAGCTGCTCCTGAAGGTGAAGGAGCCTATCGCGGAGGAGTATTCGCGGTTGCGTCAGGACCTGGTGCTGTTCACCTATCTGCATCTGGCGGCCTCGAGGGAGTGCACGGACGCGCTGATGGCCGCAAAGACCACCGCGATCGCCTACGAGACCGTGCAGGCCCCCGACGGTTCGCTGCCCCTGCTCGCGCCGATGAGCGAGGTCGCCGGGCGGCTCGCGCCCCAGGCCGGCGCCTACCACCTGATGGCCAGCTCAGGCGGCCGCGGTGTCCTGATGGGCGGCGTGCCGGGGGTGCGCCCGGCCAACGTGGTGATCCTCGGTGGCGGGGTCGCGGGTCAGAACGCGGCGGCGATGGCCGTCGGGATGCACGCCGATGTCACCGTCCTCGACCTGAACGTCGCGCGGCTGCGCGAGCTCGACGACCGCTACCGCGGCCGGCTGCGGACCGTCGTGTCCAACGCCTTCGAGGTGGAGCAGGCGGTGCTCGGTGCCGACCTGGTGATCGGGGCGGTGCTGGTCCCGGGGGCGAGGGCGCCGAAGCTGGTGTCCAACGAACTGGTGTCCCGGATGAAGCCGGGGTCGGTGCTGGTCGACGTCGCGATCGACCAGGGTGGGTGCTTCGAGGACTCGCGTCCGACCACCCACGCCGAACCCACCTACCGGGTGCACAACTCGGTCTTCTACTGCGTGGCGAACATGCCGGGCGCGGTGCCCCGCACGTCCACCTTCGGGCTGACCAATGCCACCCTCCCGTACGTCCTCGAGATCGCGGAACTGGGTTGGCGACGGGCCACCGCAGCCGACCGGGCGCTGGCCGCCGGGCTGAGCACTCACGACGGCGAGGTCCTCTCCACCGCCGTCGCGGACGCGCACGGCTATCGCGGCTTCGCCGCCGGTGCGCGCGTCTCACCCCACCTGGGGTAAGACACGCGCACGGCCGCGCACCGCCTACCCTTGGCCGCGACCGGAAGGAGTGCGCAGTGACCGAGGCAATCGTGGTGGAGCGGGACGGGGACATCGTCACGTGGACGCTGAACCGTCCGGAGACCCGCAACGTCATCTCCGAGCCCGACATGATCGAGGCCTTCGAGGCGGCGATCGCGGACGTCAATCGGGACGTGACGGTGCGTGCGGTGATCTTGACCGCCGCAGGGCCGTCGTTCTCCTCGGGGGGCAACGTCAAACACATGCGCGACCGCGAGGGAATGTTCGGCGGCTCGCCCGTGGAACTGCGCGGCGGCTACCGGCACGGCATCCAGCGGATCCCACGAGCGCTCTATCACTGCGAGGCGCCGGTGATCGCCGCGGTGAACGGCCCGGCCATCGGGGCGGGCTGTGACCTTGCACTCATGTGCGACATGCGGATCGCGGCGACCACGGCCACGTTCGCGGAGAGCTTCGTCAAGCTCGGCATCATCCCGGGCGACGGCGGTGCCTGGTTCCTGCCGCGCGCGGTCGGACAGGCGCGGGCAGCCGAGATGGCCTTCACCGGCGACGCGATCGACGCCGCGACGGCGCTCGAGTGGGGCCTGGTCTCCCGGGTGGTCGAGCCGGTTGAGCTGGTGCCGACCGCCCGTGCGCTGGCCGAACGGGTCGCGGTGAACCCGCCACAGGCCCTGCGGATGACCAAGAAGCTGCTCCGCGAGGGGCAGCACCAGAGCCTGGAGAGCCTGCTCGAGCTGTCGGCCTCGATGCAGGCGCTGGCGCATCACACACAGGATCACCAGGAGGCGGTGGCCGCGATGCTCGAGCGCAGGCCGCCGCGGTTCACGGGCGCCTAGCCGGGGCCGGGGGCGGGGTGCCGGCCCCGGCCCCGGCGCGGGCCCTTCGCAATGTCGGGGGGCCACCGTAAGGTGTCGGACGTGATCATCGTCAGCACGGACGGCTCCTGCCTTCGCAACCCCGGTGGCGCGATCGGCTGGGCGTGGGTCAACCACCTGGGGCCGAGCCGCTCCGGTGGCGAGCGGTCGGGCACCAACCAAATCGCCGAGCTGCGTGCGCTTTTGGAGGCCATCAAGGCGCATCCGGGTGACGAGCCGATGTTGATCGAGTCCGACTCGCAGTACGCGATCAAGTGCGCCTCCGAGTGGGTGTCCGGCTGGAAGCGCAAGGGCTGGCGTACGGCCTCCGGCGAGCCCGTGAAGAACCTGGACCTGGTGCGCTCCATCGACGAGGCGATCGCCGAGCGGACCGGCCCGGTGCGCTTCCGCTGGGTGCGGGGCCACGTCGGCAACCATTACAACGAGGAGGCGGACAAGCTGGCCGGTGAGGCCGCCCGTGCCGTCGCGGCCGGGGCCGCCTCCGCCCCGGTGTCCACCCCGCGGGCGCAGGCCACGACGCACTCCGCGCCGGTCTCACCGGCGAAGAAGGTCTCGCGGGCCAAGTCGGTCGCGGCGCACACCGCCGTCCAGGCCGAGCGGGAGCCCACGCTGTTCGAGGTCCCCGCATCGGACGACTCGCTCACCCTGTTCTGATCAGAGGTCGAACAGGCGCACCCCGTTGCCGTGGCACACCGCGCGGACCCACTCCGCCCCGAGGTCGAGCCGAGAAACCGCCTCCAGGGCATGGGCATACGGGTACGGGATGTTCGGGAAATCGCTGCCGAACAGGATCCGCTCCTGCAGGTCGAGCAGACGCGGCAGATCGGACGGCAGCAGCGGCGCGGCATCGTTGATGAAGTCGGTGAACGCCATCGTGGTGTCGAGCAGCAGCCGGTCGTGACGCTCGGCGAGGGCCAGGAACTCCGGGTACTCGGGCATGCCCATGTGCGCGATGACCAGGCGCAGCCGGGGGTACCGGGTCAGCAGGTCCGCGATCGGCCCCGGGCCGGTGAAGCGCCCGGGCGCGGGTCCGGAGCCACAGTGGATCACGATCGGGGTGCCCGCGTCCTCCAGCACGCCCCACACGCCGTCGAGCAGCGGATCGTTCGGGGAATAGTCGCCAACCTGGATGTGCGACTTGAACACCCGGGTTCCGGCCTCGAGCGCTGCGGTGACGTACTCGGCGGCGCCGGGCTCGGGGTAGAAGGTGGAGGTGTGCAGGCAGTCGGGGTTGCGGGCCGCGAACTCGACCGCCCATTCGTTGAGCCAGGCGGCCATGTGCGGCTTGTGTGGATAGATCATCGAGGTGAACGCACGGACCCCGTAGGACCGCAGCCGGTCGAGCCGGACGTCCTCCTCGTGCCGGTAGGCGATCGGCCACTCCATGCCGGTCAGCGGTCCGGCCGAGTCGAAGTACCTCCACACCTTGTCCATCACGTTCTTGGGCATGAAATGCGTGTGCACGTCGATGATTCCGGGCAGGCTCCACTGCTCACGGAACGCTGTCACCGCATCGATGTCGGCCTGCCGGGCTTCGGGTTCGTCGATCACGTGACCCACCCTGTCATGTCCGGTATCGCTTCGACCAGAGCGGTCGACAAGGTCATGGACCATCGTTACCGTAGCTGAGGATCGCGGTCCCGTGGTCCTCATCGGAGTGCTCTCGAGGAGAAATTCAAGCATGCTGACCAACGTGATCAACGGGTTCCTGGGTGTCGTCGGCGGAAGCTCGGCCGGCAGCAGCGGTTACGAGATCGCCCCGGGCACACTGCCGTTCGGTAGCTGAACCCAACGTTGCCGCTGATCGGGTGGACCGGAGCGTCTCACCCGATCAGCTCGGCGCTCAGAATCCGCCGTCGACTCGGACCACGGCGCGGCCGGTGTGGTCCCCGGCCCGAATCCGGTCCAGCGCCAGGGCGACATCCCGGATCGGCACCTCGTGCGCGATCGAGGACAGGTGTCGCGGACGCAGATCGCCCGCGAGGCGCGCCCACAGCGCACGGCGCTTGTCGATCGGCAGCTGCACGGAGTCGATGCCGAGCAGGGAGACGCCGCGCAGGATGAACGGCAGCACGGTGGTCGGCAGCGCCGATCCGCCGGTCAGTCCGCTCGCCGCGACCACGCCGCCGTACCTGATGGTGCTGAGCACGTGCGCGAGCGTCCGACCGCCGACGCAGTCGACCGCGGCCGCCCACTCCGCCTTGCCGAGCGGGCGGGGCTTCGCGTCCGGGTCCTCGGGCAGCCGACCGATCACGGCCGCGGCGCCGAGCGAGGTCAGCAGGTCCGCGGCCTGCGGCTTGCCGGTCGACGCGATCACCTCGAACCCGGCCGCGGCGAGCAGGTCGATGCTCACGCTGCCGACACCGCCGCTGGCACCGGTGACAAGGACCGGCCCCTCGGCCGGGGTGATGCCGCGGTCGAGGATGGCCTGCACGCTCATCGCCGCCGTGAAGCCCGCGGTGCCGATGGTCGCCGCGTCGCGGGGGGAGAGCTCCGAGAGCCGGACCACCCAGTCGGCGGGGACCCGGGCGAGCTCGGCGTAGCCGCCGTGACGTCCGGTGCCGATCTCGTATCCGTGCGCGAGGACCAGGTCGCCGGGCGCGAACGAGTCGTCGTCGGAGGCGACGACCTCGCCCGCGAGGTCGATGCCGGGGACGATCGGGTACTCGCGCACCACCCCGCCCCGTGGCGTCACGGCGAGGGCGTCCTTGTAGTTGACGCTCGAGAAGTGCACCTTGATGGTGACCTCGCCCGCCGGCAGGGCGCCGGTGTCGAGGATGTCGGGGCCGAGGGTGATCTCCCCGTCCTGATCGCGTGCGATGAGAGCCGAGAACGTCGTGGTCACCGTGCCGAGCCTAGGGCGTCAGCCATCTCACGGCCAGGGTTCTACTTGCGCTCGGCGAGGAATCCCACCGCCTCCGCGACCAGGACCGGTTTGGCCCCGCCCTCGCGCTCGAAGGTCAGTTTGTTCAGGATCTGCGCGCCCCCTGCGATCTCGTGTACCGAGACGATCTTGGCGCTCATGCGAAGTCGGGACCCGACCGGAAGCGGCGCGGTGAACCTGACCTTGTTGTAGCCGTAGTTGAGTGCGTGCGCGAAGCCGTCGAAGGCGATCAGCTGCCCGGTGAAGAACGGGCCGAGCGAGAGGCTGTAGTTCCCGTGCGCGATGGTGGTGCCGAAGGGGCCGTCGGCGGCCCGCTCGGGGTCGACATGGATCCACTGATGGTCGCCGGTGGCGTCGGCGAAGGCGTCGATACGCTCCTGCGTCACCTCGTGCCAGGCGGTGGGGCCGAGCACGGTGCCGACCAGCGCGGTGAGCTGGGCGAGGGTGCTCGGCCTGATCGGGTCGGCGCTGGAACTGGTCATGTCTGTCGCTCCCGTGCTCCGCGTGGCGTCACGCCTTCCTCTCAGTATGGGCCGCAGGAGGGGAGCAGGCCACGGGCGCCGACGACCCGCGTTGCCGTATAAATACGGCATGTCAGGATCAGTTTCCGGGGATGATCGCGACGACGCGCCGCCGTCGATGGCGCGATCGGGTCTGCTTCGGGAGCTACCCGCCACCGAGCGCGGGCTGCGGACCAGGGCGGCGCTGATCGCGGCCGCCAGAAAGGTGTTCGAGCGCTCCGGCTACCTCGACACCCGCCTGATCGACATCACCAAGGCGGCCAAATGCTCGGCCGGGACGTTCTACACCTACTTCGCGAGCAAGGAAGAGATCTTCGCCGCGGTCCTCGAGCTGGCGCAAGAGGACATGATGCACCCGGGCATGCCGCACGTGGAGGCCGAGGACGATCCTGCCGCGATCATCGCGGCCAGCAACCGGGCGTACTTCGAGGCATACAAGCGAAACGCGAAGCTGATGGGGCTGCTCGAACAGGTGGCCAGCATCGATCCCGAATTCCGGGTGTTGCGGCAGCAGCGGGCGGACGCCTTCATCCGCCGCAACGCCCGCAGCATCGCGAACCTTCAGCAACGCGGACTCGCGGATCCGGATCTCGATCCGTTGCTGGCATCGTCGGCGCTTTCGGGCATGATCAGCCGCCTCGCGTTCGGGTACTTCGTCACCGGTGGGAGCGACGCGGCGTCCCTCGAGGACATCGTCGACACCGCCACCCGACTGTGGGTGAACGCGCTCCGCATCGCCGCCCGCGGCTGACCTCTACTTCACTCGTTTGGCCAGGTCCTGGTACTGAAATCGCCTCATAGTTGAATCTGAACTCATATTTAATTACCCTTCGGCGATACTCGGATCACGACTGATCACCGCGAGGGAAGAGGAATTGCTGTGAAGGTTGCGCAGAAGGTCGCCATCGTCACCGGTGGCGGCGGAGGAATCGGTGGCGCGCTCGCTGCACGGCTCGCCGCCGAGGGCGCGAAGATCGTCGTCGCGGACCTCGACGAGGCCGCCGCGCTCTCCGTCGCCGCGAGTGTCAACGCCGAGCATCCCGGTTCCGCGGTCGGCGCGGGCGCGGACGTCTCCGACACGTCCGCGATCCAGCGACTGATCTCCCTTGCGGAGTCCGAATTCGGCCCGGTGGACCTGTATTTCGCCAACGCGGGCATCAGCGGCGCGCCGGGCCTCGAGGCGACCGAGAGCGACTGGGACCTGTCGATCGACGTCAACCTGCGGGCCCACATCCGCGCCGCGCAACTGCTGGTCCCGCAGTGGCTCGACCGGGGCGAGGGCTACTTCGTCAGCACCGCATCGGCCGCGGGCCTGCTGACCCAGATCGGCTCCGCCACCTACTCGGTGACCAAGCACGCAGCGGTGGGCTTCGCCGAGTGGCTCAACGTCACCTATGGCGACCGCGGGATCCGGGTCAGCTGCCTGTGTCCGATGGGGGTGAACACCAAGCTGCTCTACGAGGGCGAGGAGTCAGGGGATGCCCGCGGCGTCGCGGCGACACGCGCCGTGACCGCGGCCGGTGAGGTGCTGGAACCGTCGCGGGTTGCCGACGACGTGCTCGCCGCGATGGACGAGGAACGCTTCCTGATCCTCCCGCACGCGGAGGTACTCGAGATGTACCGCCGCAAGGGGGCCGACTACGACCGGTGGCTACGCGGGATGCGGCGCTTCCAGGCCGGACTGCTGCCGGGCGCCTGACCCGCCCTCCCATAATTCCTCCCCCCACCTGTCAGGAGTTCACATGTCCCTGTTCGATGTCTCCGACCGCGCAGAGAAGATCCGGGCCGACCTGCTCGAGTTCATGGACTCGCACGTCTATCCGGCGGAAGCCGTCTACGAGGAGCAGATGCGGGCGGCGGGAAACCCCCACTTCCAGCCGCCGATCATCGAGGAACTCAAGGTCGAGGCGCGAAAGCGGGGACTGTGGAACCTTTTCCATCCGCATCCAGGAACCGGGGCGGGCCTGAGCAACCTGGAGTATGCGCCGCTGGCCGAGATCATGGGGCGCAGTCACCTCGCCTCCGAGGCATGCAACTGCAACGCGCCCGACACCGGCAACATGGAGGTCTTCGAGATCTTCGGCACCGACGAGCACCGCGAGAAGTACCTGAAGCCACTGCTCGACGGGAAGATTCGGTCCGCCTTCGCGATGACCGAGCCCGAGGTCGCCAGCTCCGACGCCACCAACGTCGAGATGCGGATGGAGCGTGACGGTGACGAGTTCATCCTCAACGGCCGTAAGTGGTTCGCCTCCAACGCAATGCACCAGAACTGTCGGGTGCTGATCGTGATGGGCAAGACCGATCCCTCGGCCGAGATCCACCGCCAGCAGTCGATGCTCGTGGTGCCGATCGATGCGCCCGGCGTCACCGTCGTGCGCAACCTGCCGGTCTTCGGCTACCACGACCGCGAGGGCCACGCCGAGATCACCTTCGAGAACGTGCGGGTTCCGCGGGGGGACGTGCTCAAGGGTGAGGGCGAGGGCTTCGCGATCAGTCAGGCCCGCCTCGGCCCCGGCCGCATCCATCACTGCATGCGGGCGATCGGCATGGCCGAGCGTGCGTTGGAGCTGATGTGCACGCGCGCGCAGTCCCGGGTGACGTTCGGCCGCCCGATCGCCGATCGTTCCAATATCCAGGACTGGATCGCCGAGGCGCGCATCGAGATCGAGATGAACCGCCTGCTCACGCTCAAGGCCGCCCATCTGATGGACACGGTGGGCAACAAGGAGGCGCGCACCGAGATCGCCGCGATCAAGGTGGCCGCCCCGCAGATGGCCCTGAAGATCGTCGACCGGGCCATCCAGGTGCACGGCGGGGCCGGCGTCACCGATGACTTCCCGCTGGCGATGGCGTACGCGCACCTGCGGACCCTGCGCCTGGCCGACGGCCCCGACGAGGTGCACAAGCGGGCCATCGCAAAGCAGGAACTGCGCAAGTACCGGGCCCACCGGCCCGTCGGTGCCTGAGGTGCCCGAGGTGCGCGAGGCCGTCGGGCTCGACCCGGCCGCGGTGACGCGCTGGTTCGGCTCGCTCGGGGTGGGGTTCACCGCCCCGTTGACCTTCGACCGGATCGGGCTGGGCCAGTCGAACCTGACCTTCCTGGTCCGGGATGCGGAGGAGCGCAGGTGGGTTCTGCGACGCCCGCCGTTGGGGCACCTGCTCGCCTCGGCGCACGACGTGGCGCGCGAGGCGCGGATCATGGCCGCGCTCGCCGAGACCGAGGTGCCGGTGCCCCGGATCTTCGGGGTCGCACAGGACCCGTCGGTGTCCGAGGTGCCGCTGGTGTTGATGGAGTTCCTCGACGGCCAGGTCGTCGACACCATGCCGATCGTGGAATCGCTTGCCCCGCAGCGGCGCAGGGCCATCGGGGTCTCGCTGCCGCCGGCCCTGGCCAAAATCCATGCCGTGGACCTCGAGGCGACCGGCCTGACCGACCTCGCCAGCCACAAGCCGTACGCCCAGCGCCAGCTCAAGCGGTGGTCCGGTCAGTGGGAGGTGTCCAAGACCCGCGAACTGCCCGAGCTCGACGACCTCACCAGGCGGCTGGCCGGGGAGGTCCCGGAGCAGAGCGAGATCGCACTGGTGCACGGAGACTTCCACCTGCGCAACGTGATCGTCTCGCACGAGACCGGCGAGGTGGTCGGGGCCCTGGACTGGGAGCTGTCCACGCTCGGTGACCCGCTGGCCGACATGGGCAGCATGCTCGCCTACTGGCCGGAGCCGGGGGAGGACGCGGTCGGCGACTTCCCGGCGTCGACGCTGGCAGGCTTCCCCACCCGTGCGGAGCTCGCCCGGCTCTACCTGGCCGAGACCGGACGCGACGCCGAGGCGTTGAAGTTCTGGCACGTGCTCGGCCTGTGGAAGATCGCGGTCATCGCGGAGGGCGTGATGCGCCGGGCCAGGGAGAACCCACAGAACAGGGCGGCCGCGGGCACCCCGACCGCCGAACAGATCGACGCGCTCGTCCGCAGGGCCCGCGAGGTCGCGGCGGACGCCGGGATCTGATCGATTCTCACCCATCACCCAATCGACGTAGTTGTCAGGAGAAGCAACATGAAGGCTTGGCGCGTCAACGAACTCGGCGAACCCCGCGACGTACTGAGGCTCGAGGAGATCGCCGAACCCGCACCCGGCCCGCGCCAGCTCATGGTCCGGGTGCTGGCGGCGCCCGCGAACTTCCCCGACGTGCTGCTGTGTCGCGGCGAGTACCAGATCAAGCCACCGCTGCCCTTCACCCCCGGCGTCGAGCTGTGTGGTGAGGTGGTCGCGGTCGGCGACGGTGTCACCGCGTTTGCGGTCGGGGACCGGGTGATCGGTAACCCGAGCCTGCCCGGTGGCGGATTCGCGGAGCTGGCGGTGCTGGAGGAGGCGAACACCTTCCCCGCGCCCGCCTCCCTTGACGACGCCGAGGCGTCCGCGCTGAGCATCGGCTACCAGACGGGCTGGTTCGCGCTGCACCGCCGCACCCAGCTGCAGCCGGGCGAGACCCTGCTCGTCCACGCCGCCGCGGGCGGGGTGGGGAGCGCGGCCGTGCAACTGGGCAAGGCCGCGGGAGCCACGGTGATCGGGGTGGTCGGCGGGCCCGAGAAGGCCGAGTACTGCCGCAGGCTCGGCGCGGACCTGGTGATCGACCGGCACACCGAGGACATCATGTCCGTGGTCAAGGACTTCACCGGCGGCCGCGGCGCAGACGTGGTGTTCGACCCGGTCGGCGGCGACGCCTACACGAAGTCCACCAAGTGCATCGCCTTCGAGGGCCGGATCATCGTGATCGGGTTCGCGGGTGGCACCATTCCGCAGCCGGCCCTCAACCACGCACTGATCAAGAACTACTCGATCATCGGGCTGCACTGGGGCCTGTACAAGGCGTACAACCAGCAGGCCATCGACGACTGCCACGTCGAGCTGACCCGGCTCGCCGACGAGGGGGCGATCAAGCCGCTGATCAGCGAGCGGCTCTCGCTCGCCGAGGTGGCCGACGGCATCGGCAGGCTCGGCGACGGCACCACCGTGGGACGGATCGTGTTCCAGCCCTGAGACATCCCATCCTGAATTCGCGCCGCCGAGTGCGAGAGAGGGCATCCGGTGGTCGGTCGGGGAAGACGACCACCGGATGCCCTCTGCGGGAGCGGAACTCCGTTGTTACCGCTCGATTCCCAGCTCGCGCAGCCGCTCCCAGTAGAGCTCGACGTTGCCGAGCTTGACGTCCTCGTAGCCGCGGACGACGTCGGGCAGCGCGGCGATCTCGGTGGCGTTGTCGTAGTTGCCCGCGTCCAGTCCGTCCGCGAGTCGCAGCACCGTCGCGGTGTAGTGCGCCAGCAGTTCGCGCTCGACCTTGCGGACATGGGCGTAGCCGAACGGGTCGAGCTTGGTCCCGCGGAGCACCTTGCCCTTGGCCAGCATCTTCAGTGCCACATGTGACTTCGGTCGGAGGCCGATCTTCTTCTTGCGGCCCAGTGCCCGCAGTGCGGGCGGGTGCAGCTTGTAGGTGAGGTTCTCGCCACCGGGGACCTGGGACGCGACGTCCTCGAGGAAGGCGGGATCGACCAGCATCCGCGCGACCTCGTACTCGTCCTTGTACGCGGTGAACTTGAACAGCCCGCGGGCAACGGCCTCGCTGAACTCCGTCCGGTCGGTGACCGAGCGCTCCGCGGCCCAGATGGATTGCACGGCGTCGATGTACCGGCGCGCGACCTTCGCGTTCTGGAACTCGACCAGCTCGCCGGCGCGAAGCTCCACCAGCCTGCGGACCTCACCGTCAAAGGTGCTGTCGGCGAGCAGGTGCGCCGGTGCGACGGCGGGGGTGCGCGCGACCCGCGAGGTGACCGCGGCGAACGCATCCGGATCGGCGAGGGCGACCCGACCCCAGCGGAAGGCGTCGATGTTCGCGGCGACCGCGATGCCGTTGATGCCGATGGCCTCCTCGATGGCCTCGGCGGGCAGCCTCAGGCCACCGCTCTGGAAGGCCGCGCCGATCAGCAGGAAGTTCGCGGCGGCGGTGTTGCCGAACAACTCCTGGGCGGCGGCCAGCGCGTCGAACGCGGTGAGCGACTTCGATGCCGAGCCGAGGCGGTCGAGCAGTCCCTGCTCGTCCGGGTACCGGACGGACTTGTCGTAGACCATGTCGCCGGTGGGGGTCTGGCTGGTCGATGCCACCGCGACCGTGGCGGCCGCGCTGCCGTAGCCCAGGTTCTTGTTGTCGGTGGCGGTGAGCAGGTCGAAGGCGACGATGCAGTCGGCGCTGCCCGGCGTCAGCCGGTTCGACGGCTCCAGTGCGCCAGGGGAGAAGCGCAGGTGCGAGACCACCGGTCCGGCCTTCTGGCTGAGGCCGATCTGGTCAAGGGACTCCACCTCGTAGCCGGCGCGCAGCGCGGCGGTGGCGAGCACCTGGTTGACCGTGACGATGCCGGTGCCGCCGATGCCCGCGAGGAAGACGTTCTGCGTCGAGGTCAGCTCGCCGAGGTCCGGGTCGGCCGCGAGCGGCGGCACGGGGCGCTCGGCCCGGGCGGACTTCTTCTTACCCGGCACCACCTCGACCGTGACGAACGACGGGCAGTCGCCGTCCAGGCAGGTGTAGTCGGTGTTGCACGAGGTCTGGTCGATCCGGGTCTTGCGGCCGAACTCGGTGTCTACCGGCTGCACCGACAGGCAGTTGCTCTTGGTCCCGCAGTCGCCGCACCCCTCGCAGACGGCCTCGTTGATGATCACGCGGGTGTTGCGGGTCGGCAGGGTGCCGCGCTTGCGCTGGCGGCGGGCGTCGGCGGCGCAGTGCTGGTCGTAGATCAGCACGGTGACGCCCTCGACCTCGCGCAGCTCCTTCTGCGCCTCGTCGAGGCGGTCGCGGTGCCACAGCTTGGTGCCCTTGGCGAGCTGCCTCTTGTTGTGCCGCTTGGGATCGTCGGCACAGATGATGATCCGCTTGACGCCCTCGGTGGTGAGCTTGTGGGTGAGCTTCGCGACGGACAGCGCGCCCTCGGCGTCCTGGGCTCCGGTCATGGCGACGACGTCGTTGTAGAGCAGCTTGTAGGTGATGTTCACGCCTGCCGCGACGCAGGCCTGCACGGCGAGCTGGCCGGAGTGGAAGAAGGTGCCGTCGCCGACGTTCTGGAACAGGTGCTTGACGTCGGTGAACGGGGCCTGGCCGATCCACTGGCTGCCCTCGCCTCCCATCTGGGTCAGCCCGGTGACGGCGCTGTCCTCGCGATTGGAGATGGTGACCATGGTGTGGCAGCCGATGCCGCCGCCGCCGATCGAACCCTCGGGCAGTGCCGTGGAGCGGTTGTGTGGGCACCCGCTGCAGAAGTACGGGGTACGGGTGGCGGACAGCACCTCGAGCGAGAGCTGCGGTGGCAGAGCCTTTTTCAGCTCCACACGGTTCTTCAGTACCCGACGCAGCGGGCCGAGCAGCCGGCCAGCGGTCAGCTCACCGTCGACGGGCATCAGCGGCCGCCCCGCGGCGTCGCGCTTGCCGAGGATCTGCGGGGTGTGCTCGGTGCCGTAGAGGATCTCGCGGATCTGCGTCTCGATGAAGGCCGTCTTGTCCTCGACCACGATCAGCTGCTCGAGGCCGGCGGCGAACTCCCTGACCTTCTGCGGGCCGAGCGGGGTCGGCATGCCGATGCGCAGCAGCCGGATCCCGGCGGCGTGCAGCGCGGCCTCGTCGACGCCGAGGTCGAGCAGGCCCTGGCGCAGCGAGTCGAAGGTGGTGCCGGTGGCGGCGAAGCCGATCGTCGCGCCCGTGGGGTCGACCTCGATCACATCGAGATCGTTCGCGGCGCCGTAGGCGCGCACCACCTCCCAGCGGGGCCCGTACAGGTCGGCCTCGGCGATGACGCTGTCCGTCGGCACCGCCATCGGGCGCTGCTTGTAGACGAACGGCTTACCCTCCCATTCGATCTCGGGGACGGTGATGTCGATGTTCGACACCCTGCCGTCGACGGTCCAGGCGCCGTCGGCGACATCAGCGACGACCTTCAGCGCGACCAGGCAGCCGGAGGCGCGCGACAGCGCGACGCCGTGCATGCCCATCGTGATCATCTCTTCGGCGTTGCGCGGGAACAACACCGGGATCCCCAGCGCCGCGAGGGACCGCTCGCTGACCGCGGGGACGGTGGAGGACTTGGAGGCGGGGTCGTCGCCGACCAGCAGCAGCACCCCGCCCTTGGGATTCACCCCGTACATGTTCGCGTGCCGCAGCGCATCGGTGGCGCGATCGACCCCGGGGCCCTTGCCGTACCAGACACCGATGACGCCGTCGTGCGTCGCCTTCCCTGCGGGCAGGTCCGCCTGGCTGCCCCAGACCGCGGTGGCGGCGAGCTCCTCGTTGAATCCGGGCACGAAGGTGATGTCGTGCTCGGCGAGCACCTGCGGCATCCCGTGCAGCATCTTGTCGACGCCGCCGAGCGGGCTGCCCTGGTAGCCGGAGACGAAGGTCGCGACCCGTCGGCCCGCGCGGATGTCGTGCACGTGCTGCTCGACGAGCTGGCGCGCGATCGCCTGGACGCCGGTCAGCAGCACCGGGCCCGACCCGGACCGGTAGCGGTCGTCGAGGTCGTACGGGGCGGGCAGCGTCGCCGTCGGGGTGACGGGACGATCGGCCAGTTCAGTCATCGCGGTCCACCGTTCCTTTGCCGCATCGGGTCACGTTGCGCGCATTAATCGGGCATGGGGTGTAGCAATGATTTGCCCAGGTGGCGGGACCGTCAACACCCATTGAATGAGCTGACGGATATGATCAGTTGTGACCCACGACACTGGAATGAGGTCGACATTGTGATCAGCATCGATCGGCTCGACGCCTCGCTGCTCAAACTGCTCACCGAGGATCCGCGCGCCGGGGTGATGGAGCTGGCCGCCCGCCTCGGCGTCGCCAGGAACACCATCGCCTCCCGGATGCGGCGGCTGGAGGAGACCGGGGTGGTCACCGGATACCGCCCTGACGTCGACCTGCCCACCCTCGGGCTGCCGGTGCAGGCCTTCGTCGGTGCCGAGCTGGAGCAGGGCCGCATCCAGGACGTCATCGAGGACCTGCGCGGGGTGCCGGAGGTGCTGGAGGTGCACACCACGACCGGTCGCGAGGACCTGCTGATCCGCATCGCGGCGCCCTCGCACGAGGAGCTGCTGCACGTGCTCGAGAGCATCCTGGGTCTCGACGGTGTCGCGCACACGACCACCACGCTCGCCCTGACGACGCCGGTGAAGTACCGGACGCAGCCGCTGGTCGATCACATCACCCGCGAGGCGGGTCACGGGCGGTCGGCGGCCTCGTACCGGGGTGAGGGCTGACGGATCCGACCAATCGGCGGATGACATGTACACGCCGGGTGCCCGTTGCTTGACTGGACCTGTCGGTCTCATCGGAGAACGACAGGACACGGGAGGTGTCTCATGTCAGGTGAGCAGAACATCGAGATCGCGAAGAAGGGGTACGCGGCGTTCACGGCCGGCGACGCGGAGGCGGCGATGGCCGACCTCGCGGACGACCTCGAGTGGATAGTGCCGGGCAACAGCGCGGTCTCCGGCACCTATCACGGCAAGGTCGAGGTCGGCGGGTTGTGGGCGAAGTTGGCCGAGAAGTCTCTGACCACCACGCCCCAGCACTTTCTCGGCGACGAGGAGAGGGTCGTGGTCCTGACCCAGGTGAGCGCGGGCGGGGAGAGTTGGGACTCCGCCGACGTTCTGACCTACCGGGACGGGAAGGTCGTCAAGATCCAGACCGCGGGCGACACGGCCAAGTTCGAGAAGGTGTTCGGCACGCGATAGCCGGGTGGTGGGTCGTGAGGCCGCGCGTGTCGGGCGGCAGTGGGCGACCTATCGTCGGGGGATGACCACCCCAGCCGCGCACCCCGATGTGGTGGAGATGACGCTGGTCAGCACCCGACCGCTGGCGCTGGCCAGCACGCTCGCCCCGCTCGGCCGCGGCCCCTACGACCCCTGTCACCGGACAACCGCCGACGGTGCGCTCTGGCGGACGTCGCTGATGCCGACCGGCGCGGTGACCTATCGGTTGACCCAGGCGGGCGCGACCACGGTGTCCTGCCGGGCCTGGGGACCGGGCGCTGGTGAGTTCGAGACCACCCTGGCCGACCTGCTCGGTGAGGCGGACGACACCGCCGGCTTCGCGCCCGAGCACCCGAAGGTGGCCGAGGCGCATCGGCGCTTCCCCGGGCTCCGCATCCCCCGCACCGGCCGGGTGTTCGAGGCGTTGGTGCCCGCGATCCTGGAGCAGCGGGTGCACACCGTGGCGGCCCACGCGTCCTGGCGGCGGCTGGTCACCCGCTACGGCGCGCCCGCGCCGGGCCCGGCACCGGACGGAATGCGGGTGCCACCCCCGGCCGAGGTGTGGCGCCGGATCCCGTCGTGGGAGTTCCATCGGGCGGGCGTTGATCCGCGCCGCTCCCGCGCCATTGTCACCGCTGCGGCGGTGGCGAATCGGCTGGAGGAGTCCGCGGCGATGGCAGCTCCGGACGCGGCGGCCCGGCTCCGGGTCGTCCCTGGGATCGGGGAGTGGACGGCGGCGGAGGTCGCCCAGCGAGCCCTCGGCGACGCCGACGCCCTCTCGGTGGGCGACTTTCACCTGTCCGCGATCGTCGGGTGGTCACTGCTCGGCCGCCCGCTGGACGACGCGGAGATGGTCGAGTACCTCGAATCGGTCCGGCCGCACCGGCATCGGGTGGTCCGGCTGCTCCAGGTCAGCGGCCAGGCGGTCAAGCCCAAGTTCGGGCCGCGCACCCCGATCACCGATCATCGCGGGCGCTGAGTTCGCGGCGAGGGAGGTTCTTTCCCAAGCGACGGGTTCGTCTCGCCGAACCGGCCCGGCCGGGTGCACGATGGTGTTCGATTGACGACGGCGCGCTACCGACGCCACGGCAGTGGGAGGCAATCAATGGGTCAGGTCCAGGATCGGATCGAGCAGTTCGCGGAGGAGATCCGCGCCGAGGGTGTGGAGGGCGACCGGCTCATGCGGCTGACCGACACCTCCGCGAAGCGGCTGCGTGAGTCGGGGGCGATCCGCATGCTGCAGCCGAAGCAGCACGGTGGGCTCGAGGTCCACCCGCGTGAGTTCGCCGAGACGGTCATGAGCATCGCCGCGATGGACGGCGCCGCTGGATGGGTCACCGGCATCGTCGGCGTCCACCCGTGGGAGCTGGCCTTCGCCGACCCGAAGGTGCAGGAAGAGATCTGGGGCGCGGACCAGGACACCTGGGTGGCGTCACCGTACGCGCCGATGGGCGTCGCCAAGGCCGTCGACGGGGGCTATGT
This sequence comes from Rhodococcus sp. UNC363MFTsu5.1, assembly GCF_000686785.1. Lineage (NCBI taxonomy): Bacteria > Bacillati > Actinomycetota > Actinomycetes > Mycobacteriales > Nocardiaceae > Rhodococcus > Rhodococcus sp. UNC363MFTsu5.1. The sequence continues at coordinate 81,882 of NZ_KK366016.1, forward strand.
CCTCAACGGTCGCTGGTCGTTCTCCTCGGGCACCGATCACTGCCAGTGGGCGTTCCTCGGCGCCCTGCTCGGCGACGAGAACGGCGCGCCGGTGATGCCGCCGGTGCCGCTGCACGTGATCCTGCCGCGGTCGGACTACCAGATCGTCGCCGACTCCTGGGATGTCATCGGACTCCGCGGCACCGGGTCCAAGGACCTGATCGTCAAGGACGCCTTCATCCCGAGCTACCGCACGATGCTGGCCTCGGAGGTGATGGACGGCACCGCGGTGAAGAAGGCGGGCCGCACCGAGACGCTGTACAACATGCCGTTCTCCTGCATGTTCCCGCTCGGCATCACCTCGGCGGTCGTCGGCATCGCCGAGGGCGCGCTGGCCTGCCACATCGCCGCGCAGAAGGACCGCGTCGCGATCACCGGCACCAAGATCAAGGAGGATCCGTACGTCCTCTACGCGATCGGCGAGGCCGCGGCCGAGATCGCCGCGTCCCGCGCCGCCCTGCTCGAGACCGTCGACCGGTTCTGGGACATGACGGAGGCGGGCAAGGAGATCGACTTCGAGGCGCGTGCCATCGGGCGTCGTACTCAGACCGCGGCGGCCTGGCGTGCGGTGCGCGCGGTGGACGAGATCTTCGCGCGCTCGGGCGGAGGCGCGCTGCACTACAAGTTCCCGATGCAGCGCTTCTTCCGGGACGCACACGCCGGCATCGCCCACGCGATCCACGTGCCGGGCTCGATCTTCCACTCCTCGGCGCTCACCCAGCTCGGCGGCGAGCCGCAGGGGATCCACCGCGCGATGATCTAGGCGGCTCCGCCGCCCGTGCGCGGTTGACGAGTGCATGGACTCCTCAACCGCGCACGGGCGCGCAGCGCCTCACTCGGCCGCGAGTAGTGCGACCGCCATGCGGATCAGCTCGGGCTCGAGGGAGTCGAGGTCCTGTGCCGCCTCGGCTGTTGGCTCGCGCTCCCAGGCCGCGAGGGCCCCGATCACGAACCGTGCCATCAGCGCGACCCTCCTCGGCCGTGTCGACTCCGGTATCTGGGTCAACTCGCCCGCGATGTCCGTGAACAGCCCGTGCACAACCATGACCGCGTCCGTGTGCGGCTGCCGGGCGGCCTCCGCGTCGTCGAGCGCGAAGAAATCGAGCCGGATGCCCGCCAGCCACTGTTCACTGAAGCGCGCCCAATAGCTGGGCCGCTGCCTGCGCAGCTCGGCGACGAGCGGGCCGACGTAAGCCTCGACCATCGTGGGCAGCGTGAAGTCACCGCTCGCCCGCGCCGACGCGATGAATGCCGCGCGGTCCTCGTTGACCGGCTCGGTGTGGAGCTGCCACACCGCCTCGAGCAGGCCCTCCCAGGATCCGAAGTGGTAGGTGACCGCCGAGTTGTTCTTGTGTCCGGCGGCCTTGACGACCTCGCTCGCGCGGACACCGTGCAGGCCCCGCTCGGCCACGAGTTGTTCAGCGGCCCTCACCAGAGTGAGACGACTCGTTGACATGGGTGTGTGCGCCACGGTACTAAGAGGCCCTTCTTAAATCACATCTGGGGCGATCCGCTCCACCGCATGCTCGGAGGCCGCCATGCGTCACCCTCGTCCAGCTGTTTCGTTCCGAATGATAGGTGCACTGGCGGTCACCGCCATCGCCGTGACCGGTTGTTCCTCGGGTGGGGGAGAGGATGCCGGTTCGTCGCCGCGCGCCGGCGACGTGCTCTCCTCGGCGCCCCTCACCAACGCGGCGGTGCTGCCGAGCGCCGCCCGCAGCGAGCTGATCACCTACGCATCGCAGAACGGCGCGGGTGAGCCGATCGTCGTCTCCGGTACGGTGGCGATCCCGTCGGGGACCGCGCCCGACGGCGGCTGGCCGGTGATCAGCTGGGCCCACGGGACGACCGGTATCGCGGACACCTGCGCGCCGTCGGGCGACACGGTCGACGGCGCCGTGCACGACTACGTCGGCCTCGTCAGTGCGACCCTCGACCAGTGGGTCGAGAACGGCTACGCGGTGCTCCAGACCGACTACGAGGGCATGGGCACCCCAGGGGATCACACGTACCTGAACGCGACCTCCGAGTCGAACGCGGTCACCGATATCGCCAGGGCGGCACGGCATCTCGATCCGTCGGTGGGCGACAGGTGGTTTGTCGGCGGGCACAGCCAGGGCGGTGCGGCGGCGATCAGCGCGTCCGATCAGGCGGTGGGCCGGGCGCCGGAACTGACCCTGCTCGGCGCGATCGCGGTCGCGCCGGGTAGCGGCCTGAGTCAGACCCCGCAGTACGTCGCGAGCGGCAGCCAGGCGGTGGCCCCGGTGCTGTCCTTCCTGCCGATCACCCTGCTCGGTGCGGCGGCGGCGGACCCGGCGGTGGTGCCGGAGGAGATCGTGACCCCGGCCGCAGAGCCGCTGATGCGGGCCGCCCGCACCGGGTGCATCGCCGACATCCGCGCGGCCATCGGTGACATCCAGGTGAACTCGGTGATCCGTCCGGGTGCGGACCTCGGGCCGTGGACGGACTACCTCGCCGAGCAGGAGCCCGCGAACGCCGACCCCAAGGTCCCGGTGTTGTTCGCGCAGGGCACCGCGGACGCCCTCGTCACGCCCGCCGCCTCGCAGGTCCTGGTGAAGCAGCTGTGCGAGAAGGGCGCCGAGCTCGACTACCGGACCTATGACGGCGCGGACCACCGGGCCGCGGTCGCGGCGTCGCGGTCCGACGCGCAGGAGTTCACCGATGCGCTCCTCGCGGGCGACGAGACCCAGCAGACCTGCTAGGCGGCACGCTGCCCGTGAGTCCTTCTGGCCCCCAAGGGGACCGGAAGGACTCACAGGCGCGTCAGCGCAGTTTGATGCTGCCGCCGTCGACCATGAGGGTCTGGCCGGTCATGTAGTCGGCGTCCGCGCTGGCGAGGAACACCGCGGCCCGCCCGATGTCCGACTCGGGATCGCCGAACCGGCGCAGGGGAGTCTTGGCAAGGAGCGCGTCCTCGATGCCGGGGTTCGCATCGATGTAGGCCCGGACGCCCTCGGTCATGGCGAGCGGGGAGATGACGTTGACGTTGATGTCGTCCGGGGCCCACTCGTTGGCAGCGACACGGCTGATGGCCCGGATCGCCTCCTTGGCCGCGCCGTACGAGCCCTGCGTCGGCTGGCCCTCGATCCCGGCGCCGGAGGCGAAGTTGATCACCGAGCCCTGGTTCGCCTTGAGCTGCGGATGGCAGGCCTTCATCAGCCAGAAGGTCGGATAGAAGCCGGTGCCAAAGGACAGGTCGAGCATGTCCTTTGTGGTCTCGAGCAGGGGTGCCTGACGGGAGGCGTGGGCGTTGTTGACCAGGATGTCGACCCTGCCGAACGCCTCGATCGCGGCCGCGACGATCGCGGCCGCGCTCTCCTCCTCAGAGATGTCGGCATTCAAAAACCTTCCGGCCCCGTCGAGTTCGTTCTCGAGTGCCTTACCGGCATCGTCGTCGATGTCGACGATCAGGATCCGCGCACCCTCCTTGGTGAACGCCCGGACGATGCCGCGGCCGATGCCACCGGCGCCGCCGGTGACGATCGCGACCTTGCCTGCAAGCCTCATGCCGTGCTCCTTCGTGATGGGCAGATCAGTCGACGGCCAGTGCGGCCTTCTCCAGTTCCGCGACGCTGTACGCGGAGTAGGTCTCGTACTGGCCGCGCCCGGTGAAGTACGACGACAGTTGCTGGTCCAGCTCGTCGACCGTGAATGCGGAACCGCTTGCGTCGAAACGGTTCTCGACCTTGGGGGACGCCATGAGTGCGACCATCTTGCCGTAGACGACGAAGACCTGGCCGGTGATCTCGCGCGAGGCCGGGGAGGCCAGGTAGCTGACCAGGGTGCCGACGCGCTCGGGGGCGAGCGGATCGAGGTCGTCGGCAACGGCGGCCTCGCCGAATGCCTCGGCGGTCATCGCGGTCCTGGCACGCGGGCAGATCGCATTGGCGGTGACGCCGTAGCGGGCCAGGCCCTGCGCGGTGGACAGCGTCAGCGCGGTGATGCCTGCCTTCGCGGCCGAGTAGTTCGGCTGACCGGCGGCGCCGAAGAGGAACGCCTCGGAGGAGGTGTTGATGACGCGGCCGAAGACCGGGCCCCCCGCGGCCTTGCTGGCCGCGCGCCAGTGCACGGCGGCAGCGTGCGATGTCGCAGCGTGGCCCTTGAGGTGCACGCGGATGACGTCGTCCCAATCGGATTCGGACAGGTTGAAGATCATCTTGTCGCGCAGGATGCCCGCGTTGTTGACGAGGATGTCGAACGAGCCGAAGCTCGAGACGGCCTCCGCGACCAGGCGGCCGCCGAGGGACCAGTCGGACACGTCGCCGGTGACGGCGATCGCCTGTCCGCCCGCGGCCTTGATCTCGTCTGCGACGTCGTGCGCGGCCTGACCCATGTCGTTGACGACGACGCGAGCACCGGCCGCGGCGAGGGCGAGGGCCTCCGCGCGCCCGAGTCCGGCGCCCGCGCCTGTGATGACGGCCGTCCGGCCGTCCAAGCTCACTGATTCACCCATCTGGGTCCTCCCTCTGGGCCGCATTGCCCACGAAATTGGTATTTCGTTCCAGTCTCGCCTGGGGGAGGAGGCTCGGGTCGATGGATCCCGGTGACCGAGAGTCGGCCGCGACACCCGTTGCGGATGTGGGGCTTTCGGATCTGGTGCGGGTCTCACTCGACGATGAGGATGCTGTACATCTCGGGGTGATAGACGCAGTGGAACGTGTACGCACCCGGGGTGGTCGGCGCCGTGAAGGTGGCGGACTCGTTGCCGTCGACATGGGTGTCGAACAGCCCCTCGGTGTCGGAGGTGACGGAGTGTTCCGGTCCGGCGCCGTTCCGCACGACGACCTCTTCGCCCGCACGCACCGACGGCGGGGTCTTGTAGGTGAAGTCCTCGATGGCGATCACCGGAGCCCCGGACTCGGGCGCGACGGTGGTGCTCGGGTGATGCTCGGATCCGTCGTCGGAGGAGCAGGCGGCCACTAGTCCGGCCGCGACGGCGAGGGTGGCGAGGCCCGCCCGCCGACGTGCCGCACGTCTGCGGGTGAGGGGGGCGGTGGATCCGGGCATGTCGGGCCTCCGTCGGTCGATGGCGTGACGACGCGCTGAGGAACGTTGCTGGAGTGTGTCCAGCGTATGCCCGGCCCCGTCCTCGCGAAACCGCCGCGCCGTCGCCCGGCGGTCCCGAGGCTAGAGCGTATTTCAGTTCTTGACGCCGGCTGCGAGGATCTCCCGCGCCTCCGCCCGGCCGTCGAGGATTCGGTTGGTGCGCAGCGTGACCTTCCACTCGCCGTCGATGCGGGCGAACTCCCAGCGGTTCGCGGTGATCCGGGCGACCCGGTAGGTCCGGGTTTCCTGGTCGTGCAGGACCAGCTGTGAATGGCAGGTGGCCACCGCGGTGTCGCCGTCGACGTCGATGTGCGGCGGGCCGACGAGGTGGCCGCTGCCGGCGTGGATGTAGGACTGGTGAGGCTTGGACTGCACCATGGCCTCGATCTCGCTGTGCCCGCGCAGGCAACCGGTGTCCACGTCGTAGACGCCGTCCTCGGTCCACATCCCGGCGACCGCCGCGCTCTCGCCGCTGTCGACCGCGGGCCCGTACGCGCTGATGATCCGCATCAGGGCGAGCTGATCCTCGAGCAGCTGAACCCGGGCGGCGAGGCCGGTCAGCAGGGTTTCGGTGTCGGTCATGGTGAGTCCTCCATGTCGAGTGCTGTGGTTGGGAGATCGGGTCAGGAGAACTCGACGCCGAGCGGCGCCGCGAGCTCCTTGAGCGCCTCGAGTTGCTCGCCGTAGTGGGCGGCGCCGGTGGCGGCGATCGAGGCGCTGGCGATGGTGGCGCCCGCGTCGCGTAGCCGGGTCAGCGCCCGGGCCGACCCGTCGGGCGAGCCCGTCGGGTCGAGGGGGCGGCCCGCGCTCAGCACCACCTCCATGCCGGCGGGAACCGGCGCCTTTGCCAGCAGGTCGGCGAGGTCGGGCAGGCCGAGCCCGAACGGCACCCAGCCGTCACCGAGCTCGATCGCGCGTCGCAGCGACCGAGCGGTGCGGCCGCCGATCCACAGCGGCACCCGCGGCTGCTGGGCGTGCGGTTCGACGACGACGTCGGCGAAGTCGTAGAACTCGCCGTGATACTCCGGCCGCGGCCGCGAGAGGCAGGCCCGCAGCGCGCGCAGGGCGTCGTCGGCGCGGGGGCCCCGGCCCTCGAACGGGGCGTCGAGCAGGTCGAACTCCTCCCGCAGGCTGCCGACCCCGAGGCCGAGGGTGAGGCGTCCGCCGCTGATCCGGTCGAGGGTGCCGTAGCGCTTGGCGATCTCGAGCGGATGGTGGTATCCGAGGACGAGCACCTGGGTGACGAGCCGGATGCGACGGGTGCGCGCGGCCAGGAAGCCGAAGGTGGCCAGGGGGTCCCAGTAGGTGCCGCCGCGCTCGGCCGCGATCGGCGCCGGGACCGCGACGTGTTCGCTGCAGGTGAGGTGGTGGTAGCCGAGCCTGTCGGCCGCCTCGGCGATCGAGGCGACCTCGTCGATGCCGGCGCCGACCTCCCAGTCCGCCCGTACCGCTGGGTGCTGGATCAGCACAGGGGTCACGATCCCGATCTGCATGCCACCTTTCATATCCCAGTGGTCCCGATCGCCGCGGTGCTCTCCCGGTGATCGGGACCGAACGAATTCCCTCGGGGGACTCCCGCCGGCCGGGACGGCTTGCTACTGTTTCAGAATTCATTTCAGTTTCGGTGATCGGGCGGCCCCCGATCGGGACCGGAGGAGGACCCATGACGGTCGTCACGGAACATGTCGTGCGCAATGACGCCCGTGAGGCGCCGCCCTCGATGGTCGAACGCATGACCCTGATCCTCGATGCGTTCGACGGGCGGGCGGCGCGGTTGACGTTGGAGGAAGTGGCCTGCCGCGCCCGGCTGCCCCGATCGACGGTGCACCGGATCCTCGATTCGCTGGTGAAGCTGAACTGGGTGGAGCACGCCTCGTTCGGGTACCGGCTGGGCCGCCGTGCGCTCGGGATCGGTGGCGGCGACGGCGGGAACGCGGAGATCCGGGAGGCCGCGGCGCCGCTGCTGCACGAGCTGCACCTGCAGACCGGGATGGTCGTGCACCTGTCGGTCCTGGACGGCCACGAGGCCGTGTACCTCGACAAGGTCGGCGGCCGGCTCGCCTCGTCGATCCCGTCCCGCGTCGGCGGCCGGGTGTCCGCACATTCCACGGCGAGCGGGAAGGCGATGCTCGCCTGGCTCGTCCCCGAACGGGTCGACGCGCTGTTCGGTGGCCCGATGAATCGCTGCACCGACCGGACCATCTCGGATCTCGGTGTCCTGCATCAGGAACTCAACCGGATCCGGCAGCGCCGCGGGCTGGCGTTCGAACGCGGCGAGTCCGCGCGCGGGGTGGCCTGCGTCGGCGTCGGCATCCGCGGGCACGAGGGCCCGGTGGCCGGGCTCTCGCTGTGCGGGGATGCGCGGACGGCGCCGCTGGAGCGGCTCGCACCGCTCGTGGCGGATGCCGCCCGCGAGATCACCCGGACGCTGTTCCCCGAGCTCGGGGGCGGGCGCCGGGCCGCGCGTCCGGAGGCGACCCAACAGGCGGCGACGTGGTCCCCCGAGGCGCGCACGCGGTTCCTGGCCGTGCGGGGTGCCGGCTGGATCTAGGCGGACCGCCCGTGTGGCGGGCCCTGCGCTCCGTGCGTCCACGTGTCGCCGGGCGCGCCGACTGACCGGTGCGTGAACGGTTCGTAAATGTTGCGAAGCACCCCGGCTCCCGAGTTGAACGATCGTCCATGAATGGGTGTGATTGTCCGGCCGAGCGACATCGTCGCAGGCAGCAGGCTGCCGACGCATTCGCACGCAGTCCTCCACTTCGATCAGTCGGGAACGAGCATGAGCCGGGTTTCACGTCAAAAAGGGTTTCGGTCCGCGGTAGCCGCGGCGGCGGTGGGCCTGGCGCTGGTGGGTGGACCGCTCTCGCAGCTCGCTCTCGCCGCTCCCGCGCACGCTGCCGAGACCGTTCGCCAGGACGATCCGGTCTGTGTGGGATCCGATCGGGCGACGATGAGCGCGGTGTTCGACGCGGTCCTGCAGGCCTCGAAGCCGATCCTGCCCCAGCCGTACCTCGACAACTACGAGGGCATCCGCGCGGAGGGGCAGGCGCGACTGAGATCGGTTGGCATCAGCACGCTGAGCGTGTCGAATCCCGCCTCCGTCTACTCGTCGGACGACGAGGCGGGGATCCACAAGTACGGCGATCCGATCACGCAGTACATCATCACGCAGCTGATGAACGTCAAGGCCGGGCGGGAGGGCGCGGTCATCCGCGCCGAGAACCTCACCCTCGGTCAGGCGATCGAGACGGCGTACGCGGTCATCTACACCACCGCCGTCATCCCGGCGAACATCGTCGCAGGCATGATCCCGTCCATGTTCGCGGTCGGGCCGGTCAGCGCCGGGACGCTCATCAGCCTCCCGCTGAGGCTGGGGGCGAAGGGCTTCACGGCCATCTACGAGGCCGCCAGGGACCAGCTCGAGAAGAGCTGCGTGGTCTGGACGACCAAGGCGGTCGCCGACCGCGCCGGCCAACCGGACCAGGAACTCGACTACGGCTTCCGGGCTCCCGCCTTCGTCGAGGCCGTGGCGAACGAGCTCGACATCGCCGGTCCCGACTGCCTGGCCGTGTCCGGCATGCCGCTCTCACGGGTGCTGTCGCGTACCACGAGCCACCTGACCTCCCTCGAGGCCGATCCCGCCCGCCGGGCGCAGATCGAGGATCAGCGCTCGAGGCTGGAGTGGATCATGGGCAACGCGATGGTGCCCGCGAACCTCATCCCCGCGCACCCGGACGACTTCTCCTCGATCGAGAAGTTCCTGTCCATGGGCCTCGGACTCGTCCCGAAGGTCGGCGGCGCAGCGACCGACGCCCTGATCGGGCTGGGCCACAATGTCTTTGCTGGGAAGGACTTCAGCAAGCTGGTACCGCTCGGCACGCTCACGGTCGGGGATTCGCTGACCGCCGCCTACTTCTCGTACGCACTGACCAGCCAGGTGATGGAACTCGTCTTCGACGAATCCATGAACGCGATGTCCGCTGCCTGGACCGGGGCCTCCGCAGGTGTCGGCGCCCTCGTCAACCCCTTCGAGTGGATTCCGTCGCCCTTCCCCCTCATCAACGCGCCGAACGTCTACGGGCTGGTGACCTACCACCACGTCCTGAACTCGGTCTGCCTCACCTCCGAGGCCGACAAGTAGTCGGGCAGCGAGACCCCCGGTGCCTCCGGGGGTCTCGCTCATCGGGATCGGCGGGGCGGGTGGCCTGCGGCTGCGGCAGCGTGCTGAGCCATGACGAGCGAACTCACCCACGAGGGCACCATGCGGGAGGTCTCCACCGACCTCGGCGTGTTGCGCTACCACGAGGCAGGCGACGGACCGCCGCTCCTCCTCCTGCACGGCTCCGGCCCCGGCGTCACCGGGTGGCGCAACTACCGCGGTGTGCTCGGGGACTTCGCGCAGCACTTCCGCTGCCTCGTGCTCGAGTTCCCCGGCTTCGGCGTCAGCGATCCGGGCGACGGGCACCCGATGGCGATGGCGATGGGGTCGGTCGGGACATTCCTCGACGCGCTTGGCATCGAGGAGCCGGTGCACATGATCGGCAATTCCATGGGCGGCATCGTCGCGACCAACGTCGCCATCCATGCGCCGGAGCGGGTCAACAAGCTGGTCACCATCGGTGGCATGGGTAAGAACGTCATGATGCCCAGCCCCGGCGAGGGCATCAAGCTCCTGATGGAGTTCACGGACAATCCCACCAGGGAGGGCCTGATCCGGTGGCTGCACTCGATGGTCTACGACCCGGCGGTCGTCACCGAGGAGCTGATCGAGGAGCGGTGGGCGCTGGCCACGGAGCCGTTGACGCTGGAGATCGCCGCGCGGATGTACAGCAGCAGGGCGTTCGCGGCGAACACCGCCGCCGCCAAGGCCTCCGGCGCGACGCCGTACTGGGCACAGCTGCACAAGATCTCGGCACCGACGCTGCTCACGTGGGGTCGTGACGATCGGGTCAGCCCGGTGGACATGGCGATGCTCCCGATGCGCGACATCCCGAATGCCGAGCTGCACGTGTTCCCCAATTGCGGTCACTGGACGATGATCGAGGCCAAGCAGGCGTGGACGTCGGCGGTGCTGGCGTTCCTCACCCGTGAGGAGGCGAACCGATGAGCGTGACGGAGCAGGATTGGGACGCCACCGTCGACTTCCTGATCGTCGGGAGCGGCGGCGGCGGCATGAGCGCAGGCATCACCGCGGCCGACCTCGGGCTGGACACCCTGATCATCGAGAAGGGCAAGAAGTTCGGCGGCTCGACGGCGATCTCCGGCGGCGGTATCTGGATTCCGAACGCCCCGACGCTGACCCGAAGGGACGGGGGCGACGACCCGAACGCCATCCGCCGGTACCTGCACACCCTCACCAAGGGCACGGTGCCCGCGGCCCGGATCGAGGCGTACGTGGACGCCGGCCCGAAGCTGATGCAGCTGCTGGACCGCAGTCCGCACATGAAGCTGTACTGGGTGAAGGGTTACTCCGACTACCACCCGGAGGAGGACGGCGGCAGCGCACTCGGACGTACCATCGAGTGCAAGCCCTTCGACACCCGAAAGCTGAAGGAGGACGAGCAGTTCCAGCGTCCGAACAGCATGAAGGGCCCGCTGGGCCTGTGGGTGACCTCGAAGGACTACCACGACCTGGCGATGGTCAAGCGCACCTGGGCCGGCCGCAGGGCATCGATGGTCGCCGCCTGGCGCGTTGCGTCGAACATGGTGCTGCGCCGCCACATGTCCACCGGTGGACGCGCCCTGGTGGCGCGCCTGCGGATGGTGCTCAAGGACGCCGGGGTCCCCCTCTGGCTGCGCACCTCGATGACCGAGTTGGTGACCGACGCCGACGGTGTCGTGGTCGGCGTGGTCGCCGATCGTGCGGGTGAGACCGTCCGGATCCGCGCACGCCGCGGCGTGTTGCTGGCCACCGGCGGCTTCGACCACAACCAGCAGATGCGTGATCAGTACCTGCCCGAGCTCGGACGTGCGAACGTCAGCGCGGGGGCCAGGGAGAACACGGGCGACGGCATCCGGGCCGGTCAGGGGCTCGGCGCGGCCGTCGACCTCATGGACGATGCCTGGTGGATGCCGTCGGTTTTCCACCCGATGGGCGCGGTCATCCCGCTGGTGTCCGAGCGGTGCATCCCGCCGTCGGTGATCGTCAATGCGCGGGGTGAACGCTTCACCAACGAGTCGTCGCCGTACGTGAACTTCGTGCACGACCAGCTCGAGGGTGGTCACGTGCCGGCCTGGTTCGTCATGGACACCAAGGCGAAGAACCGGTACCCGTTCGCGCAGGTGCTGCCGAACATGCCTTTCCCACAAGGGTTCTACGACTCCGGTGTGGTCCACAAGGCGGACACGCTGCCCGAGCTGGCCGCCGCGATAGGCGTCCCGGCCGGTGCGCTCGTCGCGACCATCGAACGGTTCAACGGCTTCGCCCGCAGCGGCAAGGACGAGGACTTCGGCCGCGGCGACAGCGCCTACGACCGGTACTACGGCGATCCCACCATGGCGAACCCCAACATGGACGAGATCGTCAAGGGGCCGTTCTACGCGATCCGCTGCGAGGCGGGCGATCTCGGCACCAAGGGCGGCCTTGTCTGTGACGAGAACAGTCGCGTGCTGCGCGGCGACGGCAGCGCGATCGAGGGCCTCTATGCCACCGGCAACACGACCGCCTCGGTGATGGGCAACGAATACGCGGGCGCGGGCGCCACCATCGGCCCATCGATGGTCTTCGGGTACCTCGCCGCGCGGTATGCCGCCGAACACGAGCTCTCACTGAGCGAGAGCGCACCCGTCGCCTCGACCTGAGGCTGCCACGTTCACTTACAGGAGGCGGCTCGCCGCCAGGCACACAGAGAAGGCCGAGGAAGCCATGGGTCAGGTTCAGGAACGGATCGAGCAGTACGCCGACGAGATCCGCGCGGAGGGCGCCGAGGGCGACAAGCTCATGCGGCTGTCGGACACCGCCGCCAAGCGACTGCGCGAGTCCGGCGCGATGCGGATGCTGCAGCCGAAGCAGCACGGTGGCCTCGAGGTGCACCCCTGCGAGTTCGCGGAAACCGTCATGAGCATCGCCGCGATGGACGGCGCGACGGGCTGGGTCACCGGCATCGTCGGCGTCCACCCCTGGGAGCTCGCCTTCGCCGATCCCAGAGTGCAGGAAGAGATCTGGGGAACCGACCAGGACACCTGGGTCGCTTCGCCCTACGCGCCGATGGGCGTCGCCACGCCGGTCGACGGCGGCTACATCCTCAACGGCCGCTGGTCGTTCTCCTCCGGCACCGATCACTGCCAGTGGGTGTTCCTCGGCGCCATGCTCGGGGACGCCGACGGCAGGGCGCAGATGCCGCCGGTCTCCCTCCACGTGATCCTGCCGCGGTCCGACTACGAGATCGTCGAGGACTCGTGGGACGTCATCGGTCTGCGCGGGACCGGCTCGAAGGACGTGATCGTCCGGGACGCCTTCATCCCCGGCTACCGCACCCTGCTCGCCTCGGATGTCATGGACGGCACCGCGGTCAAGGCATCGGGACGAACCGAGACCCTCTACAACATGCCGTTCTCGTGCATGTTCCCGCTTGGCATCACCTCCGCCGTGGTCGGCATCGCGGAGGGGGCGCTGGCCTGTCACATCGCGGCCCAGAAGGATCGGACCGCGATCACCGGGCAGAAGATCAAGGACGATCCGTACGTGCTGTACGCCATCGGTGAGGCGGCGGCCGAGATCGCGGCATCGCGTGCGGCGTTGCTCGAGACCGTCGACCGCTTCTGGGACATGACCGAGGCGGGCAAGGAGATCGACTTCGAGGCACGAGCCATCGGCAGGCGGACCCAGACGGCCGCGGCCTGGCGTGCAGTGCGCGCGGTCGACGAGATCTTCGCCCGCTCCGGCGGCAATGCCCTGCACCGGAAGTTCCCGATGCAGCGGTTCTTCCGCGACGCGCACGCGGGCATCGCGCACGCCATCCACGTGCCGGGCTCGATCTTCCACTCGTCGGCGCTGACCCAGCTCGGTGGTGAGCCGCAGGGCATCCACCGTTCGATGATCTGACCGACGCAACAGCAAAGGGATTGGTGGAGAACATGTCTGACATCCGTTCGCTCGGCTACCTCAAGGTTCAGACGCGGGACGTCGATCGCTGGCGTGAACTCGTGGTCGACGGCCTCGGTATGGCCGTCGGCTCGGGCCCCGACGGGGACGGTCTGTACCTGCGGATCGACGAGCGCCGGTCACGCCTGCAGGTGCTGCCGGGCGAGGTGGACAAGGTGCTCGCGGTCGGCTGGGAGGTACGCGACCAGTTCGCGTTGCGGGCGGTGCGCGATCAGCTGGAGAAGGCGGGCGTCCCGGTCCGCGAGCTGTCCCAGGAGGAGGCGGACCACCGCGACGTGGAGCGCGCGATCACCTTCGTCGATCCCGCGGGCACCACCGTCGAGGTGTTCTTCGGCCCGGTGCTCGACCACAGCCCGGTGGTCACCCCGCACGGCGGCCGGTTCGTGACGGGGCCCGCGGGCCTCGGCCACGTGGTGCTGCCGACGCCGCACTTCCAGGAGACCTACGACTTCTACACCGAGGTCCTCGGCTTCCTGCCCCGCGGTGCGATCCGGCTCGGCGGACCTGGCGCACCCGGCCCGGCCCGGCGGGTGCGGTTCCTCGGCATCAATCAGCGGCACCACAGCCTGGCGATCTGCCCGGCGCCGCCGTCGGAGGGCCCGGGGATGGTGCACCTGATGATGGAGGTCGACACCCTGGACGCGGTGGGCCAGGCGCTGGACCGGGTCGGCAGGCTCGGCTTCTCGATCTCGTCCACCCTCGGCAGGCACACCAACGACAAGATGGTCTCGTTCTACGTTCGCGCGCCCGGCGGCTGGGACGTCGAGTTCGGCACCGAGGGCATGCTGGTGGACGAGAGCCACTTCACCGCGGAGGAGATCACCGCGGACAGCTACTGGGGTCACGACTGGTCCGGTTCGGAGCCCCTCGCGGCGTTCACTCCCGAGTCGTAGCGTTCGGCGCCCCGGGGGCCGGGCCGGCGCATATCGTGGACTGCCGGGGGCACTCGCGGAGGAGTCCGAGATGACAATTCCATCGTCACTGGGCACGGCGCCCAGGTTCGACGGCCTGCTGGCCGCCTTCGTCAATTGCACGCTGAAACGGTCGCCGGAGGTCAGCAACACGCAGGGGCTGATCGACCGCAGCGTCGGGCTGATGCGCGATGCCGGCGTCGCGGTCGACGAGATCCGCGCGGTCGATCACGACATCGCCACCGGCGTGTACCCCGACATGACCGAACACGGCTGGCCGAGCGACGAGTGGCCGCAGTTGTACGGGCGGATCATCGCCGCCGACATCCTGGTGCTGGCGGGCCCGATCTGGCTCGGCGACAACAGTTCGGTGATGAAGAAGGTCATCGAGCGTCTGTACGGCTGTTCGTCGATCCTCAACGACCGGGGGCAGTACGCCTTCTACGGGCGGGTCGGTGGCTGCCTGATCACCGGAAACGAGGACGGCGTCAAGCACTGCGCGATGAACATCCTCTACAGCCTCCAGCACCTGGGTTATGTGATCCCGCCACAGGCCGACGCCGGCTGGATCGGCGAGGCGGGCCCGGGGCCGTCCTACCTGGACGAGGGGTCGGGCGGGCCGGAGAACGACTTCACCAACCGCAACACCACCTTCATGACCTACAACCTGATGCATGCGGCGGCGATGCTGAAGGAGGCGGGCGGGTTCCCCGCCTACGGGAACCAGCGGTCGGAGTGGGACGCCGGCTGCAGGCCGGACTTCGCGAACCCCGACTACCGCTGAGGACGCCCGCTGCGCCAGGGGCGGGGCTGGGTTACCCTCACGCCATGGCGTCAGCGGCCTCGGTGGGGCGATCGGCCGCGTGGACCGCGATGGCCATCGCGGTGGCCTTGAGCGCCACGGCCTGCATCGGAGCCGTGGACCGGGCCGAGTTCGATGCGGACATGCGTGCGCGGGGCGGTGGGATGACCACGGCCGTGGTCCGGGACGCGATGGCGGCCCTCACGCTCACCTACGGCGTCAGCGAGTTGCAGGTCACCTCGGTCGACGTCGGGCCCGTCGAGGCACTCGATGTGACCGTCCGGAACCCGGCGCGCCCCGATCAGCTCGATCGGTACACCTTCGACGGTCAATGGCTGAGCGAACCGACCCCGGTCCTGGTCAGTGCCCGCGACGATCTCGATGCGCAAGCCTTCGTCGTCGGCGATGTGCCCGCGCTCGGCAGCGTCGAGAGTCTGGTCGACGAGGCACTGGCGAGCACCGCCTTCGACGGCGGCCAGGTCACCGGTATCTCGGTCAACAGAACCGAGGCGATACGGCCGACGGTCATGGTCGAATCACCGCGGTCCCGGGCGCTCGTCGTCTTCGATGCCGACGGCGCTGTCGCGGAGGTACATCCGCTGTGACCGATCCCGTAGAGGTCGGCGTGAACCGCGAACGCGGGCGACCCGTTGTCGCGTGGCTGCTGACGTGGGGAATCGCCATCGCCGCGAGCGCAGGCCTGCTCACGTTGATCTCCTCGGTGATCTGGCCGGGGCAGGCGCGCTACCTGGCCCCGCTGTTCTGCGAGCCACCCACCGGTGAGGCCGTCATCGTCTCGGACACCTACGCATCGGGCGACGGCACCTCGACCGATTTCACGCTCTACTGCATCGGCGATCGCGGTCAGACGATCGATGCGGGCTGGCTGCACCCGTTCCTGCTGCTCTGGTGCGGGTACGCCCTCGCGATCGTCGCGGTGGTGGGTGTGGTGGCGATCTCCTCGAGGAAAACGACTACGCCGGAGCAACTCTCGCCATAGTCGAGCGGCAACACCTCGGTGCGGCAGCGGCGGGGGCCTTGCGCGCGCGCCGCGGTCGAGGTATTTCTGGATACAGCGTCGCGTGTCGATGACGGACTGCGTCAGGCATGGAGGCGTCGAATCCCAAGGGGTTTCCTTGACCATCTCGTTCAACCACACCATCGTCGCCGCGAAAGACAAGCAGCTCTCGGCGTACTTCTTCACCACGCTGTTCGGCCTCCCGGATCCGGTTCCGGCCGGCATCTTCCTCGCCGTCCAGCTCGACAACGGAGTCACTCTGGACTTCGCCGAACCACCGCCCCACCTCGACGTGACCCCGCAGCACTACGCGTTCCTGGTCTCGGAGGAGGATTTCGACAGCATCTACGGTCGAATCCTCGAGGGCGGAATGGAGCACTGGGCCGATCCCCGGCAGTCGGCGACGGGCATCAACAGGAACGACGGAGGTCGCGGGACCTACTTCCTCGACCCGGCCGGGCACTTTCTCGAGATCATCACCCGGCCATACGGTTCGGGAAGATAGGGTCCGCGAATACGGCGATGGCCGCACCCCGGGCTCGGGGTGCGGCCACCCGGCCGGACGGGTGAGAACCTAGGTGCGCCCGAGGAGCTTGCGCATGCCGTCGGCGGCGCCCTGGACGATCTTGTCGCGCGGGAACCCGGCACGCTTGACGACCGCCGGATAGTTGCCGCCCGCCACCCAGACGGGGCCGTCGGCGAGGTGCTCGAGACCCTCGCGTGCCACGTCCTCTGGCTCGGCGACCAGCATGCCGGGGATGTCGAAGTTCAGCCCGGCCCTTGCCATGGCGGGGGTGCGGGTGACGCCGAGGACGAGTTCGAGCACGTTCACGCCGAAAGGCTTGAGCTCCAACCACAATCCCTCGGCGAACACCCGGCTGAACGCCTTGGCCGCGGAGTAGATGCTCTGCTGCTCGGCGCCCAGGTATCCGGACATCGAGCCGAGCAGCACGATGCCGCCCCTGCCGCGGGCCTTCATCTTTGCGCCGAAGCGGTGTGTGAGCTGCAGCTGCGAGGTCACGTTCAGGTCGATGACGCCCTGCACCTTCTGCAGGTCGCTCTCGACGAATTCGTGCCCGTAGGAGTTGGCCCCCGCGTTGAAGATCAGCAGCCCGACCTCGAGGTCGTCGGTGATCGCGCGGATCCGGTCCAGTGCATCCGGTACGAGCAGGTCAAGCGACAGCGTGCGCACCTGGACACCGAGAGCACGCACCTTGTCCGCTGTCTCTTCGAGCGGACCGGGCTTGCGCGCGATCAGGACGAGGTGGATACCGGCGGCGGCGAGTTCGTGTGCGAACGCGGAGCCGACACCCTCGGAACCGCCCGCGATCACCGCCCACGGTCCGTATTGGATCTTGTCGATCATGGTTCTCCTTGAGGGGGTTCAGTTCTCGGCGACATCGAGTCGCCCGTCGAGCACGGCCTGGTCGATCGATTCCTGCAGCGCCTCGCAGACCTGGACTCGGACCGTACGGGCCCGGGAGGGTTTCCCGTCGCGGAACTCGGCACAGGAGGACTCGGACTCCGACGTCCATTGGATGGCGGTGTGGTGCCAGCTGGTCTTCTCGACGAGGACCCGGTTGCCGCATCGGTCGCATGCCAACGGCTGCATGGTTAGACCGGCTGGTTCTTGGCCTCGGCGGCCTTCTTGGCCGCGATGTTGGCGTCCACTTCCCTGCGCCACGCCTCGACCGGCTTGGTGGTGTCCATCTCGAACTCGAAGCGCTCCACCATCTCCGGTGTGACGTCGGCGACGTCGACGTAGAACTGCTCGTACCAGCGGCGTAGCTGGTAGACCGGGCCGTCCTCGTCGCACAGGAGCGGATTGTTGATGCGGCTCTTGGATTTCCAGATCGCGACGTCCTGCTCGAATCCGGTGGCGATGAACTTGGTCATCCCGCTCGCGATCGACTCCGCCTCACCGGTCGGCAGCTGGTCGGTCTTCTTGACCATCACGCCGTACATCAGCACGAACTTGTCGGGGGAGATCGGGAAGTGGCAGTTGATCAGGATCGACTCGACGTCGAACGTGTCGTATCGGTAGATCAGCTCGTCGATCATGAAGGACGGGCCGTGGTAGGCGGCGACCGAGTCACTGCCCAGCAGCTTCGGCCGGGTCGGGTCGTTCGACGGCGGCCGCATGTCCTCGCGGGCGAGGCCCTCGAAGTACTGGATCGCGGTGTGGCCCTCGAAGATGTTCTTGAACCGGGTGGGGAAGGAGAAGTGCACGTAGAAGAAGTGCGCCATGTCCACGACGTTGTCCACGATCTCGCGGCAGTTGGTGTCGATGACGATCGAGTGCCAGACCCAGTCGGTCCACTCCTCGCCGGGCTTGCGCATCTGCGGGATGGTGACGTCGGCGGGCGGCGGGTTGCCCTCCGGGTCGTTCCACACGAACAGCAGGCCGTCCTGCTCGAGCGTGGTCCAGGAACGGGTGCGGGCGAGCGGGGGGACCCGCCGGGCGTAGGGGATGCCGGTGCACTTGCCGTTGCCGCCCCACCGCCAGTCGTGGAACGGGCAGGCCACCGCGTCACCCTTGATGCTGCCCTGGCTGAGGTCGCCGCCCATGTGGCGGCAGTACGAGTCGAGGACGTTGAGCTTGCCCGCGCTGTCGCCGAACACCACCAGCTTGGTGCCGAAGGCCTCGATGCCGTGGGGCGTGCCGTCGCGGAATTCCTTCGCGAGGCCGAGGCAGTGCCATCCGCGCGCGAACCTGGTCGGTGCGGCGCCTGCGTCGATCACGCGAACTTCATCGTCTGCGGACTGCGTGGTGGTCACGGTTCTTCCCATCCCTTCGAGCGAGGCCGCCTGCGTGCGGCGAGTCCTGCTGATCACTGCCCCCGACGCTAACGAGCACCGTGGCGGGCAATGGTCCCGGTCTCACTGGCCGGGACCGGCCTGACCAGCAGAATTGGACTTTGCCAACCGGTCCGGGCCTCGGCAGCCGGCGCTCAGACGGATAGCATCGGTCAGATGGACAACGAGGTTCTCGCGGCGGTTCGCGAGTTGCTGCCCGGCATCGCCGAACGGGCGCGCGCCACCGAGGACGCACGCCGGGTCTCGGACGAGACGATCCGGGGGCTCGCCGATGCGGGCGTGTTCCGGATGCTCCAGCCCAAGCGGTACGGCGGGGCGGAGGCCGACCCCGTGCACTTCTACGAGGCGGTCCGGGCGATCTCGGGTGCCTGCGGCTCCACCGGTTGGGTGGCCTCGGTGCTCGGGGTGCACCCCTGGCACCTCGCCCTCTACGACGACAGGGCCCAGGCCGAGGTCTGGGGCGGCGATCCGGGCGTGCTGGTCTGCTCGTCCTACGCGCCGACAGGAACCCTCACCCCCGTCGAGGGCGGCTACGAACTGTCCGGCGTCTGGCGATACGCGTCCGGATGCGATCACGCGCAGTGGGCGTTGCTCGGTGGTCTGCTGGTCGGCGCCAAGGGCGAGCCGATGGACTTCATCACCCTCCTGGTGCCGCGCACCGATTACCGGATCGAGGAGGTCTGGGACGCCGTCGGCCTGCGGGGGACCGGTAGCCACGAGATCGTGGTGGACAGCGCATTCGTCCCCTCGTACCGGGTGATGAACAACTACGAGGTGTCGAACCTGCGCGGTCCGGGACAGAAGGTGAACCCGGCTCCGCTGTACCGGATTCCGTTCGCGACGATCTTCACCACGGCGATCTCGGCGCCGGTGATCGGTGTGGTCGCGGGCTGCTACGAGAACTACCTGTCTTCGATGCGAGACCGGGTGCGCCTCAGCCTCGGCGGCGGGCGATTCGCCGAGGACACGTTCGCGCAGGTGACCGTCGCGAGGGCCTCCTCCGAGATCGATGCCGCGATCCTGCAGATGGACCGCAATGTCCGCGCCCTGCTGGAGGTGGCGGCCGCGGGCAAGGAGATCCCGATGCAGCTGCGGCTGCGGGCCCGCCGCGACCAGGTGCGCGCAACCGAGCGGGCCCTGGAGGCCATCGAGCACCTATTCAAGACCGCGGGCGGTCAGTCCCTCGATCGGGGCAATCCGATCGAGCGGGCCTGGCGGGACGCGCACGCGGGTGGGGTGCACGTGGCCAACGATGCCGAGCGCGCGCTGGCCCTCTACGGGCGCGGGGCCTTCGGCCTGCCGATCGAGGACAATCTGGTCTGACGCGCCGCTCGGCGTCGACTAGCCTCCGCTCCGCGTCGGCGGCAGGAATCTGCGCGCGACGTTCTCCTCGGTGGACGCGCCAGGCGACCACTGCGAGATCCACGGGCCGGTGCCCTCGCTCTGGTCGGTCACGCCCGCCTCCAGCCAGGTGTACCGGCCATCCAGGATGCCGTCGGCGAGCCGGTGGTCCACCTCGTCGGTGTTGTCCCACAGGGCCGCGAACAGCCGATCGACCCGGATCCGGGACTGCTGGCAGAACGCGTCGGCCAGCTCGTAGGCCGCCTCGCCCTGGCTCGGGTCCTGGGCGCGCAGCATCTCGGCGCGCACGCAGCTCGCCGACATCGCGAACAGTTCCGCGCCGATGTCCACGACCCGGCCGAGGAACGCCTGGTGCTTCTCCATCCCGGCCTGCCAGCGGGCCATGCCGTAGAAGGTGGACCGGGCCAGCTTGCGGGCGTTGCGCTCGACGAAGCGCAGATGCGTTGCGTTAGAACCGAATTCGCCGTACGACGTGGGGAGCTGCCCCTTCCCGGAGACCAGGTGCGGCAACCATTTGGCGTAAAAACCGCTGGCGCCGAGCGCCGCCTTCGCCTTGTGCTGCAGGTCCGCCTTGGGGTCGGCGAGGTCGCCGGCCGCGGCGAGGTGGGCGTCGACGGCTTCGCGGGCAACCAGCAGCCGCATGATCTCGCTCGATCCCTCGAAGATCCGGTTGATCCGCAGATCGCGGAACTGCTGCTCGGCGGGCACCGCCCGCTCTCCCCTTGCGGCCAGCGACTCGGCGGTCTCGTAGCCCCGACCGCCGCGGATCTGGATCAGCTCGTCCGCGATAAGGCAGGCCATCTCGCTCGACCACAGCTTGGCCAGCGCGGCCTCGATCCGGATGTCGTTGCGGCCCTCGTCGGCCATCTGCCCGGACAACTCCAGCACCGCCTCGAGCGCGAACGTGGTGGCGGCGATGAACGAGAGCTTGGCGGCGACCGCCCCGTGCTTGCCGACCTGTCGGCCCCACTGCACCCGCTCTGCGGACCACTGGCGCGCGATGAGCAGCGACCACTTGCCGGCGCCCGCGCACATCGCGGGGAGGGCGAGCCTGCCGGCGTTGAGGGTGGTCAGCGCGATCTTGAGACCGTCGCCCTCGCGCCCGATCAGATTCGCGGCCGGCACACGCACCTGGTGCAGCCGGGTGACGCCGTTCTCGATCCCGCGCAGGCCCATGAACGCGTTGCGTCGCTCGACGGTGATGCCGGGCGAATCCGCCTCGACGACGAACGCCGTGATCCCGCCGCGGTGGCCCTCGCTGCGGGGCACCCGCGCCATCACCACGAGCAGCTCGGCGACCACGCCGTTGGTGGTCCACAGCTTGACGCCGTCGAGCACGTAGGCGGAGCCGTCCTCGGTCGGGGTCGCGGTGGAGGCCATCCTGGCCGGGTCTGATCCGACGTCGGGCTCGGTGAGCAGGAACGCGGATACCGCGCCCTTCGCGCAGCGGGGCAGGAACTCCCGCTTCTGCTCCGGGGTGCCTGCGAGCTTGAGAGGCTCCGGCACGCCGATGGACTGATGCGCCGACAGGAGTGCGCCGATGCTCGGGTGCACGGAGGCGGCGAGCATCAGGACCCGGTTGTAGGCGACCTGCGACAGTCCGAGCCCGCCGTACTCCTCGGCGACCTTGAGGCCGAAGCAGCCGAGCTCGGCGAACCCCTTGACGTAGTCGTCGGGGATCAGGGACTCCCGCTCGATCACCGTCCCGTCGAGGGTGGCGCAGTACTTCTCGAGCTCCGCGAGGAACCGGTCGCTCTTGGCCGCCTCCGCGGGCGGCGGCTGGGGGAAGGGGTGCACGAGGTCGAGTCGCAGCCGCCCGAGGAAGAGTTCCTTCGCGAACGAGGGCTTGTCCCACCCGCTCTCCCTGGCTTCCTCGGCGACCGCTCTCGCCTGCTCCTCGGTGACCTGGGCCGCTGCAACCATGATCCGCCTCCCGGAAGGACGTGCCAGTTGTTACTGGCGAGTATCCTCCGGCGGCACCGGTTTGGGAACCCAATGAGGCGGCGGAGCCGCCTGGCGTATCCCACTGAGCGGAAGTTTGCGGCAGTGGTCCCCGCGAGATGTCAGGATCTATCCTGCGGGGAACCATTGTGGAAAGAAGGCGGGGGAGACATGCCCAGGCTTGCGGAGGCACGCGACGCGGCCGAACCCAGTTCGGTCGAACAACGGGCGCGGTACGGCCGCATCCTGGACGCGGCCGCCGTGTTGGCCTCGGAGAAGGAACTCGAGCGCGTCCAGATGCACGAGGTCGCCAAGTCGGCAGGCGTGGCCATCGGGACCCTCTACCGCTACTTCCCGTCGAAAACCCACCTGTTCGTCGCGGTGATGGTCGACCAGATCGACCAGATGGGCGCCGGTCTGACGCGGCGGCCCAAGGGCACCGGCTCGCCCGCGGACGCGGTCTACGAGATCCTGCTGCGCGCGACGAGGGCGCTGCTGCGCAGGCCCATGTTGGCGACGGCGATGATCCAGTCCGCGGCGACGTCCAACGCGGCCACGATTCCCGATGTCGCCAAGATCGACCAGCACTTCGACGCGCAGCTGCTCGACGCCGCGGGGATCGAGGACCCGTCCGTTCGCGACACCACGGTGATCCGGTTGGTCGTGTCCCTGTGGTTCGGGCTGATCCAGTCGAGTCTCAACGGGCGGGCGTCGATCCCCGAGATCGAATCCGATCTGCGTATCGCGTGCGACCTGCTGCTCGCGGACCTCAGCGGCACGATCAAGTAGCCGGCCCCTCGGGATGGGGTGGCTCCGGCGGCGGAACCCTGCCGCGGCGCTGGGCGGGCTATGATCGGCGGTGTGCCGCACCGATAGTGGCTTCTGTCGATGATCCATCGGATCTTGAACATGGAGTCCCGCATGCCTCACATTCGTCCGTTCCGTCGCTCCGACCGCCACCAGGTCACCGACCTGGTGAACGCGCACATCTCGGCGGTCGTTCCCGGGTGGGCCGTCTCGACCGCCACCCTGCTCGCCCAGCTCGAGGCCGATCCCGGTCAGTACGTGACCGACCCCTGGGTCCAGACCCGCGAGACCCTGGTGGTCGTGGTGGATTCCCGGGTGGTCGGCGCGGCGCACCTGCGGTGCTATCGGAGCTCCCCCGACGTCGGTCCCGACTACCGCGACTCGGGTGAGGTCGCCTGGATGGTCTGCTGGCCGGATCATGCCGACGCCGCCGCGGTACTACTGGGCGCTGCGCTGCGCGTGATCCAATCCTGGGGCGCAAGAAGGATTTTCGCCGATGGCGACCTCCCAACGCCCGCGACCTTCGGCATACCGGACTGCTGGCCGCACATCGAGGAATCGCTGATCGGAGCGGGGTTCCGGCCCGGCGAGGACGCCGTCGAGGTGTTGCTCGCCGGCAGGATCGACACCATGCCGGCATCGGATTCTCCTGCATCCGAGCGGGTTCGGCGATCGGTGGGTCAACACGGGGTTCGATTCACGCTCGACGACGGTGACGCGACCGAGCTGGGCTGCGTCGAGACGATCGACGACTGCACCAGGGGCGGGACACTGCTCCGGCTGGCCGGGTGGGCGGAGGTGGCCGAACTGGACCTGCCGTCGGGTGAGGTCGCCAGAAGTGCGCTCCTCGGATCCGCCGCCGACTGGCTCCGAACGGGCGGCGTCGCGAACCTCTTCATCGCCCTCGGGCGCGAGGACGTCGAGGAGATCGAGTACTTCGGGGGTCTCGGCTGGCGGCGACTGGCGACCGTCCGGCGCGGCTGGGAACGCACGACGCGGCCGTAGGGGTTCCGCTGACCGGGATCGGGGCCGCGGCCATCCGGCGTCCTGCCTAGCGTCCGGGGAAACCACCGGCGGCGCGGTGGGAGTCCCCCCACCGCGCCGCGATCCATTCAGGGAGCAGTCATCATGAGCACAGCCGTCATCGTCGACGCGGTCCGCACTCCGATCGGCCGCCGCCGCGGTCAGCTGGCCGGTGTCCACCCGGCCGTTCTGCTGGGTGCGGCGCAGGCCGCGCTGCTCGAGCGCACCGGCCTGGCGGCCACCGAGGTCGGCCAGCTGGTCGGCGGTGCCGTCACCCAGGCGGGCGAGCAGTCCAACAACGTCACCCGCCAGGCCTGGCTGCACGCAGGCCTGCCGTACACCACGGCCGCCACCACCATCGACTGCGCGTGCAGCTCCTCGCAGCAGGCCGTGCACATGGTCGCCGGCCTGATCGCCTCCGGTCAGATCGACGCAGGCATCGGCTGCGGGGTCGAGGTGATGAGCCGGGTGTTCCTCGGTCAGGCCAACGCGCCCGGCACCGGTAACCCGTACCCGGACGACTGGGCCCTCGACATGGGCGATCAGTTCACCTCCGCCGAGCGGATCGCGGTCAGGCGTGGCATCAAGCGCGGCGACGTCGACGCCTTCGGGCTCGAGTCGCAGCGTCGCGCGGCCGTCGCGTGGGCCGAGGGCCGCTTCGACCGCGAGATCACGCCGGTGGTGGCCCCGGTCGTGGACAGGGAGGGCAGCCCCACGGGTGAGGTCGCGACCGTGACCCGCGACGGTGGCCTGCGCGAGACCACCGCCGAGGGGCTGGCCGGGCTCAGGCCGGTCGTCGAGGGCGGTATCCACACCGCGGGCAATTCCTCCCAGGTCAGCGACGGAGCCGCCGCGGTGTTGCTGATGAGCGAGGAGCGGGCGGCCGCGCTGGGCCTGCGGCCGCGAGCGCGCATCGTCGCCTCCACGATGGTCGGCGCCGACCCGTACTTCCACCTCGACGGCCCGGTCGACTCCACTCGCGCGGTGCTCGAGCGGACGGGGATGTCGCTGGCCGACATCGACCTGGTCGAGATCAACGAGGCCTTCGCCTCCGTGGTGCTGTCCTGGGCGCAGGTGCACAACGCCGACATGTCGAAGGTCAACGTGAACGGCGGCGCGATCGCCCTCGGGCACCCGGTCGGCTCCACCGGCTCGCGGCTGATCACCTCTGCTCTGCACGAACTCGAGCGCGCGGACAAGTCCACGGCGCTGATCACCATGTGCGCGGGCGGCGCACTGTCGACGGCCACCGTCATCGAGCGGATCTAGGCGCCTGCGGCGCCCGTGCGCGGTTGGCGAGTCCTGAGACTCACCAACCACGCACGGGCGCGAAGCGCCTCCCCTTCTAGAACCGAGGACAATCCATGACCATTGGAATGAGTGACGAAGACCGCGAACTCCGCGATTCCGTGCGCGGCTGGGCGGCCCGGCACGCCACCCCGACCGTGATCCGTGAGGCCGTCGAGGCCAAGAGCGAGACCCGCCCCGCCTTCTGGGGTTCGCTCGCCGAGCTCGGCCTGCTGGGCTTGCACCTGCCCGAGGAGGTAGGCG